>NZ_JBGCCA010000033.1:0-121033 GCF_041261265.1 Streptacidiphilus sp. MAP12-33
AGGTTCACGTTGCGGCGCAGCGCGTGGATGAGGTGGTTGCCGCCGATGGAGAGCGCGTCGCCGTCGCCGGTGATGACCCACACCGACAGGTCCGGCCGCGAGGACGCGAGGCCGGTGGCGATGGCGGGGGCGCGGCCGTGGATGGAGTGCATCCCGTAGGTGTTGAGGTAGTACGGGAAACGGGAGGAGCAGCCGATGCCGGAGACGAACACGATGTTCTCCCGCGCGATGCCCAGCTCCGGCAGGAAGCCCTGCACGGCGGCCAGGATCGCGTAGTCACCGCACCCCGGGCACCAACGCACCTCCTGGTCGGACTTGAAGTCCTTCGCCGTGAGGGTGAGCTCAGTGGGCATCGAGGTTCTCCTTGATGACGGCGGCGAGCTGGGCCGCCTTGAACGGCATGCCGCTGACCTGCGTGAACGAGCGGGCGTCGACCAGGTACCTGGCCCGCAGCAGCAGCGCGAGCTGCCCCAGGTTCATCTCCGGCACCAGCACCCGCTCGTAGCGGGCCAGCACCTCACCCAGATTGGCCGGGAACGGGTTCAGGTACCGCAGATGCGCCTGGGCGACGCGCCCGCCGTGGGCACGGACCTCGCGGATACCGGCGGCGATCGGGCCGTAGGTGGAGCCCCAGCCGAGGACGAGGAGCGTCGCGTCGCCGCCCGGGTCGTCGACGGTGAGGTCCGGGACGGTGATGCCGTCGATCTTGGCCTGGCGGGTGCGGACCATGTGGTCGTGGTTGGCCGGGTCGTAGGAGATGTTCCCCGTCCCGTCCTGCTTCTCGATCCCGCCGATCCGGTGCTCGAGCCCCGGCGTCCCCGGCACCGCCCACGGGCGCGCCAAGGTCTCCGGATCCCGCAGGTAGGGCCAGAACGACCCGTCCTCGCGGTTCGGCTCCGTCGCGAACTCGACAGTCAAGTCGGGGAGTTCGCCGATCTCGGGGACGCGCCACGGCTCGCTGCCGTTGGCGAGGTAGCCGTCGGAGAGGAGGAAGACGGGGGTGCGGTAGGCCAGTGCGATGCGTGCGGCTTCGATCGCCATGGTGAAGCACTCCCCCGGCGTGGCAGGCGCCACGATCGGGACGGGAGCCTCGCCGTTGCGGCCGAACATCGCCTGGAGCAGGTCCGCCTGCTCCGTCTTGGTCGGCAGCCCGGTGGACGGCCCGCCGCGCTGGATGTCGACGACGACCAGCGGCAGCTCCTGGGAGACGGCCAGCCCGATGGTCTCGGACTTCAGTGCCACACCGGGCCCGGACGTGGTCGTCACGCCCAGCGAACCGCCGAACGCCGCACCCAGCGCCGCACCGATCCCGGCGATCTCGTCCTCCGCCTGGAACGTCCGCACCCCGAAGTTCTTGTGCCTGGACAGCTCGTGCAGGATGTCCGAGGCCGGCGTGATCGGGTAGGAGCCGAGGAAGAGCGGAAGCTGCGACTGCCGGGAGGCGGCCACGAGGCCGTACGCCAGCGCCAGGTTGCCGGTGATGTTCCGGTACCGGCCCGGCGCGAACGCCTTCGCCGCCGGGGCCACCTCGTACGAGACCGCGAACGACTCCGTCGTCTCCCCGTAGTTCCACCCCGCCCGAAACGCCAGCACGTTCGCCTCGGCGATCTCCGGCCGCTTCGCGAACTTGCTCCGCAGGAAACCCTCGGTCCCCTCCGTCGGACGGTGGTACATCCAGCTGAGCAGACCGAGCGCGAACATGTTCTTCGCCCGCTCCGCGTCCTTCCGCGCCAGCGACGTGTCCCTCAGCGCCTCCACCGTCAACGACGTCAGCGCCACCGGATGCACCCGGAACCCCGCCAACGACCCGTCGTCCAACGGATCCGCCGACCAGCCCACCTTCGAAAGCGCCCGCTTCGTGAACTCGTCCGTGTTCACGATGATCTCCGCACCCCGCGGCAGATCCCCCAGATTCGCCTTCAACGCCGCCGGATTCATCGCCACCAGCACATCCGGAGCATCCCCCGGCGTCAGAATGTCATGATCCGCGAAATGCAACTGAAAACTGGACACCCCCGGCAGCGTCCCCGCAGGCGCCCGGATCTCCGCCGGGAAATTCGGCAACGTCGACAGATCATTCCCGAACCCCGCCGTCTCCGACGTGAAACGGTCACCGGTCAACTGCATCCCGTCACCCGAATCACCCGCGAACCGGATCACCACACGATCCAACCGCCGCACGGGCTTGAGCTCGAGCGTCCGCTCCGAAAGGGTCGCGGTCACGAGGTCACCTCCAGCACATCCTTGACCGACCGCCACCAGGGGCGGTTCTCCCGGTACCAGGCCACGGTCGCGGCCAGGCCCTCCTCGAACGGGACCTCGGGCGCGTAGCCGAGCTCCTCGCGGATCCTGCTGTCGTCCAGTGAGTAGCGCAGGTCGTGGCCCTTGCGGTCGGCGACGTGGCGGACCGACTCGGGGCCGGCGCCGCACAGGTCCAGCAGCAGCGCCGTGATCTCGCGGTTGGTCCGCTCGTTGCCGCCGCCGATGTTGTAGACCTCGCCGCCGCGGCCGCGGGTCAGCACCAGCTGGATCGCGCGGCAGTGGTCGGCGACGTGCAGCCACTCGCGGACGTTGGCGCCGTCGCCGTAGAGCGGCACCTGGCGGCCGGTCAGCAGGTTGGTGACGAAGAGCGGGATCAGCTTCTCGACGTGCTGGTACGGGCCGTAGTTGTTGGAGCAGCGGGTGACCGAGACGTCCAGGCCGTGGGTGCGGGCGTAGGCGAGGGCGATCAGGTCGCTGCCGGCCTTGGAGGCCGCGTAGGGCGAGTTGGGCGCGAGCGGCCACTGCTCCGTCCACGAGCCCTCGGCGATCGAGCCGTAGACCTCGTCGGTGGAGACGTGGACCACGCGGGACACCCGCCCCGCCAGCGAGGCCTCCATCACGTTCTGGGTGCCCAGGCAGTTGGTCCGCACGAAGTCGGAGGCGTCGGCGAGGGAGCGGTCCACATGGGACTCGGCGGCGAAGTGCACGACGAGGTCGTGGCCGGGGACGAGGTCGAGGAGGAGCTCCCGGTCGCAGATGTCGCCCTGGACGAAGGCCAGGCGCGGGTGGTCGGCGGGGAGGTTGGCCCGGTTGCCGGCATAGGTCAGCTTGTCGAGGACGGTGACCTCGGCATCTGCATAGCCGGCGTACTCACCATCCAGGATCGACCGCACGTAGTGCGAGCCGATGAAGCCGGCGGCGCCGGTGACGAGGATACGCATGCGGCCATGGTGCGCGGCCCCGCCTCGAACTCCCCTACACCGCCGGTCGATCCGTCGTGCGGGCGCGAACGCTCGATCCGCCTTCCGCCGGTGGTCGAGGGTCCCGGAGCACCGTGGGCGGGAGACCGTGAAGCGAGCGAGCACAGGGACAGGGAGTACCCCATGACTGAACCCACGACGGTTCCGGACGTGCGCAAGACGGTGACGGTCGACGTCCCCGTGGAACGGGCCTTCGCGATCTTCGCGGAGCGTCCGCTGGAGTGGTTCCCCGAGAAGCACGTCTTCGTGAAGGACCGGGTCTCGCTCACCATCGAGCCCCGGGTGGGCGGCCGCTACTACGAGGTCGGCGCGGACGGGACCGAGATCGCCTGGGGCACCGTCCTGGAGTGGGAGCCGGGCAAGCGGATCGTGCTGACGTGGCGGGTGGGCCCCGGCTGGCAGCCGATCTACGACGACGAGCGGGCGAGCTTCATCGAGGTGGACTTCGAGCCGGCGGGGCCGACGAGCACCCTGGTGGCACTGACCCACAGCAACCTGCACCGGCACGGCGAGATCGCGCGGGGCATCCACGCGGCGCTGGACGGTCCGAGCCCGGGTGAGACGCTGGCCCGCTTCCACCAGGTGGTCGCCCGCTACGGCGGCGCGCCCGTCGGCTCCGCCGCCCCGGCGGGCCCGGTGACGCTGGTCAACCGGTTCACGCTGACCTCCTCCGCCGAGGAGTTCGAGGCGGTGTTCGCCTCGACGTCGGCCTTCTTCGCCGAGCAGCCGGGGTTCCTGGAGCACACCCTGCACCGGCGGATCGACGACCCGGCCTCCTACGTGAACATCGCCCGCTGGGCCGACCACGCCAGCCTGCGGGCGGCGGTGGCCCGGCCGGAGTTCGCGCCGCACTCGGCGGCGCTGCGGGCGCTGGCGGTGTCCAGCCCGGAGATCTTCTCACCGCTGCTGCGCACCGTGGCCGGTTGAGGGACGGCGTTGGGGGACAGCGACGACGGCCGGGCGTGGACGGGTCGGACCCGCTCCACGCCCGGCCGTTCGCTGTGCGGTGGCTCCACGGGGAGCCACCGTCTCACCTGGTCGGGCCGGCCACGATGCCGGCGCCGGTCGCGAGCGGGCCCCCGGTGGTGAACGGACCGCCCGGCATCGACTGTCCGGGGAAGTCGAGCGTGGGCTCGGAGGCCAGGATCGCGTGCTGCAGCTTCTGCAGCCGGGCCGAGGGCTCCAGCCCCAGCTCCGCGGCCAGTTCCGAGCGCACCTGCTGGTAGACCTCCAGCGCGCGCCAGCGCTGTCCCGACCGGTACAGGGCGAGCATGAACTTGGCGCAGAAGTTCTCGTGCATCGGGTTCTTGGCCACCAGCATGGCCAGCTCGCCGAGCAGCATGTGGTGCCGGCCGAGGTGCAGTTCGGCGTCGATGCGGGTCTCCAGCAGGCCGAGCCGGCCCTGCTGCAGTCTCGTGGACTCGATGGCCAGGTGCATGCCGCGCACCACGTCGACCAGGACCTCGCCGCTCCACAGGTCCAGCGCCTGGCTGGCCAGCCGGTACGACTCGACGTGGTCCCCGGCGCCCGAGGCCTTGTTGGCCTCGTCGACCAGGCCCTCGTAGAGCTGGGCGTCGACCATCACCGTCTCGGGCGCGAAGAGGTAGCCGTTGTAGCGGGTCAGCAGGACGTCCTTGGCGGAGCCCGACAGGACCACCCGGCCGATGAGCCGGCGCAGCTGCAGGATGTAGGTCTGCAGCGTGGTCAGGGCGCTGCGCGGCGGGTGTTCCCCCCAGATCTCCTCCACGAGGGTGGAGACCGAGACCACCTCGCCGGCGCGCAGCGCCAGCAGGGCGAGAACCTGCCGCGGTTTGGCGGCGGTGGGCGCGATGTCCCGGCCCCCGCCGGTGGCCTCGAGCGGCCCCAGTACCTTTATTTCCAGCAACGTGCCTCCAGGTGGATGCGGCCGTGTTCACGGGCTGTGTTGTTTGGCGCTCGGGGATATGGGCCTACGGGGTTCCCATTGAAGATTGCAGGACAAACAGGGGTGCCCGTTAGTGCCGCGATCACCGGTTTCGGGTGAAGTTCACAGGTGCCCGTGTGCGAAATTCACAGTCGGGCCTCACACGATCAGCACCTTGGTGTCCGGCGGAAAGACGCGCAGCCCGAGGACCTTGGACGCGTGCCGCCAGCGGCTGCGTCCGAGCACGATCCAGCCGGGCCGGTGCTGCCGGACGCGGGTGGCCACCGCCTCGCTGGTCTCGCCGTAGGCGGTGTGCAGGGACCAGACCAGTGGGCTGTCGGCCAGCAGCGCGCCGGCCTTGAGCAGGGCCTCCAGTTCGAGGTCCATCGAGTCGAACTCGGCACCGAGGGCGGCGTCGAACATCAGCGTCCAGGGACGCCGCACGACCAGCAGCAGGACGAGCGGGCTGCGCTGCTCCTCGGCCAGGCGGGCGGCCCGGAGCACCAGCGCGTCGTCGACCGTCCACATCACCGCGACGACCGGCGGGTGGAGCTCTTCGCAGCCCATGGCTCAGAGGGAGTTGAGGCAGGCCACCAGCGTGCGGGCCTGGACGTTGACGTACTGGCTGTGCCGCAGCAGCCCGGACAGCTGCTCCTGGCTCACCCACGCGTGGTCCGCCGGCAGCGGCCCGTTCGCGCGGTCGTCGGCGTCGACGATCAGGTAGCGGCTGACCGCGTTGCGGAACCGGCCGCCCTCCTCGGCGTGGAGCGCGTCGAAGCGGATGCGGGCGGGGTCGGCGTCGCGGATCTGGGCCAGGAACGGCGAGGTCTCCTCGTCGAGCTCGTCGCCGTTCATGCACTGGACGGTGGGGCCGAGCTCCACGGCGTCCAGGAAGCCGCCCTCGGCCCTGGCCTTGGTCAGCACGTGCGGGACGCCGTCGAACTCGCGGACCAGGAAGGCCGCGAGGCCCTGGCCGACGGGCTCGATGACGGGCTGCGTCCAGCTGCCGACCTCGCGGCGGCCGGCCCGCACGTCGATGGCGATGACGCGGAAGCCCTGGCCGTCCTCGCGGCCGATCTGGTCGAGGTCGCGGCGCCAGCCGGGGAGGCCGCGCAGCGGTACCCGGGTGGCCGCCATCTCGCTTTCCGTGCGCCGGTCGGTGAACCAGCTGAGCAGCTCGGCGGTACTGGAGACGGCCTGCTCCGGGTCCGCGTCCGCCGGGCGGGCCGGCGGCAGGCAGGACAGCACGGTGCGGGAGTCCATGTTGATCACGTTGTCCCGGGCGAGCAGCGCGTGGATCTGGCCGAGTGTCAGCCAGCAGAAGTCAGGATGGGGACGGACCTCCTCGTCCGCCCCCACCTCGACCAGCATGTTGCGGTTGCGCTTGTGGAAGAACCAGTCGCCGTGCTCGGACTGGAGCACGTCGGCGACGACGCGGCCGCGGCCCGCGCCGACGAAGTGCTCCAGGTAGGTCACCGGCGCGCCCTGGTGGACGCCGGTGTAGTTGCTGCGGGTCGCCTGCACGGTCGGCGACAGCATGACCGGCCGGGGGTTGCCCGGCTCCATCTTGGCCTGCATCAGGAAGTGCAGGACGCCGTCGAACTCCTTGGCCAGAATGCCGAGGATGCCGACCTCGGGCTGGTGCAGGATCGGCTGGTAGCGCGCGGTGCCCCCGCCGGCGGCCTCGCTCAGGCGCAGGCCCTCGACCGAGAAGAACCGGCCGCTGTCGTGCACCAGGTTGCCGCTGGCGGTCACGCCGTCCTCGAAGTGCCAGCCGCGCATCTGCGCGAACGGAATCCGTTCGATGGCGAACTCCTGGACGGCGTCGCGTTCCGCGAGCCATCCGTCGAATTCGTCGAGGGCGAGGTGGGCGCCGTCGAGACGGGCCGCGGAGGCGGCCAGCCGGCCGGCGAGTCCCGGGTCCTCCCTCGGCCGCAGTTCTTCTCCCAGTTGCAGAGTTCCCCTCGGCTTCACAGCAAACACCCGGCCCACCCCATCCCGTTCGTTCGAATTCGGTCCGCTTTTTCGAAACAGCGTGTGGTGGGCGACTCGCATACGGGCAGCAGTCACGCTCGAGCCCTGGTGGGCCCGCCGCAGTTCCAGGCGGACGCGAGCCCGTTCCGAGTCCCGCGGCCGAGCCTTCCGGATACGGACCAACCACGACAGGGGAGCTTCACCATGGCTGCACTGACCATCGACGGGCTGAAGGACATCCTGCGGATCAGCGCGGGCGAGGACGAGTCCGACCAGCTCACCGGCGACATCGCCGAGACCTCCTTCAGCGAACTCGGCTACGACTCCCTGGCTCTGCTGGAGACCGCCGCCCTGATCAAGCGCGAGTACGGGGTGGACATCACCGACAACCTGGAGAACCTCGGCACCCCGCAGTCCCTGACCGACTGGGTCAACGCCCAGCTCACCGCCGCGTGACCGGCGCGATGTCCAAGGACACCGGCGCCCGGCGGGTGGCCTTCGTCACCGGGGCCAGCAGCGGGATCGGGCTGGCGGTGACGCGGACCCTGGCCGAGCAGGGCTTCGCCGTCTTCGGCGTCGCCCGCGACGCGGACCGGCTCACCGAGGTCGTCGCGAAGCTCACCGCCGAGGGCCTGGAGGTGGCCGGCGGCGCGTGCGACGTGACCGACGCGGTGAGCGTGCGCGACGCCGTCGCGGCCGCGGTGGCGCGGTTCGGCCGGATCGACGTGCTGGTCAACAACGCCGGACGGGGTGGCGGTGGCGAGATCGCCGACCTCGACGAGCAGTTGTGGCTAGCGGTGGTGGAGACCAACCTCAACGGCGTCTTCCGGGTGACCAAGGAGGTGCTGAAGAACGGCGGCATGGGCGCCGACGGCTACGGACGCGTCATCAACATCGCGTCCACCGGCGGTAAGCAGGGCGTCATCTACGCCTCGCCCTACTCCGCGTCCAAGCACGGCGTGGTGGGCTTCACCAAGGCCGTCGGCCTGGAGCTGGCCACCTCGGGCATCACCGTCAACGCGGTCTGCCCCGGCTACGTCGAGACGCCGATGGCGGAGCGGGTCCGGCAGGGCTACGCGGGCCACTGGGGCATCACCGAGGCGGATGTCCTGGAGAAGTTCAACGCCAAGATCCCGCTGGGCCGTTACTCCACCCCGGAGGAGGTGGCGGGGCTGGTCGCCTACCTGACGACCGACACCGCGGCGTCCATCACCGCGCAGGCGATCAACGTCTGCGGCGGACTGGGGAACTACTGACCGGCCGGGAACAGCGCGAAGGGAGGGGGTGCCGGCGGGCACCCCCTCCCTTGTGCGTGGCGTGCGGGTCGTCACCACTTCACGGGCAGCGACCAGACGCCGTAGACGACCGAACCCTCCTTGGTGCGGATGGACTCGAACGGGACGGCCATCTCCAGCGTCGGGAACCGCTCGATGATCTTCACGATGGCGATCTCCAGCTCGACCCGGGCCAGGTCGGCGCCGATGCAGTAGTGCGCGCCGTGGCCGAAGCCGAGGTGGCGGCGGGTGCCGCGCTCCAGCAGCAGCTCCTCGGGCTGCTCGAAGACGGTGCCGTCGTGGTTGGCGGTCTGCAGCAGGCAGAGCAGGCCGTCGCCCTTCTCGATGGTGACGCCGTCGATCTCGATGTCCTCCAGCGCGACGCGCGGCACCGCCAGGTCGCCGATGGTGATGTAGCGGACCAGCTCCTCGATGGCCGGGCCGATCAGCCGCTCCGGGTCCTCGCGCAGCGCGGCGAGCTGCGCGGGGTTGCGCAGCAGCGCCATGGTGCACAGCGAGATCATGTTGGCGGTGGTCTCGTGGCCGCCGTTCATCAGCAGCCGGCACAGGTTCACCAGGTCGCGCTTGGTGTACTCCTCGCCCGACTCGCGGTAGGCGACGATCGCGCGGCTCAGCAGGTCGTCCCCGGGCTCGGCCTCCTTGAGGTCGACGAGCTTCTCCAGGTAGCGGCCGACCTCGACCATGGCCGCCTGCCGCTGCTCCTGGGAGCTGTGCCCGCCGAGCAGGTTGGTGCCGTGGGTGGCGAAGAAGTCGTGGTCCTCGTAGGGGACGCCGAGCAGCTCGCAGATCATCGTCATCGGGACCGGCAGCGAGACGATCTCGTGCAGGTCGGCGGGCGAGCCGGCGGCCTCCATCACGTCCAGGCGCTCGTCGACGTTCTTGGCGATCTTCTCGCGCAGCTGCTGCACCCGGCGGTTGGTGAAGGTCACCGCGGCCTTGCGGCGGGTGGTGGTGTGCTCGGGGGCGTCGTAGCCGATGAACGAGGTCTCGGTGCGGAACTCCGGCGGGGCCTGGAAGTAGAACGGGAAGTTGTCGTGCTTGCGCGAGGAGCTGATCCGGGGGTCGGTCAGCAGCTGCTTGATGTTCTCGTAGCCGGTGACGGCCCACACCTGCAGGCCGGTGATCAGGGTGACCTTGGTGATGGACCCCTGCTGCATCATCGGCCCGTACTCGCTGGGCATCGAGAACGGGCAGGCCCGCTTGTAGGGGAAGACGGACTGTTCGGTCTCGGTGGAGGCGTCGACGGTGGGCACGGACATGGGTTGGTGCTCCTTGTCGGATGAGGTTCGAAGAAGTGAGGCTCAGACCAGCTGCCGGCCGTAGTGCGCCACGCACTGCGCATAGGTCGGCAGGATGCCCAGCTCGACGGCCTGGGCCAGGGTCGGGGCGCGCAGGTCCTTCTCCGCCACGACCGGGTCGTCGTCGGCCAGGCACCACGGCAGGCCGAGCTCCGGGTCGAAGGGGTTGATCTCGAAGGGCGTGCCCGCCACGTAGGGGGTGTCGAAGACGTAGCTGACGCAGCTGTCGTCCTCCAGCGAGATGAACCCGTGGGCCATCCCGTCGGGGATGAAGACGGCCGTGCCGGGGCCCGGCTCCAGCAGGTTGATGTCGTAGCCGCCGAAGGTCGGCGAGCCGATCCGGACGTCCAGCACGATGTCCATGACGGCACCGCGGACGCAGGTGACGTACTTGGCCTGGCCGGGCGGCAGCACCACTCCGTGCATGCCGCGCAGCACGTTGCGGTGGTTGACGGAGAAGTTGGTCTGCACCGGCTGGAACACGTGACCGGTGACCTGGGTGAACTCCTCGGCGCGGAACGACTCGAAGAAGGCGCCCCGGTCGTCTCTGTGGATCCTGGGCCGGATGCGGTAGGCGTCGCAGACGGCCATCTCCTCGATCTCCATGGCGGGCGAACCTACGCACACCGGCTCGAGCCGCGCCGCAGCGGCGCTGGTGACACGGCCCGGCGCCGGGCTCGAGTGGGGTTCGAGCGGGCGCTGCTGCCATGGGCCGCATGAGGATTCTGGTGAGCACCGGCCCGAGCTACGGGCTCTACTGCCCTGTCGTCCCGATGGCCTGGGCCCTGCGGGCGGCCGGCCACGAGGTGCTGGTGGCCGCGCCAGAGGGTCTGGCGCCCACGGCCAACGGCTCCGGTCTGCCCTTCATGCCCACCTACGGCCCGATGCACATGGCCGAGGTGATGGCCCACGACCGCGCGGGCAACCCCATCGTCTTCGCGCGCGAGGAACCGCAGATGCTGGAGCAGGCCGGGCGCGGCTTCGGCCGCCTGGCCGCCCGCAACCTGCCGGGCCTGCGCAAGGTCGTCGAGCAGTGGCGCCCGGACGTGATCATCGGGGAGCCGCACAGTTACTCGGCCGCGATAGCGGCGCAACTGCACGGCATCCCGTGGGTCGAGCACGGCGTGGGCCTCGGCTACTTCCGTGAGATGGACAAGCACGGCGTGGCCGAGCTGGAGCCGGAGCTGACCGAGCTGGGCCTGGGCGGCCTTCCCGAGCCGGACCTGGCGCTGGAGCCCTGCCCGTCCTCCCTGCTGCCGGAGTCGGGCGCGCGCGGCCACGCCATGCGCTACGTGCAGTACGACCCGCCGGCCACGGTGCCGTCCTGGGCCTTCGACCGCCACGAGCGCCCCCGGCTGCTGCTGACCCTGGGCACGGTGGCCCCGGCCGCCGGTGGCGCCCGGGTGCTGCGGGAGCTGGTCAACCTGCTGCCGCGCCTCGGCGTGGAGCTGCTGGTGGCCGTCGCGAACGACATCGTGCCGGAGCTCGGCCCGCTGCCCGACGCGGTCGTCGCGGCCGGGTTCCTGCCGCTGGCCTCGGTGCTGCCCTCCTGCGACCTGGTGGTCCACCACTGCGGCGGCGGCTCGACCATGGCCGCGATCCTGGCGGGCCTGCCGCAGCTGCTGGTGCCACAGCCGATCGTCGCCGAGCAGTACGACAGCGCCCGCCGGGTGACCGCGTACGGCTCCGCACGGCAGCTGGTGGGGCAGCCGATCGACCCGGACGCCGTGATGGAGAACGTCCGCGCGCTGCTGGAGGACGAGACGTACCGGACCAAGGCCAGGGCGTTGCGCGCCGAGGTGTCGGCGATGCCGTCGCCGGCCTCCCTGGTGCCGCTGATCGAGGAGCTCGCCGCCGACGCGCGGTGAGACCCCCGCAAGGAAAGAAGGAAGAGGCATGGACGGAACGACGGGCCGCACCGATCTGCTGCCCGAGGCCCTGGTCGTGCGCGGCGCGCGGGAGCACAACCTGCGCGACGTCGACGTCGACCTCCCGCACCGGAGTCTGACGGTCTTCACCGGCGTCTCCGGTTCGGGCAAGTCCTCGCTGGCGTTCGCCACCATCTACGCCGAAGGGCAGAGACGCCAGCTCCAGTCCATGTCCACCTTCGCCCGGCAGTTCATGCACCAGATGGACAAGCCGGACGTCGACCACGTCGCCGGGCTCTGCTCCGCCGTGGCCGTCGACCAGCGCTCCTCGGCCTCCCGCAGCCCCCGCTCGACGGTGGGCACCGTCACCGAGGTCTACGACCTGCTGCGGGTGGTCTTCGCCCGGATCGGCCACCCGCACTGCACCGTCTGCGCGCTGGAGCTGGTCGAGAACGCCTGCCCCGCGGGCCACGACACCCGCCTGCCCGAACTGACCAACGGCGCCTTCTCGTTCAACCTGCCGTTCGGCCAGTGCACGGCCTGCCAGGGTGTCGGCACGCGGCTGGAGGTCGACACCTCGACCCTGGTCGCCGACCCGGCCCGCTCGCTGCTGGAGGGGGCCATCACCCCGTGGCGGCCCACCTTCACCGAGCCGGAGCGGATGAAGGCGCGGGCGGTCGCCGTGCTGGAGGGCGAGTCCGAGACCACGCCCTGGCAGCAGCTGACCGCCGAGCTGCGGCAGAAGCTGCTGTACGGGACCGAGATCAAGGTCCGGGCGCGGAAGTTCGACAAGCCGAACGACCCGGTCAAGGACGTGGTGTTCACCGGCGTCGTGCCCTGGCTCTACGAGCGCTACCGCAAGTCCGGCGGTGAGAACTTCGGGCAGTTGGAGAACTACATGCGCCCGGCGCCGTGCACCGAGTGCGGCGGCGGACGGCTCAACCCGGCCCAGCTCGCGGTACGGGTCGCCGGCCGCGGCATCGCCGAGGTGACCGCGCTGCCGGTCACCTCCTCGCTCGCCTTCTTCCGGGAGCTGGCGGTGACGCCGCGCGAACGCGCCGCCGTCGCCCAGGCCGTGGACGAGATGGTGCAGCGGCTCAGCCACCTGGAGCGGATGGGCCTGGAGTACCTGACCCTGGACCGCCCGGCGCGCACGCTGTCCGGCGGCGAGTCGCAGCGGATTCGGCTGGCCGGGCTGCTCGGCACCGACATGTTCGGCCTGCTCTACGTGCTGGACGAGCCCACCACCGGGCTGCACCCCAAGGACGTCGAGAAGCTGGTCGGCACCCTGCGGGCGCTGCGCGACCAGGGCAACACCGTGCTGGTCGTCGAGCACGACCACCAGATGATCCGCACCGCCGACTGGGTCGTGGAGCTCGGCCCGGCCGCCGGGGAGCACGGCGGCGAGCTGGTCTTCGCGGGCCCCGTCGCCAAGCTGCTCGTCGACGAGGCCTCGCCGACCGGCGGCTACCTCTCCGGCAGCCGCGCCATCGCGGTCCCCAAGGCCCGGCGCGCACCGCGTCAGGACCGCCGGATCGCCGTGTACGACGCCCGCGAGAACAACCTGGCCGGCTTCGACGTGGACTTCCCGCTGGGCACCTTCGTCGCCGTCACCGGCGTCTCGGGCGCGGGCAAGTCGACGCTCGTCGACGACATCCTCTACCCGGCCGTCGAGGCGGCCCTGGGCGGCGAGGCACCGGCGCCGGGCGCGCACGGCCGGATCGAGGGCCTGCACCACGTGGACCGGGTCATCAAGGTCGACCAGGCGCCGATCGGCCGCTCCGGCCGCTCGACCCCGGCGACGTACACGGGTGTCTTCGACTCGATCCGCAAGGTCTTCTGCGCGACGCCGGAGGCGAGGAAGCGCCGGTACAAGCCGGGCCGCTTCTCCTTCAACTCCCCCGGCGGGCGCTGCGAGACCTGCACCGGCGACGGCTCCATCCGGATCGAGATGCAGCTGCTGCCCGACGTCTTCCTGCTCTGCGAGACCTGCAACGGCACCCGCTACAACGCGGAGACGCTGGAGATCCGCTACCGCGGGAAGACCATCGCCGAGGTGCTGGACCTGCCGATCGAGGAGGCACTGGCCTTCTTCGAGGGCGAGCCGGCCATCGAGGTGCCGCTGCGGGTGCTGGACGAGGTCGGCCTCGGCTACCTGCGCCTGGGCCAGCCCGCCACCACGCTCTCCGGCGGCGAGGCGCAGCGCGTCAAGCTCGCCAACGAGCTGCAGCGGCGGGGCGGCACGCACACCCTCTACCTGCTGGACGAGCCGACGACCGGCCTGCACGCGAGCGACGTGGACCGGCTGCTGTCGGTCCTGCACAGCCTGGTGGAGAAGGGCCACACCGTCGTCGCGGTCTCGCACAGCCTGGACCTGGTCAAGACGGCGGACTGGGTCATCGACATCGGCCCGGACGGGGGCGACGGCGGCGGCGAGCTGGTGGCCGCGGGCACGCCCGAGCAGGTGGCGGCGCACCCTGCCAGCCACACCGGGCGCTTCCTGCGCGACGTGCTCCCCGCGGCCGCGGGGTCCTGACCGAAGGAGATCCCGTGACCGCCGACCCGGTTCGCATCGGAGTGCTGGGCTGCGCGGACATCGCCCGGCGCCGCGTGGTCCCCGCGTTCGCGGCGGACCCCGGCAGCCGGGTGGTGGCGTTCGCCAGCCGCGCCCCGGCGAACGCCCGCGCCCTGGCCGAGCGGTACGGCTGCCGCGCCGCGCCCGGCTACCAGGCCCTGCTGGACGATCCGGAGGTGGAGGCGGTCTACGTGCCGCTTCCGGTGGCGCTGCACGCCGAGTGGATCGAGCGGGCGCTGCTGGCCGGCAAGCACGTGCTCGGCGAGAAGCCGCTCTCGTGCTCGCCGGAGACCACCGAGGCGCTGTTCGCGCTGGCGGAGATGCGCGGGCTGGTGCTGGCGGAGAACTTCATGTTCCCGTTCCACCACCAGCACGCGCGGGTGCGGGAGCTCGTCGCCTCCGGGGCGATCGGCGAACCGCGGTCGTTCACCGGCGAGTTCACCATCCCGCCGCCGGCACCCGGCAACATCAGGTACCGGCGTGAGCTCGGCGGCGGCGCGCTGTTCGACATAGCCGTGCACCCGCTGCTGGCCGCCGTCCTCCAGCTGGGCCCCGGCCTCACCGTGCGCGGCGCGGCGCTGCACCGGCATCCCGCGCACGGCGTGGACGACGGCGGCTCGGTGCTGCTGGCCACCCCCGAGGGCGTGACCGCGCAGATCGTCTTCGGCATGGACCACGGCTACCGCTCCGCCTACGAGCTCTGCGGCAGCGAGGGACGGCTGCTGGTCCCCCGCGCCTACGCGCCGCCGGCGGACCACCGGCCCGTGCTGCGGATCGAACGGGCCACCGGCGTCGAGGAGTTGCCCCTCGACGCGGACGACCAGTACCTGGGCGCGGTGAGCGCCTTCAGCCGCGCCGTGCACCGGGCGCGGACCCACCATCCGGCAGACGACCAAGCCGGGCGCAGGGATCTCTCCCTGACCCTGGCGCGACTGGTCGCGCACGTTCCAGCCGTGGACGAGGCCGCTTCCAGCGCCTCCGGGGAGCCTGCTGACACCAGGAACGACCCGAAAGAGGTCCTATGAACACCGGCGTGACCGACAAGCTCAGCTGCGAACGGATCCCCCGCTTTCGCGACGTCATACCTGGCGACGGTCCGGGCAGGCTCTCCTCCCCGGCCGGCGATCTCGTCAGGTTCGCCAACGGCGAGAACACCTACCAGTTCGCCGCCTACTGGGACTGCCTCCCCGGCGGACCCTGCCGCGGGAACCACTACCACCTCGACAAGACCGAGGTGATGTACGTGATCTCCGGCGAACTCCGGGCCGCCTACTACGACCTGGACACCGACCAGCGCGTCGACACGGTGCTCGTGGCGGGGGACCTCGTCATCGTGCGACCGCGGCTGGTGCACAGCTACATGGCGCTCAGCCCGACCCAGGTCGTCGAGGTGGCCAGCACCCAGTACAACCCCGGCGACACCCACCCCTACGTCCTGTTCTGAGCCCTGGCGGGCCCGGGACAGGCGCAACACCCCCCGATAGAAGGAGAACCACCGTGACGACGCTCGAAGTCACGCCCCCCGGCGCACAGGAGAGCGAGTTGAACCCCAAGCGCTGGATCGCCCTCGCCGTGATCCTCGTGGCCGCGTTCATGGACATGCTCGACAGCACGATCCTGAACGTCACCGTCCCGTCCATCCGCACCGACCTGCACGCCGGGTACGCCGCGATCCAGTGGGTGACGGCGGGCTACCAGCTGTCGTTCGCGCTGCTACTGATCGTCGGCGGTCGCCTCGGTGACATCTACGGCCGCAAGAAGGTCTTCCAGATCGGCGTCGCGGGCTTCACGCTCGCCTCGCTGGCGGCGGCCTGCGCGACCGACCCGGGCCTGCTGATCGCCGCCCGGCTGGCCCAGGGCGGCTTCGCGGCCATCATGGTGCCGCAGGTGCTGGCGATCATCCACGTCAGCTTCCCGCCGCAGGAGCGCGCCAAGGCGTTCGGCATGTTCGGCACCGTCGCCGGCCTCGCCGCGCTGACCGGGCTGAGCCTCGGCGGCCTGCTGGTCCAGTGGAACCTGTTCGGCCTGGACTGGCGCCTGGTCTTCCTGATCAACGTGCCGGTCGGCATCGGCGGCCTGATCATCGGCCGCAACTCCATCAGCGAGTCCAAGGCGCCGGTGGCGCTCCGGCTGGACCTGGTCGGCACGGTGCTGGCCGCCCTCGCCGTCTTCCTGCTGATCTTCCCGCTGGTGCAGGGCCGTGACCTGGGCTGGCCGGTCTGGGGCTACGTCATGATGGCGCTGACCCCGGTGGCGGCGTTCCTGCTGGTGCGCAACCAGCAGGCGCGGACCCGCAAGGACGGCTCCCCGCTGATCGTGCTCAGCCTGTTCAGGCTGCGCAGCTTCTCCGCGGCGCTCAGCGTGCAGCTGGCCTTCAACATCGGCGTCGGCATCTTCTTCCTGTCCTGGAGCCTGTACATGCAGGTCGGCCTGGGCTGGACGCCGATCCACGCGGGCCTGACCTCGCTGCCGTTCTGCGTCACCACCTTCATCACCTCCGCGCTCTCCTACGCGGTGCTGGCGGCCAAGATGGGCCGCAAGCTGCTGCAGCTGGGCGCGGTGCTGGTGATCGCGGGCATCGGCTCGTACATCTGGGCCGCGAACCACTGGGGCCAGCAGATCACCACCTGGGAGATGCTGGTGCCGCTGGCGCTGTTCGGCCTCGGCTTCGGCATGGTGATGTCGCCGATCCCGGACCTCGCCACCAGCGAGGCCCCGATGAAGGACGCGGGCTCCGCCTCGGGTCTGGTCAACACCAACCAGCAGCTCGGTTTCGCCATCGGCACCGCGCTGGTCAGCGTCGTCTTCTTCGGCGCGCTGGGCGGCCACATCACCCACACCGCGAACGACGCGGTGCCGCAGCTGCGCAAGGACCTGGCCGCGGTCTCGGTGAGCGACACCGGCGCCGACCACATCGTCGCCTACTACCAGCAGTGCAGCGCCGACACGGCCAAGGAGAAGGACTGGAACAGCACCCCGGCGAGCTGCGCGCAGGTCCCGGCGGAGCTGTCGGGCAACCCGCAGGCGCAGCAGGTGCTCGCCGCGGCCAGCAAGCACGGCACCGCGGTCTCCTTCGCGGACACCTTCGAGGGTTCGCTGAAGTGGTTCCTCGGCGGCATGCTGCTGACGCTGCTGCTGACCTTCGCGCTGCCGCGCAAGAACACCGCGCACAGCCCCGGCGCCTGGGCCGAGGCGGCCTCCGGGCCGGGCGAGGCCCCGGACGAGGCGGCCGGCGACGCCGGCGCCCCGGCCCCGGCGGAGTCCTGAACGGCGGACACCGCCTGCTCCGTCAGAGCTGACGTCGTCCCGCCGGGCCCGCGCCCGGCGGGACGACGTCGCGACATCCCATCGCCCCATCGATCCCCGGGAGGGCCGCAGGTGATCGAGAGGATCCTGCCCGCTCCGGTCGTGTCGGCCACCTTGACCACCGATCCGCCGGACGGGCCGCTGTTCGCCGCCGAGGCCGCCCAGGTGGCCGCCGCCGTTCACAAGCGGCGCCGTGAGTTCACCTCCGTGCGGCTGTGCGCGCGGTACGCGCTGGCCCAGTTGGGCCGGGCGCCGACGCCGCTGCCGGCCGGGGAGCGCGGCGAGCCGCTGTGGCCGGCCGGGGTGGTGGGCAGCATGACCCACTGCGCCGGCTACCGGGCGGCGGCGGTGGCCCACTCGGCCGAGGTGGCCGCGCTGGGCATCGACGCCGAGCCGCACGCCGCGCTCTCGCCCGGCGTGCTCGACGAGATCGCGCTGCCGCGGGAGCGGGAACGGCTGGCGCGGCTGGCGGCGGACGTGCCCGCGGTGCACTGGGACCGGCTGCTGTTCAGCGCCAAGGAGTCGGTCTACAAGACCTGGTACCCGCTGACCCGACGCCGTCTCCGGTTCGGTGAGGCGGAGGTGATGCTCCATCAGGAAGGTTGGTTCACGGTACGATTGATTCCACAGGACCGGAACGCCCTGGACGGCATCGGGCTCGACCGGCTGCGGGGCCGCTGGCTCACCGGGCGCGGCCTCGCCGTGACGGCGATCGTGCTGCACAACCAGGCCCGCCACCACGGGAATTGACGTCCTCACCGAATGACCATGAAAACTTCACCAGCGTTCGGTGACTTCGGCACTACTGGTCTCCACCGGGACTCGGCCACACTCCTGGCATCCGCCGATGCGACGCCCCGGTCGCGCAGGGCGGTTCCCGGTAAGAGGAGGCACCATGCCCGTACAGCACGGTTGCGATGATCTGGTGATCGAGGAGTACGGCACCGACCGCCCGATACTCCTGCCCACGGAAGCAGCCAGCTGCTTCTGCTTCGGCGAGTCCGAGCCGTTCAGCGCCAACGAGTGCGCGACGGTCTGATGCGACTCCGGCCGGGATCGGAGAAGCCCTGCCTGGGCTTCAAGGAGCATCTGACGGTCCGCATCGTTCCCGACGAGGCGGTCTACCTGGTGTCGGGACAGCGCGTCACCGCCCTGCGCGGCCGCGAGGTCTGCCACCTCGCCGGCCTGCTCGACGGAGCCCGCTCCCGTGAGGCCGTGGTCGCCGAGGCGGCCGCGGTCCTGCCGCCGGAACGGACCCTGCGCCTGATCGACCGGCTGGAGAAGGCCGAACTGCTGGCCGAACTCCCCGCCTGGTCGTCCGACTCCCCGGCCGAACGCGCCTACTGGGGTGCCGTCGGCCTGGCCGACGGCACCTCGGGCGGCCGCACCCGGCAGGTCCACGTGCACGCCCTGGGCAGCACCGGCCCGCGGGCGCTGCTCGACGCCGCCACCGCCGCCGGCCTGCGCACCTGCCCGGCCGAGCGGGCCGACCTGACCCTGGTCGCCTGCGACGACTACCTCGACCCGGAACTGCGCGAGATCGACCGTGACTGCCGTGCCTCCGGCCGCCCCTGGCTGCCCGTCCAGCCGCACGGCACCGAGACCTGGATCGGCCCCTTCCTCTCGCTGCCCGACGGCCCCTGCTGGTCCTGCCTGGCCGAGCGGCTGTGGCGGGCCCGCCCCATCGAGGCCCGGCTCCAGCGCGGCAGCGGCACCACCGGCCCGCTGCCCCGCAGACCCTGCGGCGTCCCGGCCAGCCTGCTGGCCGGGCTCCACCTGGGCGTGCTGGAGGCGGCCAAGTGGCTGGCCGGACACCGGCACCCGGGCCAGCGGCAGCTGTGGACGCTCAACGGCCTGACCCTGGACGGCAGCCACCACCCGGTGCGGCGCCGTCCCCAGTGCCCCGACTGCGGCGATCCGGGCCTGATGGCCGCCCAGCTCGAACGGCCGGTCACGCTGCGCTCCCGCCGGAAGACCGACGTCGCCGGCGGCGGTCACCGCGCCGGCGGACCCGAGGAGATGCTGTCCCGGTACGGTCACCACGTCGATCCGCTGACGGGCCTGGTCCGGCAGATCTGGCGCGACCCCCGCGGTCCCGAGGCCCTGAACGTCTACCACGCCGGGCACAACCTCGCCGTGGTCAGACCCGACCTGGCCTCGGTCCGGGCCGGGCTGCGGATGACCAGCTCGGGCAAGGGCAGCACGCCGCTGCGGGCCAGGGTGAGCGCCCTGGCCGAGGCACTGGAGCGGCACTGCGGCTACCTCCAGGGCGACGAGCCGGTGGTCCGGGCCTCCTACCGCCGGCTCGGCGACCAGGCCGTCCACCCGGACACCGTCCAGCTCTACGCCGGGCGGCAGTTCGCCGACCGGGAACGCTGGAACGCCGCGAACGGCCCCTTCCAGCACGTGGCCCGGCGCTTCGCCGAGGACCGGACCATCGAGTGGACACCCGTCTGGTCGCTCACCGGACAGCGGCGGCTGCTGCCCACCGCCCTGCTGTACTTCGGCGGGCCGAACCTGGCCGGGCGCCCCTACTGCCAGGCCAACTCCAACGGCGTCGCCGCCGGGGCCAGCCTGGAGGACGCGATCCTCCAGGGTTTCCTGGAGCTGGTGGAGCGGGACGCGGTGGCGCTGTGGTGGTACAACCGCCTGCGCCGGCCCGGCGTGGACCTCGACGCCTTCGCCGACCCGTGGATCGGCGAGCTGCGCACCGTGCACGCGTCGGTGCACCGCGAGGTCTGGGCCCTCGACCTCACCTCCGACCTGGGTATCCCCACGGTGGTGGCGCTGTCGCGCCGGACCGACAAGCCGGAGGAGGACGTGATGTTCGGCTTCGGCGCCCACTTCGACCCGCGCGTCGCCCTGCACCGCGCGCTGACCGAGCTCAACCAGATGCTGCCGTACGTCGTCGACGCGCGCCCGGACGGTACCGGCTACGGCACCGACGCACCGGACGTGCGGGACTGGCTCCGCACCGCCCGGACCGCCGAACTCCCCTACCTGCGTCCGCGGGCCGACCGTCCGGCGAGCGGTCCGGCCACGCACCCGTACCAGCCGCGGGCCGACCTGCGCGAGGACGTCGCCGCCGCCGACGAGATCGTCCGCCGCAAGGGCATGGAGCTGCTGGTGCTCGACCAGACCAGACCCGACGTCGGCCTGCCGGTGGCCCGGGTGATCGTGCCCGGTCTGCGCCTGCACTGGGCCCGGTTCGCCCCGGGAAGACTCTTCGAGGTCCCGGTCGCCACGGGCGACCTGGACCGGCCCACCCGCTACGAGGATCTCAACCCGGTGCCGCTCTTCCTGTAACGGAGCACAGCTTGTGAGGAGTGCCGTGCGTCTCGACAGCCTGACCGCGCAGCTTGTCAACCTCTGGTCGTTCCTGCCGGGGACCGTCGTCGACCTCGACTCCGACCCGGACGGCGCGATCTTGATGGAGACGCCGTGGGAGGAGTTGCGGATCGACAAGCCGAGTGCGGCGCTGCGTGCCGCCGTGCAACGGATGCAGCTCGGGCCCGTGACGATCCACAACATCCTGACCTCCGGACCGCAGGGCGCCGTGCGCGCGCCCGAGCTGCTGGCCGAGATGCTGCCGCTGCAGCACCTGGTGATCCGGACCCTGGCGATCGGCCCGCAGCCGGTGCTGTCGATCGTCCCCCTCTCCCGGCAGGCGCGCTTCGCCCAGCTCAAGCCCCTGCTCGGCCGGACCTGTCGGCTCTCGCGCTTCGCGGTGCTGCACACCGCGCCGGGCGGGCTGTGCATCGAGTCGCCGCTGCTGGACCACCGGGTGGACCTGCACCATCCGGACATCGTCGGCCTGCTCGGCCGGCTGGACGGCACCCCCGACGACCCGGAGGAGCCGCACCGGCCGGCCGTCGAGGCGGTCCGTGCCTACCTGGTGGCGGCGGGCCTGCTCGTGGTGGCCGACCGGCCCGAGGCCCACGCGCACAGCGAACCGGGCCGGGCCGACGGGCGCAGTCACGCCTCCGGCCACGCGGCCTCCTTCGCCGAGGACCGTGATCCCACCCTGGTCGGCTGGTCCCGCGACGACCTGCTGCTGCACGCGGCGAGCCGGAGGGAGCGGCTGGGCCGCCCGCGCGGCGCGACCTTCGCCCATGTCGGCCGGATGACCCCGCCGCCCGTCGCCCGGCCCGCCTCGACCGCCACCGAGCGGGTGCCGCTGCCCCGGCCCGATCTCGCGCTGCTGCGGTCCATGGACCCCCCGCTGAGCGATCTGCTGGAGCGGGCGCCGCACCCGACGGTCGCGGCCGCGCTCTCCCTCGACCGGCTCGGCGCGCTGCTCTACCGCGCCGCCCGGGTCCAACGGCTGACCCCGCCCCAGCAGTTCGACCTGCCGGACTACCCCACCAGCGAACGCCCCTACGACAGCGTCGACGCGGCCTACGCGCTGGAGCTGTACCTGGTGGCCGGGGAGGCCTCCTGCCTGCCCGCCGGCGCCTACCACTACGACCCGCTGGGCCACCAGCTGGAGCGGATGCCCGGCGAACCGAAGGCCGCCGCCCGGCTCGCGGCGGAGGGCCCCGACGCCCTGCTGCTCGGCATCTGCGCCCGACTGCGGCGCGCCGCCTACAAGTTCAGCGGCACCGCGTACAGCAACGTGCTGCGCGATCTGGGCGCCCTGCAGCAGACGCTGACCCTGGTCGCGACGGCGCTCGGCCTGTCCGCGCGCATCGTGTCGATCGGCGACGCGGACGCCTTCCAGCGGGCGGTGGGACTGGACCGGCTCGCCGAGGTGAGTGTCGGGGACATGTTGGTCTCAGGGGCGGACGCGTCTTGATGCTCCGTCAATCCAGCCGTTATCGTTCGGTGCTCACCTTTTGTGAGCAATCGGGTACAGCCGGGACGGGGGATGTCGGGCGGCATGGAAACCCATGATCTCGCGGTCGACCGCGCGGACGAGGAACTGTCCGTCCAGCTCGCCCCCCGGATGGCGATGGCCATCACCGCCGTGGTGCTGGTGGGGTTCAGTACGGTCTCGTTCACCTACGTGCTCTCGGCGAGACACTCGACCACCGGCCTGGTCGCCGCTGTGGGCCTGCTGGCCCTGATGCTGACCCTGCAGTTCCTCAACTCCTTTCCGCGGCTGGCCCCGCGGCTCACCCGCCACGCGCCGCTGCTGCTGGCCGCCCAGCTGGTCATCGCCTACGCCCCCTTTCCGTTCTTCGGCTCCGGGTGGCTGACCCCGCCGGCCATGCTGGCCGGATCGATCCTGCTGGTCCTGCGCGCCACCCGGCCGGCCTGGATCCTCTTCGGCGCCGTCGTGGCCGGAAGCCTCCTCCAGCAGATGAGCCTCGGGTTCTCGCTGCTCACGGACCTGTACGGGATCATCGCGACCACGATCACCGGGCTGGTCATCTTCGGCCTGTCCCGGCTCACCGTCCTGGTGGCCGAGGTGCACCGCTCGCGCGCCGAACTGGCCCAGTTCGCGGTCACCCAGGAGCGGCTGCGCTTCGCCCGCGACCTGCACGACCTGCTCGGCTACAGCCTGTCGACGATCACGCTCAAGTGCGAGCTGGTCTACCGCCTGCTGCCCGCTCCCGCCGACGAGGCCCGGCAGGAGCTGACCGAGATCCTCGACATCGCCCGCCAGGCCCTGTCCGACGTCCGCGCGGTCGCCCACGGCTACCGGGAGATGTCGCTGCGCTCGGAGGTGCACGACGCTCGGGTGATGCTGGGCATGCTGGGTGTCACCACCGAGGTCGACCTCGGCTGCGGAAACCTTCCTGCCGAACTGGACACCGCGCTCGCCACCGTCTTCCGTGAGGGCCTGACCAACATCCTGCGCCACAGCGAGGTCCGCCGGTGCCGCGTCTCCAGCGGCCGCGACGGGGGCCGGGTCTGGTTCCGGCTGGTCAACGACGGCGTCCCCGCCCTCGACCCGGAGGCCGCCGAGGAGGCCTCCTCCGGCGGCGAGAAGGGCAGCGGCATCGGCAACCTGACGTTCCGGATGGAACGCCTCGGCGGCAAGCTGACCGCGGGCGTCCGCGAGGACGGCTGGTTCGAGCTGGAGGCACAGATCCCCCTCGAACCGGCGGCCGCGCCGATGGCCGCGTTGCACTAGCGCCGTTGGCGCCGTTGGCTATCATCCCCCCGTCACAGCGAGGGGGACGCGATGAGCACCGGAACGGTCATGGAACAGCCCGACGCGGAAACCGTGTTCGCGGAGCACCGGCGCCTGTTGCAGGCGGTCGCCTACCGCGTGCTCGGCAGTGTCGCCGACGCCGAGGACGTCGTGCAGGACGCCTGGCTGCGCTGGGACCGCGTCGATCAGGACGCGACGCGTGTCGAGGACCCGGAGGGGTACCTCGTGCGGACCACGACCCGGCTGGCCATCGACCGGCTGCGCAGCGCGCAGGTGCGGCGCGAGTCCTATGTCGGGCCGTGGCTCCCGGAGCCGCTGCTGACCAGCCACGACGTCGCCGACGACGTGGCGTTGGCCGACTCGGTGTCCACGGCCATGCTGCTCGTCCTGGAGGCGCTGTCCCCGGTCGAGCGCGCGGTGTTCGTGCTGCGCGAGGCGTTCGGCTTCAGCCACGCCGAGATCGCCGGGTTCGTCGGGCGGGAGGAGGCCACGGTGCGGCAGATCAGCAGCCGGGCCAGGAAGTCCGTCGAGGCGCGCCGCCACCGCTACGACACCGACCGCTCGACCAGGCAGCAGGCGACCGAGCGGTTCCTGGCCGCGAGCGTCGGCGGCGACATCAACGCCCTGATGGAGGTACTGGCGCCGGACGTGGTGCTGATCAGCGACGGCGGCGGGCTGGCTCCCGCGCCGCGCAAGGCCATCACGGGGCTGGACCTGGTGGCGCGCGCCCTCGCGACCTTCGCCGGGCGGATGCCCGAGGATCCCAGCGCCGAGGTGCTGCAGCTCAACGGCGGTCCGGGCGTCGTGGTCTTCTCCGGCGGAACCCCGGTCGCGGCGATCACGACCCACCTGGTGGACGGCCTGATCGAGCAGATCCAGCTGGTCAGCAACCCCGAGAAGCTGGCCGGTGTGACCCGCCGGCGATGATGTGATGCAGGTCACATTCTCTGGCTGTCACGTTCCGGGCCGCCGTCTCGTCCGTGAGGCGAACAACGGATGAGACCGCCCGAAGGAGCCAGCCATGACCCGCTCGACCGCCTCCGCCCCGCACCGCATCGTCGTCCTCGGCGCCGGCTACGCCGGCATGACGGCGGCGCTCCGCGTCGCACGCAGGACGCGCGGCCGCGACACCCGCGTCGTGCTGGTCAACGCGACCGCGCGGTTCACCGAGCGGCTGCGGCTGCACCAGACCGCGGCCGGCGGGGAGCTGACCGACTTCCGCATCCCGGAGCTCGTCGCCGGCGCGGGCGTCGAGTTCGTCGAGGGCTGGGCCACCGCGATCGACGCCGAGCGGCGCGAGATCGCCCTCAGCACCGCCGAGGGCGGGCGCACGGTCGCCTACGACACCCTCGTCTACGCCCTCGGCAGCGCCACCGACACCACGACCGTCCCCGGCATCGAGGAGCACGCGTTCACCCTCAACGGCCAGGACGCGGCGGAGCGGCTGGCCGCCCGGCTCGCCGAGCTGGACGCGGCGGGCGGCGGCACGGTGACCGTCAGCGGCAGCGGCCTGACCGGCGTCGAGGCAGCCGCCGAGATCGCCGAGAGCCACCCCGCGCTGCGCGTCGTCCTGCTGGGCCGCGAGCAGCCCGGCTCGATGACGGGCCCGAAGGCCAAGGCATACCTTGACGCCGCGCTCGCCCGGCTGGGCGTCGAGGTCCGCGCCGGCGTCGAGGTCGCCAAGGTGCTGCCGGACGGGATCGAGCTGGCCGGGGGCGAACTCCTGCCCAGCGACGCGAGCGTGTGGACGGCCGGCGTCCGGGTCTCCCCGCTCGCCGCCGAGGCCGGCCTCGCCACCGACGACCGCGGCCGCGTGCTCACCGAGCCGAGCCTGCGCTCCACCTCGCACCCCGAGGTCTGGGCGATCGGCGACGCCGCCGCGGTGCGCCAGTCCTACGGCGTGCTCCACGGCACCTGCCAGAGCGGCATCCCCACCGGCATGCACGCCGCCGACCAGATCGCCCGCACCCTGCGCGGCGGCGCGGCGAAGCCGTTCCGCTTCGGCCACCTCCACCAGCCGGTGAGCCTGGGCCGCCACGACGGCGTCATCCAGTTCACCCGCCCCGACGACACCCCGCGCGGGGCCTGCCTGACCGGCAGGCGCGCCGTCGCCTACAAGGAGTTCGTCAGCAGCACCCCGCCGAAGACCTACCGGCTGCTGACCCGCTTCCCGGTGCCCAGCACGATGATGTGGACCCGTGGCGGCCGCAGGAACGGCTGAGAGCCGGTGGTGCGGCGCTCAGATCCAGCCGGCCTCGCGGGCGATACGTATCGCGTCGACCCGGTTGCGGGCGCCGAGCTTGGTGACGGCGGTGGTCAGGTAGTTGCGCACGGTACCGGTGGCGAGGTGCAGTTGGGCCGCGATCTGGCTCGCCTCCTCGCCCTGCGCGGCCAGCCGCAGCACCTCCAGCTCGCGCGAGGAGAGCACCTCCGGTGTCTTCTCCAGCGCAGCCAGGGCGAGCGTGACGTCGAAGGCGCGCTCGCCCTTCGCCACGGCGCGGATCGCGCCCATCAGGCGCTCCGGCTCGGCGTCCTTGGGCAGGAACCCGACGGCGTGCGCGGCCACCGCCCGCCGCAGGTTCCCCGGCTGGCTCAGCCCGGTCAGGATCAGGTTCCGGCACTCGGGCAGGGCCTCGTGCAGGGCCGCCGCCGCGGAGATCCCGTCCAGACCGGGCAGGTCGATGTCCAGCACGGCGACGTCCGGCCGCACCGCGACAGCGCGCGGCACGACGTCGAGACCGTTCGACACCTCGGCGACGACCTCGATGTCCTCCTCCAGGCTGAGCAGGGAGACGAGCGCCCGGCGCAGCATGTGAAGGTCCTCTGCCAACAAGACTCGGATCACAAGAACACATCAGTAGCCCAATGCGCCGATCGAATCAACCACCGGCCGCCCGTTGCCCCTTACGAGTGACTATGCCGCCGTCAGCGCCGCGGTGTAGTTGGCGGCCGCGCGGGTCACGTCGTAGCGGAGCGCGATGTGACTGGTGGCAGCGGTGACGTCGCGCCAGAGACGTTGCAACGGGGAGGACTCGGTGAGGCCCGCCGTGCCCACCGCCCGCAGCAGTGCGGCCACCGCCTCCGCCGCCTGCTCCGCCGCGAACGCGGCGTTGCGCTGGTTGCGGGCCAGCAGACGCGGCGTGAACGCGCGGTCGTCCACGACCGTCGCGTTGACCTCGACCAGGTGCCGCGCGGCGTCGATCCGCGCCGAGGCACGGACCAGTTCGAGCTGCATGGTGTCGGTGAGCCGCTTGCCGGCGACCGCGGCGGACGCGGCCCGCAGCGCGCCCTGCGCCGCGCCGACGGGCGCGAGCGCGAAGACCGTCGCGCCGATCGCCTGGAACGGCACGTTGTGGGCGGCCACGTCGGACCAGGCGTTGACGCCCGTCTCCATGTCCTGGCGGGCGAAGGACAGGTGCGCCGGCACGAAGACGTCCTCGACGACGACGGTGTGGCTGCCGGTGGCCCGCATGCCGACGCAGTCCCAGGACTCCACGACCTCGTAGGACCCGCGCGGCAGTGCGAAGAAGCGCAGGCCGTCCTCGCCCGCGACCTTGGCGCACAGCAGCGCCCAGTCCGCGAAGGTGACGCCGCTGATGTACTGCCAGCGGCCCGACAGCCGCCAGCCCGACCCGACGGCCGCGGTGGCCTCCCCGGCCGGGACCAGGCCCGTAGCGATGAGGGCGTCGGCGTTCGGCCCCCACACGGCCTCGTGGCCCGCCTCCGGCAGGTGCGCGGCGTAGCGGGAGGACGCGGCGAGCAGAGCCGCGCACCAGCCGGTCGCGGCGCAGGCGGAGGAGAGGTCCAGGACGGCCTGGAAGAACTCCGCGAAGGTGCCCTCGGTCCCGCCGAAGCGGCGGGCGACGAAGTGGCGGGCGAACCCGGCCGCGCGCAGGCCGGTGACGATGCCGGGCGAGAGCTCCCGGGTGGCGTCGGAGAGTTCGGCCTCCCGCGCGGCGAGAGCGAGCAGCTCGGCAAAGGCGGCCGACTCGCCCACGGCGGGCGGGGCGGCGAGCGGGGCAGCGGTGGACATGGGGACGACCTCCGGGAATCGTGGGGCCCGGTGCGGGCCCGGTGCGCGGGTCAGCCGACCGGCTCGAACCGTACGTCGTGGCTGCGGGCGTCGGCCGCGGCGAAGGCGAGCAGCCGCGCGCCCTCCTCGGCCAGCTCGGCCGTCACCCGCCGGTCCAGCGACGCGAATGGTTCGACCACGAGGGTGGCCCGGTCCTTGGCGCGGTCCAGCCGCCAGCGGCCGTGGACGAAGCCGTCGACGAGCACGGTGGCGCGGATGATGCCGTTGTTGGTGAAGACCCGGGCGCGGTGGCGTTCGGACATGATCCGCTCCCGGTCGGCGTGGGAGAGCAGGATGTTGTCGAACTCCGGCAGGTAGCGGACCGGGACGTCCTCGTCCGGGTCCGGCAGCTCCGTCTCGGCGAGGTCGTACAGGACCGTGCCGCGCTCGTCCCGGTAGCGGCGCAGCCGCCCGCCGAGGCGGGTGAACGCCTCCTGGAGCCGGGTGAGGCCGGACCACTTCTGCATGTCCTTGACGCTCGCCGGGCCGAACGCGGCCAGGTAGCGGCGCACGTACTCGTCGGCGGTCGCCTCCGGGTCGGGGGCGCGCCCCAGCCAGGTGTCGACGGTGGTGTGGGCGGCCTGGCCGCTGTGCCCCCACAGACCGCGCGGCGGCACCTGGACCAGCGGGACCAGGTTGCGCACGGTCTGCGCGAGCGCGTTGGCGTCGTGACCGGGCCAGCGTCCGGTCAGCTCCGCGCCGAGCTCGGCGAAGGTGAGCGGGCGGCTGTCGGTCAGCTCGGTGCCGATCTTGGCGAGTTCGTCGAGGTCCACGCCCTCCACCTGCTTGCCGAACTGGCCGCGCACGGTCCGCGCCAGCATCTCGGCGAGCAGCGGGCGCAGCGCCCGGCAGTCGCGTGCGGTGACCAGGTGGATGGTGGAGCGCATCAGCGCGACGCGCACCACCTTCCGCTCGGTGACCAGGGTGGCGAGGTCCTCGACGCCGAACCCGTCGAGCCGGGTCCACAGGCCGAGGTAGGGCGGGTTGGGGGCCTGCGCCTGCATGCCGACCAGGTGGGCGACGGCCTGTTCCGCGGAGAGGGTGGAACGGCGCACCAGCAGCTGGCGGTGGAGCAGCGCGCGGTTGAGCGCCCGCGTGCCCAGGACCGGTGTTCCCGTCGTACTCATGGTCAGGCCAGCCTCACCAGAGCGGCACCGCTGTGCCGGCCCTCCAGCAGGTCGATCATGGCCTGGGGCAGCGCGGGGACACCGCCCTCGACGACCGTCCGCGGGAAGGTGATCTTCCCCTCCGCCAGCCAGGTGGCGAACTGGGCGTTCCACTCCTCGATCTGCTCGGGCGTGTGCAGGGTGACGAACCCCTGGAAGGAGATCTCGCGCGGGATCAGGCTGGTCAGGTCGAGCCGGGGACGGGCGTCCTCCTCGCCGTGCTGGGCGGCCAGCGAGCCGCACAGCGCGAAACGGGCGCCGGGCGCGGCCACCTGCGCGGCCGCCTCGAACTGGGCGCCGCCGACGTTGTCGAAGAAGACCGTGATGCCGTCGGGCGCGAGCTCCCGCAGCCGGTCCGCGACCGGGCCGTCGTGGTAGTCGAAGGCGGCGTCGTAGCCGGCCTCGTTCACCAGGAAATCGATCTTCGCCTTGGAGCCGGTGCTGCCGATGACCTTGGCCGCGCCGAGCGCCTTGGCGATCTGCCCGGCCAGCACGCCGACACCGGAGGTGGCGCCGGAGACGAAGACCACGTCGCCCTCGCGGACCTTGGCGATCTCGGCCATGCCGCGCCACGCGGTGGGGCCGTAGGAGAGGAAGTACTCCAGGCCCGGCAGCTGGTCCCGGTCGCGCTTGAAGAACATCCCGGCGTAGCCGGGGGTGTACTCGCGCCAGCCGGCGTAGTGCTCGACCAGGTCGCCCTCGGCCAGGTCCGGGCTGAGCGAGCGGACGACGGTGCCGACGGTGCGGCCCCACATCGGCTCGCCGAGCTGGAAGACCGGGATCGGGATCTCCAGCGCGGCCTGCATCTGGTCGCGGTAGACGGTGCCGAGGGCCATCCACTCGTTGCGCACCAGCACCTGGCCGGGCTGGAGCTCGGGCAGTTCGGCCACGGCGACCTCGAGGTCGTCGAGGGTGAGTGCGCCCTCGGGGTAGGCGACCAGGCGCACCTCCCGGCTCTTGCTCGGGATCTGCTCGGTCATGTCGTCCGCTCCTTGTCTCCGCGTCTCCACCTGGGTCCGGTGACAGACCCTGGGCGGCGCCTCTCGAAGCGGAGTCGCAGCCCGCTGGAGGCGCGGGGTGCACCGGCTCTCCAGCGGCACTGGAGTGCCCGCCGCCACGGTGCAGAACCGGTAGATCCCGGTACGACCGAGAGAGGTGCCCTGTGTCCCGGACGCTGCAGCAGAGCGCGACCGACGCGGAACTGGCCGCGCAGGTCGCGGACTTCTACGCCCACCAGATGCCGCTGCTGGAGCAGCGCGACCTGGCGGCCTTCGCCGCCACGTTCACCGATGACTGCGTCTTCGGCTACCACGGCGCCTGGCAGTTGGAGAGCCGCCCGGCGCTGCTCGGCGGCCTCGGCGCCAACATCCCCCGCTACGGCGCGAGCACCATCCGCCACTGGTTCGAGAACCGCCGCGTCGAGGTACTGGACGACGGCGCGCTGCGGGTGACCGCGACCTGCCTGGTCAGCATCACCCACCCCACCGGCGAGGTGGTCTTCGAGCCGAGCTGCGTCGTCACCGACGAGCTGGTGCGCGTCGACGGCGAGCTGCTGACCCGCTCCCGGATCATCCGCCACGACCTGCCGGACGCGGGCGTCTACTTCGCCCGCCTCGCCGCGCTGCACGCCTGAGGGGACCACCGCCATGACCACCGCTCCCCTGCCCTCCCTGGAGGCCCGGGTCACCCTGTACCGGATCGGCATGGGCTTCGCCGCGCTCCAGTTCGTCCAGGCGGCCGTGGACCTGGGCCTCGCCGACGCGCTCGGCGAGGAGCCGCGCCCCGCCGCCGAGCTGGCCACGACGGTCGGCGCGGACGCCGACGCGACCGGCCGGCTGCTGCGGGCCCTGGCCCGCCTCGGCTTCTTCGCGGAGACCGAGGACGGCGCCTTCCGCCACACCGAGCTCTCCCGGATGATCCGCGCCGACGCCCCCTGGGGCGCCCCCGACGTCATCCGCTTCGGCTGGATGCACGTCCCGATGACGGTGCTCCAGCACACGGCGGAGGCCGTCCGCACCGGCGAGGCGGCCTTCCCCAAGATCTTCGGGACCGCCGCGCAGAGCTACTTCGTCAACGACGACCCCGACGCCGGCGCCATCTTCAACCGCGCCATGACGGCCAACACCATCCTGCTGAACAACGCCCCCGCGCTGGTGGCGGCGCTGGACCCGAAGCCGGGCGAGACCGTCATGGACGTCGGCGGCGGCCAGGGCCAGCTGCTGCGTGGCCTGCTGGAGGCCCACCCGGACATCCGCGCGGTGCTGCTGGAGCTGGAGCAGGTGCTGCCGAGTGTCGACGAGCGGCTGCGGCCGGAGGGCGAGCTGGGCTCGCGCGTCGAGCTGCTGGCCGGGGACTGCCGCGAGGCGGTGCCGGCGGGCGCGGACACCTACCTGTACAAGCACATGATGTACATGTGGGACGACGAGACCGTGGTCCGCGTCCTGCGCAACGCCGCGGAGGCGGGCGCGCCGGGCGCCCGCGTCGTCGTGGTGGACATGCTGCTGGGCGGGACGAGCCCCTTCGAGGAGATCGCGACGGCGGTGGACCTGCTGATGGTCCTCATGGGCGGCGGCAAGCGCCGTAGCGTCGACGACTTCGCGGCCCTCTTCGAGAAGGCCGGCCTGGCCTACGAGGGCATCCGCAGCATCGAGGGCGACCAGTCGGTCCTGCTGACGGCCCGCGTGCGCTGAGGCGGCGCAGCCGCCTTCAGGGGCGCGGGGCTCTGCTCGATGTACTGCGTGCGCGACAAGCCACTGGCGTGCGGATGGTCCTCAACACACAGGGCCATCCGCACGCGGGTGGTTGCTCGCGCAGTTCCTCGCGCCCCTGACGGTTCCCGTCTCAGGTCAGTACCCGCTTGAGGCCAGATCCGTTGTCGCACAAGTGAACTGACGGATCGTGAGCGATACCCGGCCCGCCGTGGGCCGCACTCCTCCCACAGGAGAGAAGACCATGCCGCATCTGCTGCACATCGACTCCTCCGCCGTTTCCCAAGGCTCGGTCTCCCGCGCCCTCGGCCAGTCCTTCCGCCGGGTCTGGCAGCAGGAGAACCCGGACGGGGTCGTCACCTACCGGGACCTCGGCGCCGCGCCCGTGCCGCCGCTCACCGAGGCCGGCGTGACCGCCGGCTTCATGCCGGCCGTCGCCCACGACGAGCGCCAGCGCCACGCGATGCTGCTGCGCGACGAGCTCGTCGCGGAGCTGCTCTCCGCCGACGCGCTGCTGATCAGCACCCCGATGTACAACTGGTCCATCCCCTCCACCCTCAAGGCGTGGATCGACCAGGTGCTGGTCAACGACCGCACCATCACCTTCGACGGCACCCCGGGCCCGCTCACCGGCCGTCCGGCGACCGTCGTGGCCAGCTACGGCGGTGGCTACACGCCGGGCGCGCCGATGGAGCAGCACAACCACGTCGGTCCCTACCTGGAGACGGTGTTCGGCACCGGCCTCGGGATGGACGTCCAGGTGATCGCCGCGCAGCTCTCCCTCGCGCCGCGCACCCCGGCCATGGCGGGCCTGATCCCGCTGGCCGAGCAGTCCCTGGCCGACGCGCAGGCGGCGGTCCTCGAACGTGCCCGCCAGACCGCCCTCGTCCCGTTGCGTTGACGGTCCAGCCCGCCACGAGGCGGGTGGCGCACTCTCGCACAATCCCAACTGAACCAGGAGGCCAGCGGTGCCCCGTCGCGCTGTGATCACCGGGATGGGCGTCATCTCCCCCGGTGCCGTCGGTGTCAAGGAATACTGGAACCTGTTGTCCGAAGGCCGGACGGCGACCAGGGCCATCACCCACTTCGACGCCTCGGCGTTCCGCTCGCGGATCGCCGGTGAGGTCGACTTCAACCCGATCAAGTCGGGTCTGACCCAGCAGGACGTCCGCCGGCTCGACCGGGCGGCACAGTTCGCCGTGGTCTCGGTCCGCGAGGCGCTCCAGGACTCGGGGCTCGACGTCAACGCCGTCGACCCGACCCGGCTCGGGGTCGCCCTCGGCTCCGCGGTGGGCTGCACCACCAGCCTGGAGCGCGAGTTCACCATCGGCAGCGATGGCGGCCGGCTGTGGGAGATCGACCAGGGATACACCGTCCCGCACCTGTACGACTACGTGAACCCGAGCTCGATGGCGGCCGAACTGGCCCGTGAGGTCGGCGCGGAGGGCCCGGTGACGCTGGTCTCCACCGGCTGCACCTCCGGCATCGACTCGGTCGGCTACGCGGCCCGCCTGATCGAGGAGGGCAGCGCGGACGTCGTCATCAGCGGCGGCACCGAGGCCCCGCTCTCGCCGATCACCGTGGTCTGCTTCGACGTGCTGCGCGCCAGCTCCAACCGGAACGACGACCCGGAGCACGCCTGCCGCCCGTTCGACAAGACCCGCGACGGCCTGGTGCTGGCCGAGGGCTGCGCCGTGCTGGTCATCGAGGAGCTGGAGCACGCCCGTGCTCGTGGCGCGGAGATCTACGGCGAGATCGCCGGCTACGGCTCGCGCTGCAACGCGTACCACATGACGGGTCTTCAGGCCGAGGGCAAGGACATGGCCGAGGCCATCGACATCGCCCTGGACGGCGCGCGGATCCTGCCCGCCCACATCGACTACATCAACGCCCACGGCTCCGGCACCAAGCAGAACGACCTGCACGAGACGGGCGCGTTCAAGCGCAGCCTCGGCGAGGACGCCTACAACATCCCCGTCAGCGGCTTCAAGTCGATGATCGGCCACTCGCTCGGGGCGATCGGCTCGCTGGAGATCGCGGGCTGCCTGCTGGCCATGCGGGAGGGTCTGATCCCGCCCACGGCCAACCTGAACGAGCCCGACCCGCTGTGCGACCTGGACTACGTGCCCAACGTGGCCAGGGAGAAGCGCGTCAACACCGTACTCACCGTCGGCAGCGGGTTCGGCGGATTCCAGAGCGCGATGATCCTGCGACAGGTGCGAGGAGGCAAGCGATGACGAGGCGTGCAGTGGTGACGGGTATCGGCATCGCCGCCCCGAACGGGCTCGGCCCGACGTCCTACTGGCGGGCGCTGATGGCCGGCCAGACCGGCATCCGCCGGGTGACCCGGTTCGACATCTCCAAGTACCGCAGCAAGCTCGGCGGCGAGATACCCGACTTCGAGCCGGACCGGCACCTCCAGGACCGCGTGCTGCCGCAGAGCGACCACATCACCCGGCTGTCGCTGGTCGCGACCGACTGGGCGCTGCGCCAGGCCAACGTGAAGAACGGCGACGTGGCCACCGACGAGATGGGCGTGGTCACCGCGGCCTCCGGTGGCGGCTACGAGTTCGGTCAGCGCGAGCTGGCCAAGCTGCACCACCAGGGCCCGGAGTACGTCAGCGCCTACCAGTCGTTCGCCTGGTTCTACGCGGTCAACACCGGCCAGATCTCCATCCGCCACAAGATGCACGGTCCCGGCGCGGTCGTCATCAGCGAACAGGCGGGCGGCATCGACGCGATCGGGCACGCCCGGCGCCAGCTGCGCGACGGCGCGGAGCTGATGCTGACCGGCGGCGTCGACAGCACCATCTGCCCCTGGGCGTGGGTGGCCCACCAGTCCAACGGCCGCACCAGCCGCAGCACCGACCCGCTCCGCGCCTACCTGCCCTTCGACCAGCGCGCCGACGGCTACGTCCCCGGCGAGGGCGGGGCGATCATGGTGCTGGAGACGCCGGAGAGCGTCAAGAAGCGCGCGGGCACCCCGGTCTACGGCGAGATCGCGGGCTACGCCTCCACCTTCGACGCGCGCAGGCCCGGCCGTCCGCCGGGTCTGCAGCGGGCGATCGAGCAGGCGCTCGGCGACGCGGGCATGGACGCGAAGGACATCGACGTGGTCTTCGCCGACGCCGTCGGCGACCTCGAGATGGACCGGGAGGAGGCCGAGGCGATCAAGGCGGTCTTCGGTCCGCACGGGGTCCCCGTCACCGCGCCCAAGACCATGACCGGTCGGCTCTTCGCCGGCGGCGCCTCGCTCGACGTGGCCACCGCGCTGCTGTCGATGTTCTGGAGCGCCATCCCGCCGACGGTCGGCGTCTCCGAGGTCGTCCCGGAGTACGAGATGGACCTGGTGATCGGCGAGCCCCGGCACGCCGCGGTCACCTCGGCCCTGATCCTGGCCCGCGGCCATGGCGGCTTCAACTCGGCGCTGGTGGTGCGGCAGCACCGCTGACCGGCGGTCCCTGCCGACGTGCCAGCGCCATCACAGCCCAGCGAAGGGGGACACCCATGGCGACACCCGTCGTCGAGTCGGCCACGAGCCCGAACCTCACCGACGACCTCGACGCCGTCGTCCAGCGCGACGACCTGCGGACCCGCACCGAGGAGCTCAACCGGCTCAAGGCGGTCATCCGGGACGGGCCCGGCGTCGAGGCCACGGCGGCCCAGCGAGCAAAGGGGAAGCTCACCGTCCGGGAGCGCCTGGACCTGCTCTTCGATCCGGGGAGCTTCGTCGAGATCGAGGCGTTCCGCAAACACCGGGCGTCCGCCTTCGGGCTGGCGAACAAGCGCCCCTACACCGACGGCGTCGTCGCCGGCTGGGGGCAGGTGGACGGCCAGAAGGTCTTCGCCTACGCGCACGACTTCCGGATCTTCGGCGGCGCCCTGGGCGAGGCCCACGCCGCCAAGATCCACAAGGTGATGGACATGGCCATCGCCGCCGGCGCCCCCCTGGTCAGCCTCTGCGACGGCGCGGGCGCCCGGATCCAGGAGGGCGTCACGGCGCTGGCCGGCTACGGCGGCATCTTCCGGCGCAACGCGTTCGCCTCGGGGGTCATCCCGCAGATCAGCGTGATGCTCGGCCCGTGCGCGGGCGGCGCGGCGTACTCGCCGGCGCTGACGGACTTCGTGTTCATGGTCCGCGACGTCGCGCAGATGTTCATCACCGGCCCCGACGTCGTCGAGGCGGTGACGGGCGAGCAGATCACCATGAACGGGCTCGGCGGCGCCGACGTGCACGGCGGCGTCTCCGGAGTCTCCACGTTCACCTACGACGACGAGGAGGCCTGCATCGCGGACGTGCGCTACCTGTTGTCGCTGCTCCCCGCCAACAACCGCGCACTGCCGCCGTTCGTCCCCACGGACGACCCCAGCGACAGACGGACCGAGGCCCTGCTGGACCTCGTCCCGGCCACCTCCCACGCGGCCTACGACATGCACCGCGTGATCGAGGAGGTCGTCGACGACGGCGAGTTCCTGGAGCTGCACGCCGACTGGGCGCGCAACCTGGTCACCGCGCTCGCGCGCATCGGCGGGCGGCTGGTCGGCATCGTCGCCAACCAGCCGCTGGTCTCGGCCGGCACCCTGGACATCGACGCCTCCGACAAGGGCGCGCGATTCGTCCAGATGTGCGACGCCTTCAACATCCCGCTGGTCACCCTGGTCGACGTCCCCGGCTTCCTGCCGGGCCGCGAGCAGGAGCACGCCGGGATCATCCGGCACGGCGCGAAGCTGCTGTACGCCTACTGCAACGCGACCGTGCCGCGGATCCAGCTGATCCTGCGGAAGGCGTACGGCGGCGCGTGGATCGTCATGGACTCGCGCTCCATCGGCACGGACCTGTCACTGGCCTGGCCGACGAACGAGGTGGCGGTGATGGGCGCGGAGGGCGCGGCGAACGTGATCTTCCGCCGCGACATCGCGTCCTCCGACGACCCGGAGGCGAAGCGCGTCGAGATGGTGCAGCAGTACAAGGACGAGCTGATGCACCCCTACTACGCGGCGGAGCGCGGCCTGGTCGACGACATCATCGACCCGGCCGCCACCAGGGACACGCTCGCGCGCGCCCTGGAGATGCTGGAGGGCAAGCGGGCCGCCTCGGCCACGCGCAAGCACGGCAACCCTCCGGTGTGATGGCGGTGATCCTCACCGTCCACGCGGGCAGCCCGACGGACGTCGAGCTCGCCGCGATCGTCGTCGCCCTCCTCGCCACCCGCCGCGCGGGCTGCCCGGAGGGCGACCACCCCGAACGCTGGGCCGAGTGGCCCGGCTCGGAGGTCCACCAGCCTCCGGACTGGTCGGCCCAGCAGCCGGACACGAGCAGATTCGGGACGTGGTAAGGGAAGTTGCACCACCCAAGGGGCGCGGGGAACTGCGCGAACAACCACCCTGTGCGGACGGCCCTGTTACTGGGCGACCATCCGCATGCCGGTGGCTTGTCGCGCAGTTCCCCGCGCCCCTGGTGGTGCAGGCTCAGGCGGTGCAGATCGGCAATCCGCCGTGGAAGGTGATCATCTCGCCGAACGCCGCGGCGATGTCCGCCTCTGCGCCGGACAGCTCCGCGTACGCGCGGTGGAGGTTGCCCACGACCCGCTCGGAGTCGATCAGTTCGGCGAAGCGTCCCAACTGGGCCCTCCGGGCGACCTCCAGAACGTCGTGGCCGGCCTCCAGCCCCGACCTGGCCAACTCCAGGAGCCAGCTCAGGTAGGACTCCGTCCGGTCCAGCAACTCCGGTCCACCGACCGGCCCGTGGCCCGGGACGACGGTCTCCGCGCCCAACGCCCGGAGCCGGTCGATCACCGCCAGGGAGCCCGTCACGGACCCCATCAGGCAGAACGGCGTCGTGTCCGACCACAGCACGTCCCCGGCGAACAGCACACCGTCGTCCGGAAGCCAGACGACCGTGTCGCCCTCGGTGTGGGCCGTGCCCGGGTGCAGCAGCGTGATCGTGCGGCCGCCCGCGTACAGCGCGGCGGACTCGCCGGCGTAGGTGACGTCCGCGCCGACGATGGGCGTCTCACCCCACTCCACGTCCGGCCACAGGCCGCGCAGCCCGTGGCCCGCCGCCAGGTGGTCCCTGCGGCAGTGCTCGTGGGCGACGATCACCGCACGCGGCTTGAAGTACGCGTTGCCGAAGGTGTGGTCGCCGTGGAAGTGCGTGTTGACCAGGAAGTCCGGTCCGCTCGGCGCCAGTTCGCCGACCGCCGCCGCCAGCGCCCGCGCCCGCCGCTCCGTCGCCGCGGTGTCGACCAGCACGGCTGCTCCGCCGTCGACGATCAGCCCGGCGTTGTTCAGGCACCAGCCGCCGTCCGGCTGCACCCAGGCGTGCACGCCCGAGGCGACCGCCACCAGCTCCGTCGTTCGTGTCCCCACTCCCGCCTCCATTCCACGTGCCGCTCGTCCCATGAGCATTCATCGCCCGGCACGAGGCACGGTCGAACGTGCGACCAGCACATTCCTGGCGCAGTCGGGAGTCCACCCCCTCTCCAGCCCACGGCGAAACGCTGGACGTCACCCGAGTCGACATACAGGAGGACGCCGTGACGGTGCCCAAGGTGACCGCCGAGGACTACATCGAGATCCTCGCGTTCTACGCCCGCCAGATCCACCTGATGGACGCCCTGAAGATCGAGGAGTACGCCGACACCTTCACCGACGACGGCGTCATCGACCACGCCCACCGCAACGAGCGCCTCGCCGGCCGGGAGGCGATGCTGGCCGCCATGCGCGCCGCGCTCCCCCGCTACCGGGACGTCGTGCCGCGGCACTGGTTCGACCACTACCTGATCGAGCCGTTCGCCGAGGGCGACGGCTGGCGGGTCGTCTACTACTGCCTGGTCTCCCGCACCGACGCCCAGGGCAAGGTGGACTTCGAGCCCAGCTTCACCGTCGAGGACGAGCTGGTGCGGCTCGCGGACGGCGAGATCAGGACCCGGCTCCGGGTCATCCACATGGACCGACCCGCCTCCTGAGGAGGACCGCCATGAAGGGCATCGTCCTGGCCGGCGGCAGCGGGACGCGGCTGCACCCGATGACGCTGGCCGTCTCCAAGCAGCTGCTCCCCGTCTCCGACAAACCGATGATCTACTACCCGCTCTCGGTGCTGATGCTGGCCGGGATCCGGGACATCCTGGTCATCACCACCCCCGCCGACCTGCCCTACTTCCAGCGGCTGCTGGGCGACGGCGGCCAGTTCGGCATCGCACTGAGCTACGCCGTCCAGGAGGAGCCCAAGGGCCTGCCGCAGGCGTTCACGATCGGGGCCGACTTCATCGGCAACGACTCGGTGGCGCTGATCCTCGGCGACAACATCTTCTACGGCCCCCGCTTCCGCACGACGTTGCAGATCACCGCGCGGAGCGTGGAGGGCTGCGTCCTGTTCGGCTACCCGGTGCCCGATCCGGAGCGGTTCGGCGTCGGCGAGACGGACGCCTCGGGGCGCCTGGTCTCCCTGGAGGAGAAGCCCGCCAACCCGCGCTCGGACCGGGCGATCACCGGGCTGTACTTCTACGACAACGACGTCGTCGACGTGGCCAAGAACCTCGCTCCCTCGCCGCGGGGCGAGCTGGAGATCACCGACGTCAACCAGTGGTACCTGCGGCACGGCCGGGCCCGCCTGATCGACCTCGGGCGCGGGTTCGCGTGGCTCGACACCGGGACGCCGGAGGCGCTGCTGAAGGCCGGCGTGTACGTGCAGGCGATGGAGGAGCGGCAGGGTGTCCGGATCGCCTGCCTGGAGGAGATCGCCCTCCAGATGGGCTTCATCGACGCGGACGCGTGCCACCGGCTCGGCGAGAGGCTGGCGAAGTCGCCGTACGGGCAGTACGTGATGGAGGTCGCCGCGGAGGCCTCCGGCACGGGCGGCTTCCGCAGGCGCCTGGTGCACCACTAGGGGACGTTGCACTATCCAGGGGCGCGGGGAACTGCGCGAGCAACCACCCTGTGCGGATGGCCCTGAACATCGAGGACCATCCGCATGTGGGTGGCTTGTCGCGCAGTTCCCCGCGCCCCTGGATAGTGCAACGTGCTCAAGGCGTCTCGAGGATCTCCAGGATCGCGACCGTCCAGGCGAAGCCGCCGCCCGCGCTCACCAGGGCGCCGATCTGGCCGGGGCGGAGCGCCTGCGTCTGCACCAGGTGCGCCAGCCCGGCGAACATGTCGCCCGCGCCCAGGTGGCCCACGCCCGCGCCCCACGGCCACGTCGTCTGCTCGGGCTCCAGCTCCAGCGCCTGGAAGAACTGGAAGTCCATCTTGGCCTTGCCGAGATTCGGCAGCACCGTCCAGTCCAGTTCCGACCGCTTCACGTCGGCCTGCTCCAGCGCCTCCTCGAAGGCGCGCTGCTGACCGCCGTGCAGGCGGTCGATCAGCTCGGCCATGCCGATCTCCTTGACCAGGCGCGCCCGCGGCTCCTCCACCGAGACCGGGTTCCGGGTCTGCATCGGCGCCGCCGCGAACGGGTCGTCGCCGCGGCCCATCTTCTCCAGCGTCGGGTCGGAGATCGTCACCAGGCTGCGGATCAGCGCGAAGCCGCCCGCCGTGGAGACCACCAGCGCGGTGCCCCCGTCGGCGAGGATCGTGCCGGGGTCGCTGGCCCAGCGGTCGATGCCGGGAAGGCAGAAGCGGTCACCGGTGGTGACCAGCGCGCTGTGCCGGGCCGCGCCCGCGCGCAGGTAGGCCACCGCGAGCTCCAGCGCCGCCATGCCGCCGTTGGAAAGCTGCTCGACGTGCAGCGACAGGCAGGTGTTGCCCACGGCCTCCCGCTGGACGTACGAGGCCGGCGCCCACAGGTCGTAGCCCTGGAACCAGCTGCTGGCGTGCAGCACCAGTTCGACGTCGTCCGGCCGGGTCCCGGCCTGCCGCAGGGCCTGGCGGGCCGCGCGGACCGCCAGCTGCGGGCCGGACTCGTCCTCGCTCACGCAGACCCCGCGCATCCGGGTCCTGCGCACGGTCCAGTCGTCGGTCAGGCCGAGCCGCACCGCCTCCTGGGCGGGCATGGCCGGGGGCAGATGGAGTCCCACCCCGGAAACGAAAACCTCTTTTGCGTGCACCGCTGCTCACCCCTCCACGCGACGGCATCCGGCCGTCGAGCCTGCCGCGGGGCGCTCGGGGGTCGCTCAACCCGGGCCAGAGCGGCGGGCCGCGCCCGGCACTCGATCCGGGCTCAGGTGAGCGTCGAACCCGCGCGCCCATGGTCGGGGCGGAGGAAAGGAAGGTAAGCCGGATGCCGCTGACAGCCCAACGGACGAGTCCGCCGGTCGCACTCGTCTTCCCCGGACAAGGTGCGCAGTACCCGCGCATGGCCGCAGGCCTCTACGGGCACGACGAGACGTTCTCCTTCTGGATGGACGAGGCGTTCCGGCTGCTGGGCCCCGACGGGCCCCGGCTGCGCCGCGAGTGGCTCGCCGCACACCCGTCGGCCGCCTACGACGACGTGACCGTCGCCCAGCCGCTGCTCTTCGCCGTCAACCACGCGCTGGGGCGCACCGTGCTCGGCTGGGGCGTCGCGCCCGTGGCCCTGCTCGGCCACAGCGTCGGGGAGTTCGCCGCCGCGACGCTCGCCGGGATCCTCGACTTCGCCGACGCGGTCGGCCTGATGCGGGACCGCGTCGAGCACTTCGTCCACACCCCGCCCGGCGGCATGCTCGCCGTCGCGGCGTCGGTGGCCGAGGTCGCCGACCTCCTCGCGCCCGAGCGCGAGAGCGGCGGTGTGCACCTCGCGGCCGTCAACGCCGCCCGGCAGCTGCTGCTCGCCGGAGAGCGCGAGCCGCTGGACGCCGCCGCCCGGGAGTTGGCGGCGCGCGGTCTCATCTGCCGTGACGTGCTGGCCAAGCAGGCGTTCCACAGCCCCGCCGTCGACGCCGCCGTGCTCGCCAGCCTGCCCGCCTTCCGCGCGGTGACGCTGCGCCGCCCGTCGATCCCGCTGTGGTCCGCCTACACCCGCGGCCTGCTCACCGACGAGGAGGCGCTGGACCCGGAGTTCTGGGCCTGGCAGGCCGCCCGCACCGTCCACTTCGCGCCGACGCTCGGCGCGCTGCTGGACCGGCACGACTGCCTGCTGGTGGAGGCCGGCCCCGGCGACAGTCTCAGCCGGCTGGCCCGGCGCCAGCCCCGGGTGCTCGGCAAGCACAGCACCGTCCACCCGCTGGTGCCGGGCGACCGGGACGACCGCGAGGCCGTCACGGAGCTGCGCGAGCGGCTGCTCGCCCTGGTCGAGGCCGGAGGCCGCCATGTCTGAACGTCCTGAACACCCCGAGCGCGCCCTCCCGGCGGAGGAGCCGATCGCGGTCGTCGGGATGGCCTGCCGCTTCCCCGGCGCCGACGACCTCACCGGCTTCTGGCGGATGCTCGGCCGCGGCGGCGAGGCGATCGCCCCCGGCACGGGCTTCCGCGACGGCCGCCGCTCCGGCGGCTACCTGCGCGACGTGGAGCACTTCGACGCGGCGTTCTTCGGCATCACCGCGACCGAGGCCGCGGCGATGGACCCGCAGCAGCGGCTGCTGCTCGAACTGAGCTGGCACGCCCTGGAGGACGCTCGCCTCGTCGCCACCGAGGGCGGCCCGACGGGCGTCTTCGTCGGCTGCTGCTCCGACGACTACGCGCTGCTGAGCCGCGCGTCGGGCGCGGTCGACGCCTGGACGATGACGGGCACCTCCCGCACCTTCCTGGCCAACCGCGTCTCCTACGCCTTCGGCTTCACCGGCCCCAGCACCGTCGTCGACACCGGCCAGTCCTCGTCGCTGGCCGCCCTGCACCAGGGCGTCGCGGCCCTGCGGCGCGGCGAGTGCGCGACCGCGCTGGTCGCAGGCGTACAGCTGAACCTCTCCCCGGTCGGGGACGCGCTGATCGAGGAGCTGGGCGCGATGTCGCCCACCGGCCGCTGCCACACCTTCGACTCCCACGCGGACGGCATCGTGCGCGGCGAGGGCGCGGGCGTGCTGGTGCTGAAGCCGCTGGGAGCGGCGCGCGCCGACGGCGACCGGATCTACTGCACCGTGCTGGCCACGGCCCTCAACAACGACGGCGGTGGCGTCACCCTCACCTCCCCGCGCCAGGAGGCCCAGCAGGAGCTGCTGGCCGAGGCCTGCCGCAGGGCGGGGGTCGCGCCGTCCGCGATCGGCTACGTGGAACTGCACGGCACCGGCACGCGGGCGGGCGACCCGGTGGAGGCGCGGGCGCTCGGGCACGTGCTCGGTCAGGACCGTCCGGCCGAAAGGCCGTTGCTGGTGGGCTCGGTGAAGACGAACATCGGCCACCTGGAGGCGGCGGCGGGGCTGGCGGGCCTGATCAAGACGGCGTCCGCGCTGTACCACCGCCAGCTCCCGCCGACGCTCAACCACCGCCGCCCCAACCCGGACATCGACCTGGCGGGCCTCCGGCTCAAGGTCTGCACCCGCCGCACCCCGTGGCCCGGCACGGACGGCCCGCTGCTGGCCGGCGTCTCGGCCTTCGGCCTCGGCGGCACCAACGTCCACGCGGTGCTGAGCGCCTGTGACGACGCCGCAGGCCCGGAGGGCCGAGCGGGGGCCGGTGGCGACGCGCGCGTCGTGCCCGTGGTGGTGTCCGCCCGGGACGAGGCCGCGCTGCGCGCTCAAGCCGCGGCGCTGGCCGCCTTCGTGGCGCGGCAGAAGGAGGTCGACCTCGTCGATCTGGCCTTCTCGTGCGCGACCACGCGTGCCGCGTTGCCGCTGCGGGCGGCCGTGCTCGCCGCCGAGCCGGAGGAACTCGTCGCGCGGTTGCGCGAACTCGCCGAGGGCGTGCGGCCGGAGCCGGCCGGGGCGGAGGCCACGAGCCCCGCCGCAGAGGCCGTCGCCGCGTTCCTGCTCGACAAGCCCGTCGACTGGGCGGCCCTGTTCGGGCCCGGCGCGCGCCGCGTCGACCTGCCGCTGTATCCGTTCCAGCGCAAGCCCCACTGGATCAGCGTCAGCGCCACCGTCGCGCCGACTCCGGCGGGCCCCGCGCCCGTCACCGCGGCGGCCGCGGAAGCCGCCTGGTCGGGGGACCCGCTCGACCTCGTCCTCCAGCGCACCGTCGAGATCCTCGGCCTGGCTCCGGGCACGGAGATCCCGCTCGACACGAGCTTCACCGACCTCGGCCTGGATTCCCGCATGGCCGTCGCCCTGCGCAACGCCCTCGCCCGCGCGGTGGGCCGCGCCCTGCCGACGACGCTGCTCTTCGACCACCCCACACCGGCCGCGCTGATCGAGGCGCTCCGGTCGGACGCCCCGGACGCCCCGGACGGCCCGCAGACGAAAGGTCACGACCGACGATGACTCCCCACGCGGAACCCCTCGACGGTGAGCAGGAAGCCGTCGCCATTGTGGCCATGGGCTGCCGCTACCCGGGCGGCGTGCGCACCCCGGCCGACCTGTGGCGCCTCGTCGCCGAACGCCGGGACGCCACCTCCGACTTCCCCACCGACCGCGGCTGGCGTGCCGCGGACTTCGCCGACGGGCGCTCGATCACCACGCGCGGCGGCTTCCTGGAGGACGCCAGCCTCTTCGACGCGAAGTTCTTCGGCATCTCCCCGCGCGAGGCGGAGGGCATGGACCCGCAGCAGCGGGTGCTGCTGGAGGTGGCCTGGGAGACGTTCGAGCGCGGCGGCCTGGACCGTGCCGCGCTGAGCGGCAGCGACACCGGCGTCTTCGTCGGCGCCATGGCGCAGGAGTACGGGCCGCGCCTGCACGAGGAGAACCAGGGACAGGGCGGCTACCGGATCACCGGCAGCTCCACCTCCGTCGCCTCGGGCCGGATCGCCTACTACTTCGGCCTGCGGGGCCCGGCGCTGACCGTGGACACGGCCTGCTCCTCCTCACTCGTCGCGATCCACCTGGCCGTGCAGGCGCTGCGGCAGGGCGAGTGCCGCCTGGCGCTGGCCGGCGGCATCGCCGTGATGTCCACGCCGGGCATGTTCGTCGACTTCACCCGGCAGAACGGTCTCTCCCCCGACGGCCGTTGCCGTCCGTTCTCGGACGACGCCGACGGCACCGCCTGGGCCGAGGGCGCGGGTCTGCTGCTGCTGGAGCGGCTGACCGACGCCCGCGCCAACGGGCACGAGGTGCTGGCGGTGGTCCGCGGCTCCGCGATCAACTCCGACGGCGCCAGCAACGGCCTGACCGCGCCCAACAAGGCCGCGCAGGAGGACGTCATCCGCGCGGCGCTGCGGCAGGCCGGGATCGACCCGCACGGCGTGGACGTCGTCGAGGCGCACGGCACCGGCACGGAGCTCGGCGACCCGATCGAGGCGCGCGCCCTGGCCGCCGTCTACGGGCAGGACCGGCCCGCCGACCGGCCGTTGCGGCTGGGCTCGCTGAAGTCGAACTTCGGGCACGCCCAGGCGGCCGCCGGGGTCGGCGGCGTGATCAAGATGGTCGAGGCGATGCGCGCCGGCGTGCTGCCCGCGACGCTGAACGTCAACCGGCCCACCCACCACATCGACTGGGCGGGCAGCGGCCTGGCCCTGCTCACCGAGGCCCGGCCGTGGGAGCCGGGCGGGCGTCCGGCCCGCGCGGCCGTCTCCTCCTTCGGCATCAGCGGCACCAACGCGCACATCGTGCTGGAGCACGCCGTGCCGGCCCCGGTGCCCGCCGTGCAGCGGGCCACCGCGAGCCCGCTGGTGTGGGCGCTGTCGGCGCCCAGCCCCGAGGCGCTCCAGCGCCAGGCCCGCGCGCTGGCCGACCACCTCCTCACGGCCTCCCCGGAGGAGGACGGCGCCACCGACATGACCGAGGCCGCCGACGTCGCCCGCACCCTGCGCACCCGCACCCGTTTCCCGCACCGCGGCAGCGTCGTCGCCGACAGCCGGGCCGAGCTGCTCGCGGGCCTGGAGACGCTGGCCTCCGGCACCCCGCTGCCGGTCGTGCCCGGCCGCTACCAGTCGCCGACCGTGGTCCGCACCGAGTCCCACCGCGACCTGGCCGGGCCGGTCTTCGTCTTCCCCGGGCAGGGCTCGCAGTGGGTCGAGATGGGTCTCGCGCTGATGGCCGAGTCGCCCGTCTTCGCCGGGTCGATCCGCGCCTGCGAGGAGGAACTGGCGAAGTTCTGCGACTGGCGGCTGACGGACGCGCTGCGCGGCGAGGGCCTGGACCGCGTCGACGTGGTGCAGCCCGCACTGTTCTCGGTGATGGTCTCGCTGGCGGCGCTGTGGCGCTCGGTCGGCGTGGAGCCGTCCGCCGTGGTCGGTCACTCGCAGGGCGAGATCGCCGCCGCCCACGTGGCGGGCGCGCTCGGCCTGGAGGACGCCTGCCGGGTCGTGGCGCTGCGCAGCCAGGCCCTGGCCGCGCTGGCCCCGCCCGGCGGCATGGCCTCGGTACTGCTCGGCGCGGAGGAGACGCAGCGGCTGCTCAACACCGTCGACGGCGTATCCATGGCCGCGACCAACTCCCCGACCTCGACGGTCGTCGCGGGCGAGGACGCCGGACTGGACGAGCTGATCGCGCACTGCGAGCGCGAGGGCGTCGACGCCCGCCGGATCAACGTCGACTACGCCTCCCACACCGAGGCGATGGAACACCTGGAGGACCGGCTGCTGACCGACCTCGCACCGGTCGCCCCGCGCGCCTCCGAGGTCAAGCTCTACTCGACGCTGACCGGCACCGTGCTCGACACCACCGAGATGGACGCCGCCTACTGGTACGAGAACCTGCGCAACACCGTGCGCTTCGCGCCGGTCGTGCGGACGCTGATCGAGAAGCGGCACCGGACCTTCCTGGAGATGAGCCCGCACCCGGTGCTGACCTTCAGCATCCAGGAGGCCCTGGACGCGGCCGGTGCGCGCGGCACGGTGCTCGGCAGCCTGCGCCGCGAGAGCGGCGGTCTCGGCCAGTTCCTGGCCCAGGCGGCGGCCCTGCCGGACTCGGCCGGACCGGTCGACCTCGCCTCCGTGCAACCGGAGGGGCGTCAGCTCTCCCTGCCCGGCGTCCAGTTCGACCGTGCCCGGTTCTGGGTCACCGCTCCGGACACCACCGCCGCCACGCGGCTCGGCGCCTTCGCGGCCGAGCCGGTCGAGCTGCCGACCGGCCAGACGGTGGTGACCGCCACCGTCGACCGGGAGCGGTTCCCGTGGCTGGCCGACCACGTCGTGCGCGGCGCCGCGCTGGTGCCGGCGACGGTGTTCGTGTCGCTGCTCACCGAGATCGGCACGGCGCTCGACGTCCCCGTCGTCGCCGACCTGACGCTCAGCGCGCCGCTGGTCCTGCCCTCGTCCGAGCAGGGCGCGCCGGACCTGCGGGTGGTGCTCGCCGCCCCCGACACCGCCGGACGCCGGACCCTGACCGTGCACTCCCGTGCCGCGGACGGCGGTTGGGTCCAGCACGCGTCCGGGATCCTGGCCCCCACGGCCGGTGCCGACGCCCCCGTCTCGCCGTGGTCCACCCAGGGCGCGACCGCCGTCGACCTGGCCGGCGTCTACGCCGGCCTCGCCGTGCGCGGCTACGACTACGGCCCCGCCTTCGCCGGCCTGCGCGCCCTGTGGACGCGCGGGGACGAGACCCTCGCCGAGGTCGCCCTGCCCGACGCCGACGCGGCGCCCTTCGCCGGCGCCCACCCGGCGCTGCTGGACGCGGCCCTGCACCCGGTCGTGCTGGCGACCGGCGTGGGGCTCCAGGTCCCGTTCGCCTGGCACGACGCAGAGCTGCGGCCCACCGACGCCCGCACGCTGCGGGTCCGCGCGGTGCCGAGCGGGGACGGCGCCTACGCGGTGACCCTCCTGGACGAGCAGGACCGCCTGGTCGGCTCCGTCGCCGCGCTGACGCTGCGCCCGCTGCCCGACACCGAGGGTGGCGTCGCCCTGCGGCCGGTCTGGGAGCGGCTCCCCACCGGCGACCTCCCGGCTGGCCTGGGCGCCGACGCCTGGGTGACGGTGGCCGCCCCCGAACTGGCGGCGGCCCGTGACTACCCGGAGCTGGACGCGGTCCCGGGCGCCGGTGTGGGCGTCGTCGTCGTGCCGCTGAGCGCCGGCCCCTACCTCGGTGCGGGCACCGGTGCGGGGATCGGCGCCTACGCCGTCACCGGCGAGGGAGTCGGCCTGGGCCTCGGCGTCGGCCTCGGCGACGAGGAGCGGCTGCCCGGCCACGCCGAGCGGCTCGCCGTCGCCGCCACCGACCTGCTGCAGTCCTGGCTCGCGGTGCCGCGTCCCGCCGACTCCCGCCTCGCCCTGGTGACCCGGGGCGCGCTGGCGGCCCTCGACCGCGAGCCGGTCCGCGACCTGGCCGCCGCCGTCGCCACCGGCCTGGTCCGCTCGGCGCAGACGGAGCACCCGGACACCTTCCGTCTGGTCGACCTCGACGACGACCCGGCCTCCCTGCGCGCCCTGCCGCAGGCCCTGGCTGGCGACGAGCCCGAGATCGCGGTGCGCGCCGGACGCCTGTACCGGCCGCGGCTGCGACCCGCCGACGACGGCGGCTTCACCCCGCCCGCCGAGGGCGCCTGGCGGCTCGACGTCACCAGCAAGGGCACCCTGGACCACCTCGCGCTGCTCCCCCACCCCGAGGCGGAGGCGGAACTGGGCCCGCGCCAGGTCCGGATCGAGGTCCGCGCGGCGGGCCTGAACTTCCGCGACGTGACCGTGGGTCTCGGCCTGGTCCCGACCGAGCTGACCATGGGCAGCGAGGGGTCGGGCGTGGTGACCGAGGTCGGTTCGGCGGTCAGCCGCTTCGCCGTCGGCGACCGGGTGTTCGGCATGTTCGAGCGCTCGCTGGGCCCGCTCGCCGTCGCCGACGAGCGCATGGTCAAGCCGCTGCCCGCCGGCTGGAGCTGGGCCGAGGCGGCGGGCGTGCCGATCGTCTTCATCACCGCCTACCAGTGCCTGGTCGACGTCGCGGCCACCCAGCGCGGCGACGCCGTGCTGGTCCACACCGCGACCGGCGGCGTCGGCCTCGCCGCGATCCAGCTGGCCCGCCACTTCGGCGCCGACGTGTTCGCCACCGCGCACCCCGACAAGCAGCCGGTGCTGCGTGCCTGGGGCGTCGCCGAGGACCACATCGCCTCCTCGCGCACGCTCGACTTCGCCGACGCGTTCCGCACGGCGACGGGCGGGCGCGGCGTGGACGTGGTGCTCAACTCCCTGTCCGGCCGGGCCATCGACCGCTCGCTCGGACTGCTCGCCGAGGGCGGCCGGTTCGCCGAGATGGGCAAGACCGACCTGCGCGACGTGGCCGCCACCGAGCTCGCACATCCAGGTGTCACCTATCGCGCCTACAACATCCTCGGCATCGGCCCCGACCGGATCAGCGAGGTGCTGGACGAGCTCGTCGCCCTGTTCGAGGCGGGCGCGCTGCGTCATCTCCCGGTCCGCACCTGGGACGTGCGGCAGGGGCGGGTGCCGCTGCGGATGCTGAGCCGGGGCCGCCACCGCGGCAAGCTCGTCCTGACCATGCCCCGCTCCTACGACCCGAGCCGCCCGACCCTGATCACCGGCGGCACCGGCGGCCTCGGCGCCGAACTGGCCCGGCACCTGGTCACCGCACACGGCGCCCGGCACCTGCTGCTGCTCAGCCGCTCCGGCGCCAAGGCGCCCGGCGCGGCGGAGCTGGAGGCGGAGCTGACCGGGCTCGGCGCCCGGGTCTCGCTGCTCGCCTGCGACGTCACCGACGCCGAGGACCTCGGCAAGGTCGTCGCCGAGTACGAGCCCGGCAGCGTCTTCCACACGGCGGGGGTCATGCGCGACGCGCTGGTCGGCCGCCTCACCCCGGTGCAGCTGCGCACGGTGCTGCGACCCAAGGTCGCCGGCGCCTGGCACCTGCACCGGCTGACGGAGCACCTGGACCTGTCCGCGTTCGTGCTCTTCTCCTCGGTGGCCGGCACGTTCGGCAACCCCGGCCAGGGCAACTACGCCGCCGCCAACACCTTCCTGGACGCCCTCGCCCAGCACCGCCGCGCCCGCGGCCTGGAGGCGACCTCCCTCGACTGGGGCCTGTGGCGCCAGTCGACGGGCATGACCGGCCACCTGACGGACGCCGACACGGCGGCGCTGGCCCGCATCGGCATCGCCCCCCTCGACACCGCGGACGCCCTCCACCTGCTCGACTCCTGCCTCACCTCCCCCACCCCGGTCCGCGCCCCCCTCCGCCTCGCCCTCGACGACCTCCGCCCGGGTACCCGCGCGGCCGCACTGCTCGACGGCCTCCCGGGCGCGCACGCGGCGGGTCACGGCCTGTCGTCCGGCCGCCTGACGGTGGCGGGCTCCAGCCTGCCTGCACCGGGGTCGGCGGCAGCCGGCACCCCGACGGCAGGCCTGGCGGCCGGCACGGGAGCGCCGGGCTCGGCCGACTCGGTCGGCGCGGGAGCGCCGGGCTCGGCCGGCGCGGTCGGCGCGGTCGGCTCGGTCGGCGCGGGAGCGCCGGGCTCGGTCGGCTCGGTCGGCGCAGCCGTCGGCGTGGCAGGCGGCGTGGCAGGCGGCGTGGCAGGCGGCGTGGCAGGCGGCGTGGCAGGCGGCGTGGCAGGCGGAACCCTGGCAGCAGGTACGGGAGGCACCGCCCTGGCCGGCCCGGCCGGCGCGGCTGTCGGCGGCGCGGCAGGTGGGGCCGCCGTAGCGGGCCCGGCCGGCGCCGCCGTCGGCGCCCCGGCGGCCGCCGCCGCGGACCCCGCGGAGCGGCTGCTGCAGCTGGTGCGCGGCCATGCCGCGGAGGTGCTCGGGTACCCGCAGGCGGACGCGGTCGGACCCGACGACACCTTCAAGGAGCTCGGCTTCGACTCGCTGCTCAGCGTCGACCTGCGCAACCGGCTCAACGCCGCCACCGGCCTGCGACTCGCGGCGGGCGCCGTGCTCGACCACCCCACCCCGCGCGAACTCGTCCACTACATCTCAGGATTGGAAGGCGCCTGATGGCACCCAACGCCGCACCTCACGCCGCACCCCACGCCGCGACCACCGCCGGCACCACCCGGATGACCCATCGGATCGACGTGGCGGCCCAGCCGGAAGCGGTCTACCGGATCGTCGCCGACGTCGCCCGGTGGCCGCTCTACTTCCCGCCCACCGTGCGGGCCGCGCAGACCTCCGTCACGGAGAGCGCGGACGGCGGCGCCACCGAGGAGACGATCCGGCTCTGGGCCCTCGCCAACGGGCGCCTGCGCACCTGGGAGTCGCGCCGCAGCCTGCGCCCGCAGTCCCTGCAGGTCGAGTTCGAGCAGGTCACCCCGGCCTCGCCGGTCGCCCTCATGGGCGGCGCCTGGCGGCTCGAACCGACGCCGGAGGGGGGCACCTCCGTCCGTCTGGAGCACTGGTTCCGCGCCGCCGGGGACGACCCGGCCGCGCTGGAGCAGATCACCCGCGCCGTCGACACCAACAGCCGCTCCGAGCTGGAGCACCTGCGCCGCGCCGCCGAGCGCGGCGACACGGAGGCGGAGCTCTACCTGGACTTCTCCGACAGCGAGACCGTCGCGGGCTCCCTCTCGGACGTCTACGACTTCGTCTACGAGGCCGCCAAGTGGCCCGTCCGGCTGCCGCACGTGGCCCGCCTGGAGCTCCAGGAAGACGAGCCGGGGCTGCAGTTCATGGAGATGGACACCCGTTCCCCCGACGGCTCGGTGCACACCACCGCCTCCGGCCGGGTCTGCGAGACCGACCGGCGCATCACCTACAAGCAGACGACGCTGCCGCCCGCCTTCCTCGCCCACAACGGCGAGTGGACCTTCGAGGCCCACCCGGAGGACGACACGGTCACCGTCACCTCCCGCCACTTCGTACTGCTGGACCCCGAGGGCCTGGCCAAGCTGCCCCAGCCGCCCGCCTCCCTGGACGCCGCCAAGCAGGCCGTGCGGCACGCCCTCGGCTCCAACAGCCGGGCCACGATGGCCAAGGCGCGCGAGTTCGCCGAGGCCCGCCGCCTCGCGCCGGCGAAGTGAGCATCGCCATGACGACAACCCTCAACGCGCCCGCCGGCACCTCCCAGGGCTCCACCGCCACCGAGGTCCTGAACCGTGTCCGCACCTTCGCGCGCGCGGAACTGCTGGGCAAGGAGGAGTACTTCGACTCCCTGCCCGACCAGCCCACCGCCGAGGCGGCCCGGCTGCACGCCGCCGGACTGGCCAACTGGTGGATCCCCGCGGCCTACGGCGGCCTCGGCCTGAGCCTCGCCGACAGCGTCGACATCGTCTCCGAACTCGCCTACGGCGACGCGGGTTTCGCCTTCGGCGCGTTCCTCCCGGTGCTCGGCACGGCCATGCTCCAGCTGTACGGCACCGACGAGCTGGCCCGTCCCGTGCTGGAGCGGATGATCGCGGGCGGCGGGCGGCTCGGCATCCTCGGCAGCGAGGAGGAGGCGGGCAGCGAACTCGGCCGCACCGCCACCACGTTCCGCCGCGACGGCGACAACCTGGTGCTGAACGGTGAGAAGTACTTCTCGACCAACTCCGGCAGCGCCGACCTGCTGCTGGTGCTGGCCCGCTCCGCCGACGACGAGGCGGACTACGCCATGGTCGCCGTCCCCCGCGAGGCGCCGGGTGTGGAGATCGTCAAGCGCTGGGACATGATCGGCGTCCGCGGCTCCGGCACCTACCAGGCCCGGCTGCGGGACGTCGCCGTGCCCGCCGCCCACCGGCTGCGCGGCAACGGCCTGCGGCATCTGGAGATCGGGCTCAACGCGAGCCGGATCCTCATCGCCGCCACCGCGATCGGCGTCTCCCGCCGCATCCGGGACCTGTCGATGGAGTACGCGGGCCAGAAGCGGATCAAGGGCGCGCGGCTCCAGGACAACGCCGTCTTCGCCGCGAAGCTCGGTCAGATCGAGACGCTGGTCGAGGTGATGCGCAGCCAGTGCCGGGCGGCGGCGGCCGAGTTCGACCGCTACCTGGAGGCCCCGGACGGCGGCGCGGCCGCCCTCTACCGGGTCGGCTCGCTGCGCTCGGCGCTGGCCGCCAAGCTCTTCTGCGGGCAGGCGGGTTGGCAGGTGGCCACACTCGGCTCGGAGATGTTCGGCGGCCTCGGCTACACGCACGAGCATCCGATCGGGAAGCTGGTGCGGGACATGCGCTACGTCTCGGTCGTCGAGGGCGGCGAGGACGTGATGCGGGAGCTGCTCTACACCCGCTTCGTGGTGCCCGCGGGCAAGCGGCGCTAGCGACGGTCGTCAAGCCGAGGAGGCCGGCCGCCCGAGGGCGACCGGCCTCCTCCCGCTGTCCGTCCTGCCCCGTCAGTCGTCCTCGGGGACGGGCGGCGCCTGACGCGAGCCGGACACCGAGACCCGGTAGGGCGGGAGCACACCCTCCACCAGGTAGCCCTCGACCAGCGCCTCCAACGCCGGGTTGGCCCCGGCCAGCAGGTAGACCTCGTGCTCCCCGGAGTCCTTCACGGTGATCAGGTGGTGGCCCAGCCGCTCCGCCAGGGCCTCGCCGCCCTCGCGGTGGTCCATCGGGTCGCCGTCGGCCTGCACGATCACGCCCGCCGGGTAGCCCTCGCGGGCCAGCACCGTGGGCGGCTCGGGCGACTGGAAGGTGCGGAACGCGCCGACCCAGGGCGCCGCCCGCAGCACGCCGTGACCGTAGGGGCAGTGCGCGCGGAAGGCCCGCATGTCCGCGTAGTAGGTCTCCAGGTCGGTCGGCCAGGCCGTCTCCAGCGTCACCGCCTCCAGGACGCTCTGCTTCCACTGCTCGCTGGCCCGGGCGCCCCAGCCACCCGTGCCGTGCTCGGCCAGCAGCGCCGCCACCCGCTCACCGTCGACGGCCCCGCCGTGCGCGTGGCCACCCGTCGGATCACCGCCCGTCGCGTCACCACCCGTCGCGTCACCACCCGTCGGATCACCGCCGGTCGCGTCACCGCCCGTCGCATCCAGCAACTCGCCGACCAGCAGGCCCAGCCGGGCCCAGGCCGAGCGGTCGGTGGCCAGGCCGCCGACGATCCCGTCGAACGCGGTCCGGGCCGCCACCCCCGGCCCCGTCTCCAGCCGTGCCACGACCCGCTCCACCGCGCCGACGACCTCGTCCGCCGTGCCGCCCAGCCCGAAGTGCTTCGCGCGCCGCGCGGTCCAGCCCGCCCACAGTTCGACGTTCTCCCGCACCGCGCGCCCCTGCGCGAGGAACTGCTCGCGCCAGGTCCAGTTCGGGTGCACGCAGGAGTCCAGCACGCTGCGGTCCAGGTGGGCGGGGAACATCGTGCCGTAGACCGCGCCGACGTAACTCCCGTACGCGTAGCCGAGGAAGCTGAGCTTCTCCTCACCGAGCGCGACCCGCAGCGCGTCCAGGTCCCGGGCCAGGTTGCGGGTGTTGACGTGCGGGCGCATCGCGCCGCCGATCCGCTCGCAGCCGAGCTCGCGCTCGCGCATGTCCGCGGCCATCGCCGCGAACGCCGCGTCCGGCGGACGGGAGTCGAAAACCGAGGTGACGGGGGTCAGCTCGATCCGCAGCGGCGTCGAGGCACCGGTGCCGCGCGGGTCGAGGCCGACCAGGTCGTAGACCTCGGCCAGCCGGGTGGCCGCCAGCCGGGCGGGCATGTCCCGTCCGAGGCCGCCGTCGCCGCCCGGACCGCCCGTCACCCCGACCAGCACGCCGCGGCGCCTGGCCGGGTCGGTGGCCCGCAGGCGGCTCAGCGCGATCGTGATCCGCTCGCCCCCCGGATCGGCGTGGTCCAGCGGAACCTCCAGGGTGGCGTACTCCAGACGCGGGTCCGCCCCGTCCACCCCGGCGGGCGACCAGTCGAGCCGCCGGCCTGTGTCCAGCATCGCTTCCTCCTCCGAGCCATGACCGATATCCGTGCGGACATCCGTACTGGTCAGACTCCAGCGGGGCTCTCGATTCGACCTGGAGTATGAGCGGGACCGGATAGGGCAGCGAGAACCGAGAAGGCACGGAGGATCCGACGCCATGGCCAAGATCACCTATCGCAGCGCGGACGGCACCGCGACGATCGTCGACGTCCCCGAGGGCAATTCCGTGATGCGCGGGGCGGTCGTCAACGGAGTCGCCGGCATCGTCGGCGAGTGCGGCGGCGGCGCCATGTGCGCGACCTGCCACGTCTATGTGGACACCAGGACGTCGGTGCCGCTGCCCGCGGTCTCCGAGATCGAGGACGAGCTGCTCCACACGACCGTCTGCCCGCGCCGCCCGAACAGCCGGCTCAGCTGCCAGCTCCCGGTCACCGACGAGGTGGACGGCCTCGTGGTGGACCTGCCGGAGCGGCAGCAGTGAGCGGTGCCGGCGAGCGGACGGCGCGGGCTGCCCTGGGGTGAGAGGGGCCTGTCGCGGCGGTCAGAACACGCCGGTCAGAACGGGGCGGCGGTCAGAACGCGGCGGCGTGGTCCAGCACCCAGTCGCGGTAGCTGCGGGCCGGGCGGCCGGTGATGCGCTCCACCTCGCCGGTCACCGGGGCCGGCCGGTCGACGGAGGAGGACCAGGCGTGCAGGATGCCGTCCAGGATCGGGCCGGGCACGTGCGCGCTCATCGCCTCGCGCACCACCTCGGCGGGCAGCTCCTGGTAGCTGATCGGGCGGCCGAGCGCGTCGCCCATGATCCGCGCCTGGTCCGCGTGGGTCAGCGACTCGGGGCCGGTCAGCCGGTAGACCTGCTGCGCGTGCCCGTCCCCGGTGAGCACGGCGGCGGCCACCGCGGCGATGTCGGCCTCGTGGATCGGCGCGCCGGTGGCCCCCGCGTAGGCGCCGCGGACCACGTCGCCGCCCTGCGTCTGCCCGGCCCACATCAGCGAGTTGGCGGCGAAGACGTCGGGGCGCAGGAACGTCCACTCCAGGCTGGAGCCGCGCAGCGCCTGCTCGATGTCCGCGTGGTAAGCGGCGATCGGGCCGGACGCGAGGTCCGCGTCCTCGACCGCGCCGGAGGAGAGGAGGACCACGCGGCGCACCCCGGCGGCCTCGGCGGCGGCCACGAAGCCCGGTCCCGAGCCGGGCACGGCGAACAGGAAGACGGCCTCGGCCCCGTCCAGCGCCGCGTCCAGCGTCGCCGGATCGGCCAGGTCCCCGGCGACGACGTCGACGCCCTCGGGCAGCTGCGCCCGCTGCGGGTCACGGGTCAGCGCCCGCACCTTGTGCCCCTGCTCGACCAGCAGCTCCAGCGCCCGACGACCGACGTTTCCGGTGGCTCCGGTGACCAGGATCATGACGTTCTCCCTTGCTCGCACCTTGCTTGTGCCTTGCTTGTGCCTTGCTTGCACCACCGATGTTAGGAACCATTGAGGACAGGTTCGGTCCTCAACCGGAGGGTGTTTTCGGACTTACTTGGACTGATTTGGGGGATTTCGACGCCATGCTGGAGACCTCGGCCCGACTCCTGAGACTGCTGTCCCTGCTCCAGTCCCGCCCCGACTGGCCGGGCGACGAGCTCGCCCAGCGGCTCGACGTCACCACCCGCACCGTCCGCCGCGACGTGGACCGGCTGCGCGAGCTCGGCTACCCCGTCGACTCGATGACCGGCCTCGGCGGCGGCTACCGCCTCGGCGTCGGCGCGGCCCTGCCACCGCTGCTGCTCAACGACGAGGAGGCCGTGGCCGTGGCCGTCGGCCTGCGCGCGGCGGCGACCGGCTCGGTCGCGGGCTTCGAGGAGACCTCCCTGCGGGCGCTGGCCAAGCTGGAACAGGTGCTGCCCTCCCGGCTGCGGCACCGTGTCGCCTCGGTCCAGTCGGCGATCGTCCAGCTCAGCGCGTCCGGCCCGGCCGTCGACGCGGGCCTGCTGGCCGCGCTGGCGGGCGCCTGCCGAGCCCACGAGGGCGTCCGCTTCGGCTACCAGGGGCGGGGCCGGCGGGTCGAGCCGTACCGGCTGGTCCACACCGGCCGCCGCTGGTACCTGCTCGCCTACGACCTGGACCGCGACGACTGGCGCACGTTCCGCCTCGACCGCTTCGACGCCGACGCGGCGCTCCAGCCCGGCCCCCGCTTCACTCCCCGGCCCGCGCCTGCGGAGGACCTGGACGCCTACCTCTCCGACAAGCTCTCTTCCGCCCCCTACCGCTACCAGGCGACGATCCTCTTCCACGCCCCGCTGGAGGCCCTGGCCGACCGCACCTCCCCGACGGCCGGCCGCCTGGAACGCCGCGACGACCACTCCTGCCTCTTCCACGCGGGCGCGGCCTCCCTCGACGAGATCGCCCTCCACGTCGCCCTCAAGGGCGTCGACTTCGAGGTCCTCGACCCGCCCGAGCTCCGCACCCACCTCGCCACCCTGGCCGCCCGCCTGACCCGCGCGGCAGCGGGGACGGCCACGGCGACGGCGACGGCGACGAACGGGTAACCGGCGGCGCCCGCCCTACCCGGCGAGGGACAGCTCCCCGGAACCGAGCACGACGATGGACTGCCTGAGCGTCGCGCCGGTCCAGTCGCACTGGTTCCTGGCCACGAGCTCGTCCAGCGTCACGGTGAGGTGGAACGTGCCCGCTATCCCCCGGTATGCCCCGTCGCCGGAGCCAGGGACGACCACGGCCGTGCCGGTGGTGGTGACGTGCCCCGCGCAGGACCGCGTGTCCATGGGGTGCGCGCCGATGGCGGCGAGGAGCTGCTGGTCCAGCGCGCCGAAGTCGATCCGGAAGCTGCCCTGGCTCAGCACGAGCTTCATCTGACCGGCATGGCCGGTGCTGACGCTCCCGTCGGGATTGACGCTGACGGACTCACCGAAATCCCCGAGCGCTCCGGTGAGGATCACCGAGGCGCTCGGGCCGTCGTTGTCCGTGAAGCTGGAGAAATGGACCGCGCCGCGGTGCGCGGACGCTCCGGCCTCGCTCGGCGAGGCCGAGGCTGACGTGGCGATCAGAACCGCACCGCCGACTGCGACGGCGGCGACGACAGGCAGAACTCTCCTCTTCCGCACGACTCCCCCTCAGGACACGTGGTTCCGGGACCTGCCCAGCGTCCCGCCCGCTGCCCATGAGCCGCATCAGGGAAGCACCCTGACGCACCCCTGATTCCGGCAAGGTCCACCTCCGGCACCACCGGCGAACCCGCTGAAACCCAAAGGCCCCGGTCGCAGTGACTGCGACCGGGGCCTCAAAGGAGCCGCCTTCGGGATTCGAACCCGAGACCTACGCATTACGAGTACACGTGATCACCCGCCAGCTAGTCCCAGCTGGCCGACTTGCGTCCCACTTTTGCCTGGTCAGAGCACGTCTGGCTGTGACAGCCCGTCCCATGTGGCACCGCTAGTCCCACGCGGCTACGGATACTCCCGGGCAAGTTGCGGGCAAGTTGCTCCGGATGAATCCCGTAGCCTCTAGCTTACTGGGGTGCACCCGGGCCACCACCCAGAGTGAACTCGCCTGCGACTTGCCCGGGATCTGAGCACACCTATCACTGCGTGATGTGCGCAACATTCACTAGACAGATGACCTTCTGCGCAGTAGGTTTCCCCGCTTGCGGATCATGGACCGCTGCATGAGGGGGATTTTTGCTGCAGGTGTTCCGGGTGACGGATGGGGCTGTACGTAGGATCGAGGGCGGGGCGGCGGAGTTGGAACGCCACCTGCAAGTGCTGATCGAGGCCAACATGCCGGAGATGCTCGGGATGCGCTTCCTGGCGCACGAGTACTCGACCGGGCCTCTCCACAGGGGCCGGATCGACACGCTGGCCCTGGACGAGGACGGGTCGCCCGTCGTCGTGGAGTACAAGCGGACCGGCAGCGCCAGCGTGTTGTCACAGGGCCTCTTCTACCTCGCCTGGCTGGTGGAGCACCGAGACGAGTTCGAGGCGCTCGTGGTGCAGCGGCTGGGCGAGGATGCTGGCCGCACTGTCGACTGGAGCAACCCGCGGATCGTCTGCGTGGCGACCGAGTTGACCCGCTACGACACTGTGGCGGCCGGCATGTCGCACCACCGGGTCGACCTTCTGGTGTACCGGCAGTACGCGCAGGACCTCGTGACTCTGGAGCTGGTGGCTTCGGTCGCCGGGGGCTGCGGCCCTCGGGCGGTGCGCGCGGGTTCGTCGACCCGCGCGGAGGGCACCGGTCGGCGGGGTGTCCGGCAGTCGCTGGATTCGGCGTCGCCTGACCTTCAGGGCCTGTTCGCCGAGCTGGAGGAGCGGCTGCTAGACCTGGGCGACGGTACGTGCGTCGAGCTGCAGCACTACCTGGCGTTCCGTCGCCGCCGGAACTTCGCGTGCGTGCGCGTGACCCGCGACTCCCTGGTCGCGGTCCTGAACGTCGACCCCTCGACTGTCAGCCTTGCCCCGGGGTTCACCAGGGATCTGCGCGGCGTCGGCCATCTCGGGACTGGCGACCTGGAGGTGCGGATCGCCTCGGCGGCCGAGCTCGACAGAGCCGAGCCGCTCTTTGCCGCGAGCTTCGCTGCGGCGGCCTGAGTGACGAAGGCGGTCCGGGCAACTCACGTTGTCCGGACCGCCTTCGTCGACGACACTTCGCCTGCCCTGGGGCGGCGTCTCCTGACCACGAAGCGGTCGCGGCGGGCGGCGGTGAGAGCCATGCGCGACCGGCACCCTCGGTAGTGCACCGTCACGTCGTCGGGCCAGAGTCGGCTGGTCACGGTGTGGCGGCTGCGTCGTATGCAGCCTGGAACTCCTGGGCCGTCAGAACCCCAGAGCCTCGGACCGCGTGGACGGTCCCACTGGTCATCATTTGAGAAGCCGCTTCTAGGACCTACGCTGGCCACCACGGGCAACTTCATACCTGGTCGGACGAGCGCGGGCTGCCCCAGAGCGAGACTGAGCCCTGACACGCACAGGCATGCACGATCCCGCCCTCGGTCGGTCCCATGGACCCGGCGGGGGTTCATCGTCTTGGCGAGAGATGGATGCAGTCCGCTTTCGCGGAAGTCTACGAGTGTGGGCCGGGCTGTGATCCACTCGGGTGTCTAAACTCTGTGCGGGTCGGTGGCGGGCAGCCAGGCATCCGGGGCGTGGATGCCGGTGTCGGTAGTGCCCTGGGTAAGGGCGTCGACTGTGGTCAGGACGGCGGAGCGGACTTCGTTGCGGCGCCAGACTAGGGACCAGGTCCAGTAGATCTTCGGGTCGATGACCGGGCGCTGGATCAGGTCCGGAGGCAGCGGCGTGGTCTGGCCCTTGGGCGAGTTGATGATGGGTCGGCGCGAGCGGCGTACGTGGTCGAAGAAGGCGGGCCCGGTGATGCCGCCGTCCAAGATGTGTTCGGCCTGGGCGCCGGTGTCGTCGGCGATCTGCTGGGCGTAGACGTTCCACGATTGCCAGGAGGTGGTGTCGTCGTCCAGGAGGACGGCGGTGTCCCCGGCCCGAACCGGCGCCGGATCCGGCCCGGCGGTGACCGCGTAAAGCCGGTCGGCGCCCAGCAGCCGGGCGTTCAGGTTATGGCGTTCGAGGCCTTGGACGTCGATCCAGCACACAGCCAGGTCCAGGCTGCCGTCGGCGACCCGGGCCGCCTGGGTGTGGGACGGGGCGACCCAGGCGTCGACGTGCAGCCTCGCGACGGCCGAGGCGCGCGCGTTCAGGTCCGGGGGGAGCCAGTTGACGTAGCCGAGTCGGACCGGTTCCGAGCCCGAGATCCGCGCGGCCCGGCTGCGCAGGTCCTCGGCTCGCTCCAGCAGCGAGCGGGTATGCGGGAGCAGTGCGGCGCCGGCGGGGGTGAGGGTCACCGAGCGGCGATCGCGGTCGAACAGCCGTACTCCCAGGTCGTGTTCCAGGGCTTTGATCTGCTGGGACAGTGACGGACCGGCGATGAACAGCCGGTCTGCGGCTCGCCGGAAGTTGAGCTCCTCGGCGACTACCACGAAGTACTGCAGCTGACGCAACTCCACCTGCTCAATGCTAGATGGACTGGAAGGCCCGGCTCACCACGGGACAGGAGCCGATCCTGGTCGCCGGGCATACCGGCTGGTGCGGGCATGGACGGCTTGATTTACGGGGTCGTCGGCTGGTGCGGGTTGCCGATCCGCAGTGCGGCAGCGGTCGCGGCTGAGGCAAGGACCACGGCTGAGGCCAGCAGCAGCGCCTGGTGGTAGCCGTGGTGCAGTAGCGGGGCGGCGGCGAGCGGGCCGAGGATCTGGCCGACGGAGTAGCCCGCGGTCAGCAGCGCGACCGAGCGCGGGAACTGCAGGTGCGCTCCGAGTCCAAGTGCGATCGTGCTCACGCCCAGGAACGTCGCACCGAACAGGGCGGCAGACAGGACAGCTGCCGCCACGCCGTCGAGCAGGGCCGGCAAGGCGATGCCGACAGCCTGGACCACCAGCGCGACGAACAGCAGATCGGGACCGGACCAGCGCCGGCCCAACCATGCCCACAGTGCCGGGGAGGGCACTGCGGCCAGCCCGACCAGCACCCACGCGCCGCTGCCGAACCAGCCCGGCGACGTCTGCTCGATCGCTGCTACCAGGAAGGTGCCGGCGATGATGTAACCGACGCCTTCGAGGCTGTAGCTGAGGAACAGCATCCCGAACCGGCGCCGTGTCCCGAATGCGGGCGTCCGGTCTGTGACGGGCAGGGCGACGTCCGGCGGGCGGGCTGGTTCCGGACGCAGCCCCCACGCGCCGATACTGAGCACCGCGGCCAGCGCGGCCGTGCCCCACCACGCGGCTCGCCAGTCGCCGACGGCCCTCAGCGCCAGAACCAGCAGTCCGGACAGGGCGATGCCCGCACCGACACCGCCGAACCCCCATCCGGGCAGGGACGGCGGGTGTCCGCGCAGGTTGCTCAGCAGGGCGCTGACAGCGACGACGAACACCAACGCGCTGGCGACGCCCGCGAGCAGACGCAGCGCCTCCCACGCGAGCACCGCGTGAGTAGCCGGCATCGCGGCCAGCGTCATGACCAGCACCACCAGCGAGGCGCGCAGCACCACGCGCGAGCGGGCCAGCGCGGGCAACGCAATGCCGCCGAGGGCGCCGACCAGGTAGCCGATGTAGTTCGCGCTGGCCAGGCGCGCGCCCGCGGATGTGGTCAAGCCCGCTTGGGCGTGCATCAGGGGAAGGATCGGGGTGTATGCGAAGCGCCCTACCCCCATGCCGGCCGCCAGCGCCGCGGCGGCCGGGATGACGTACATCCGCAAGACCGCAGGCCGGCTGTCGGCGGGGGCGACGCCATTCGCGACCGGGTTAGTCGCGAGGAATGAGAACAGCCCCCGCCAGGTCACCGAGGCCGAACGCCGCGGGGCGCGGTCTGTCACCGGGCGGCGTCGTCCTTGCCCGGGTCATTGGGGTGCGACTGCAGCGCGGTGACCTTCAGCGTCATCCAGGACCGCAGCGGGAGGGTGCCCAGCACCTTCTCGTGCAGGGCGGTCTCGTCGTCCGCGCGCCAGATTCCCAGGCTGCGCGTCTCGCCGACCGGGCGCCACAGTCGGAACAGATGCCCTGTGGCCGCGAGTTCCCCGGCCCGGACCGCCTCGGCGGCCCGGCGGCTGTCGACCTCGGCCTGCTCGGTGCCCTCGGGGATCGTCGTGGTGATCTCGACCAGGAACTCCTGCATGGTCTGCTCTCCGTCTCGTGTCGTGCGCCGGGGCCCTTGATCCGGTGCTCCGTCAACCAACCGTGTGCCTGCTCCGGCTGTGCCCGCCACGACCACTCTCCTCCAACCTGATAGGTACAGGCTCCCACCGCAGGTCACAGGTGGTGTGCGGCTTCGCAGGGGTCTTTGACACCGCCAGAGGGGGCCGTCTAGCGTCAAATACGTCAGCTAGCCGACCGGTCAACTATTTGATTCGGTCGAGTCACCGCACCTCCCACAGAGAAGGTCATCATGACTACTGCCGGACAGAAGGTCGCTGTCATCACCGGCGCATCGCAGGGCATCGGCGCAGGCCTGGTCGACGCGTACCGCAAGCTGGGCTACGGCGTGGTCGCCACCTCGCGCACCATCGCGCCGTCGGCGGACCCGGAGGTGCTCGCCGTCCAGGGCGACATTGCCGACCCGGCCACCGCCGAGCGCGTGATCGCTGCGGGCATCGAGCGGTTCGGCCGCATCGACACCTTGGTCAACAACGCGGGGGTGTTCATCGCCAAGCCGTTCACCGAGTACACGTCGGCGGACTACGAGGCGGTGAACGGCGTCAACCTGACCGGGTTCTTCCGCATCACCCAGCTCGCCGTCGAGCAGATGCTCGCGCAGGGCACCGGCCACGTCGTCCAGATCACCACCAGCCTGGTCGACCACGCCAGTTCGGACGTCACCTCGGTGCTGGCCTCGCTGACCAAGGGCGGGCTGCAGTCCGCGACCAAGGCGCTGGCCATCGAGTACGCCGGCCGCGGTATCCGCAGCAACGCGGTCGCGCTCGGCATCGTCAAGACCCCGATGCACCCCGAGGCCTACCACGAGACGTTGGCCGCGATGCACCCTCTGGGCCGGATGGGCGAGGTCGGCGATGTCACCGAGGCCGTGATCTACCTGGAAGGCGCCTCCTTCGTCACCGGCGAGATCCTCCACGTCGACGGCGGACAGAGCGCCGGCCACTGACCGGGCCCTAGCCCGCGGCCAGCACGTCCACGACATCCCCGCGACCAAGGAGTTCCCGATGAGCAAGACATTTCTGATCACCGGAGTCAGTAGCGGACTGGGCCGCGCGTTCGCCCAGGAGGCCCTGGCTGCCGGGCACCTGGTCGCCGGCACCGTCCGCAACCGCGACCAGATCGCCGAGTTCGAAGCCATGGCACCGGGCCGCGCCACCGGCTGGCTGCTGGAGGTCACCGACGACGCGGCCGTTGTCGCCGTGGTCGAGGACGTCCAGACCCGCATCGGCCCGATCGACGTCCTGATCAGCAACGCCGGTTACGGCGTGGAGGGCACCGTCGAGGAATCCTCGATGGACGACCTGCGCCGCCAGTTCGACGTCAACGTGTTCGGGACGGTGGCCGCGATCAAGGCGGTCCTGCCGTCCATGCGACAGCGGCGCAGCGGACACATCGTCACCGTGTCCTCCATGGCCGGGCTGACCGCGCTGCCCGGCGTCGCGTTCTACGGCGCCAGCAAGTTCGCCGTGGAGGGCATCTCAGCGTCCCTGGCCCAGGAGGTCGCTCACCTCGGCATCCACGTCACCTCCCTGGCCCTGGGCGCGTTCCGCACCGACTGGGCCGGACGCTCGATGACCCGGGTGCCGCGGACCATCGGCGACTACGACGCCGTCTTCGACCCGATCCGTACCGCCCGCCGGGCCAAGGACGGCCACCAGCCCGGAGACCCCCACCGCGCCGCCAAGGCCCTGCTCGCGGTGCTGGACGCCGACAAGCCGCCGGTCCACCTGGTGCTGGGCACCGACGCCCTGCGCCTGATCGAAACCGGCCGACAGCGCCTGGACGACGACATCGCCGCCTGGTCGGACCTGACAGCCTCCACCGGCTACCCCGCAGCCGCGTGACCCATCCGTTGCCGCGCGCCCCGGCCGCGGCCGTTGTCTGGAGACCCCGATGAGCGATTCCCCCACCCCTACCGCGGTCGATTTCTGGTTCGACCCGGTGTGCCCGTGGACCTGGCTGACCTCCCGCTGGATGCTGGAGGTCCGAAAGACCCGGCCGGTCGAGATCACCTGGCACGTCATGAGCCTGGCCGTCCTCAACGAGGCACGCCTGGACCAGCTGCCGCCGGCCAACCGCGAACTGATGGGCCAGGCCTGGGCACCGGTCAGGGTCCTGATCGCCGCGCAGGAGGGCTTCGGCCCCGGCGTCCTGGAGCCCCTCTACACCGCGCTGGGCACCCGCTACTTCTCCCAGGGCCAGCCCAAGACCCGCGCCACGATCGAGGCCGCCCTGCGCGAGGCGGGACTGCCCGAGCACCTCGTCGATGCCGGCGACACCGACGCCCACGATCCGGCCCTGCGCCGCTCGCACCGCGAAGGAATCGAGCTGGTCGGCCAGGAGGTCGGCAGCCCCATCATCGCCGTCCCCGGCCCCGATCCCGCCAGCAGCAAGATCGCCTTCTTCGGGCCGGTCCTCACACCTACCCCCACTGGCGAGCAGGCCGCCCGCCTGTGGGACGGCGTCCTGGCTGTCGCCTCCACACCCGGCTTCTACGAGATCAAGCGGACCCGCACGGTCGGGCCGATCTTCGCCTAGCCGCCCCCATCCCCGAACAGCGCCCGCAGACTCCAGCACACTTCGAAAGGACCGACGCGATGAGTGCCAACGACCCCTTTGCCCGCCTCCCCGAGGCGGACTCCTTCACCGTTTCCAGCACCACCGTCGCCGACGGTGCCGCCTGGTCGCCCGCCCAGCTCTCCGGCATCCTCGGTGTCCCCGGCGGCAAGGACGCCTCCCCGCAGCTGTCCTGGAGCGGCGCCCCGGCGGGCACCAAGAGCTACGCCGTCACCGTCTACGACCCCGACGCCCCAACCGGGTCCGGGTTCTGGCACTGGGCGCTGGCCGACATCCCCGCCACCGTCACCGAGCTGCCCGAGGGCGCCGGCGACGACACCGGATCAGGGCTGCCCGAAGGAGCCTTCCAGCTGCCCAACGACGCCCGTGCAGCCCGGTACATCGGTGCCGCCCCGCCGGCCGGGCACGGTCGCCACCGCTACTTCATCGTGGTGCACGCCCTGGACACGGCCTCCATCGGAGTGCCGGCCGACGCCACCCCGGCCTTCCTGGGCTTCACGATGGCCAGCCACATCCTCGGCCGCGCAGTCCTGATCGCCACCGCTGAGACCCCGGCCTGACCAGTCGCCTCCCGCGGCATCGGCGAACGACCTGTCCCACCTCAGCGTCGCCAGCGCTGACGTGCTCGATCCGGTCCAAGACCAGGAAGGCACAGGACCGCTGGGCAGCGTTCATCGGCCGCGACCGCGACCACCATCCACGCCACAACCACAAGGAGCAGTCCATCCATGGACGCCATCTACACCGCGGTAGCCACCGCCAACGGCCGCAAGGGACGTGCAGTCAGCTCCGACGGTCAGCTCGACCTCAAACTCGCCTTCCCGCCCGCGCTCGGCGGTGACGGCGCGGGCACCAACCCCGAGCAGCTGTTCGCTGCCGGCTACGCCGCCTGCTACTCCAGCACCCTCGGCGTCGTCGGGCGCGAGCGGAACCTCGACACCGGCGACGTGTCGGTGACCGCCGAAATCAGCATCGGCCACGACGAAAACGCCACCGGCCTGGCTCTCTCAGCCGTCCTGCGTGTCGAGCTGCCCGAACACCTGCAGAACTCCACGGGCCGAAAGCTGGTCAAACTCGCCCACGCCGCGTGCCCCTACTCCAAGGCGACGCACGGAAACATCCCCGTCGACATCGTCGTCCAGTGAACACCACGCATTGGCGCCGCACTATCGTGCGGCGCCAACAACGGAGCAGACAGCCGCTCCTGGGTGATATTCGTCCCGGGGCAGGGACGGCTGTACGACGCGTTCCGGCCGCCCCGGTTGCCGACCGGACGGCCGGCAACCGAGGCCGGTCGCCGGGGTCAGTGCTCGTTGCTGACCCGGGAGACGTGGTACTGACGGATCTCCCAGCGATCACCAGTGCGCTGCAGGACCAGGGAGAGATACACCCGCGCCTCCCAGTCCGCCGGGTCGCGGAAGGTGACGTCCACGAATCCGCCCGCCGCCTCCTGGCCGATCGCCCACGCGTGCAGCACGCTGACGTCCTCGGCGCGGCGGTAGTTGGGGACGGCACCGTAGTACTCGGCCACCGCGTCGCGGCCGACCAGAGGCTCCGGCCCGAAGCCCTGGAACAGCGCGTCGGGGGCGAACAGCGCAGCCATGCCCTTCAGATCACGGCTGTTGAACGCCGCCGTCCAGCGCTCCACGACCTCGTGCACAACACCCACTTCGTGCTTCGACTGATTCATCGCGTCCACGTCCTCCATCACCGTAGTAGCCGACCGGTCTACTATAAGATAGACGACCGGTCGTAGACTTACGTCATGGGACGGACCAGTGACGCCAGGGAGAAGATCCTGGATGCCGCGCACGAGCTGATCGAACTGCGCGGCTACTCGGGGCTGGGCGTGGCGGAAATCTGCAAGGCCGCCGACGTGCCCAAGGGCAGCTTCTACTACTTCTTCGAGTCGAAGGAAGCACTCGCGCTGGCGGTCATCGACGAGCACTGGGTCGGCGAGCACGGCGACTGGAAACGCATCCTGCGCAGCGACGCCGAGCCCTTGCAACGCCTGCGGCGGCTGTTCGCGGAGACCGAGGCCGGTCAGCGGGCCGGGCAGCAGAGCTGCGGCACGGTTTCGGGATGCCTGTTCGGCAACCTGACCCTGGAGCTGAGCAACCAGACCGAGCCCATCCGCCTACGTCTGCAGAAGATCTTCGAGGATCAGGTCGACATGGTGGAGCAGGTCGTCACCGAGGCCCAGCAGCGGGGCGAGGTCGCGGTCGTCGATGTCCGCGAGGCCGCCTACTCGGTGGTCGCGCAGTTGGAGGGCCAGGTCATGTTCGCCAAGCTCTACAACAATCCCCAGCGCCTGGGAACGCTGTGGAGCAACTGCCTGGCCCTGCTCGGCGCTCGCGTCCCGCAAGCAGCCGCGCACGCAGGCTGACGGCGTCGGACTCGTCACCGCGGTACCGCTGGTCCTCTGCCTGCTGTTCGCACTGACGCGCCCAGAGAAGTTCTGAGAAGCACCACCCCGGCAGGGTTCCCATCCTGCAGGCGCCGCACGTCGTCTTTCCGGCGCCAGCCGGGCGAGCCGATGCCGGGCCGGCTCGTCGACAACGGAGCGTTCCCCCGGGAGGTCTTGCACCCCGGACCCGGACCCAGGCCTGGGGCCTGGCCAGCGGCGAGGTCCCCGAAGCGTCCAATGGGGCAGGCTCCCATACGCGCTCGAACCGGCTGCCCACGGCCCGCGACCTCTGCATCCCGCCGCAGCCGGTCGGCGGTGCCGACATGCAACCCCGCAAGCCCGCCACGCAGTACCTGCGGCAGCGCCGGCCTGAGGTGCCGTCACTCGATAGCAGGATTCTTGTCTGCATCCGGACAAGCCACAGGGGGCCGTGAGCTGCGGTAGAAGTCTGCGTCTATCAGGTGGAAGGAAGCGGATCGTGGCGACAGCGCGATGGCGGGGGGAGCGTTGAACCTGCCGGTGCACCGGCGAGAACCTTCAACCACCCTGCAGGAAGCGGCCGATGCCCCGATCGGCAGGCTCGCCGGTGTGTCGGGACCTAAGTAGACGACCGGTCGAATATCTTCTCCTTCGTGACGCCCACGGGCAGCCGCCGGCGTCGTCCGACCACCGCACGAGAGGAACGTAAGTGAACGTCGTCAGAGGTAGACAAGAGCATGCGCAGCTCCAGCGCGTGGAGGGTGTGAGTCCAGGAGCGCTGGGTCGGCGCGGTTTCCTGGGTGGGCTTGCCGTCTTGCCTGTCCTGTACAGCGTCGGGTCGGCCACCTCTGCTGCGGCCGTCACGGCGCCGCAGCCGGGCAGCGCCCCGACGGCTACCGGCGACTTGCTGCGCGGAACGGAGCGCAGATACCACGCCCCGCTGCTGGCTGCGGGAACCCGCCTGGTGTTGCCGGCGGGCATCAAAGCCGCGTCCATCCAGGACTACTACCGCCGACCGCATCTGACCTCGGCCGAGTCCGCCTGGCCGCGCATGACAGCGGCCGACGGCACCATGGTCGACGCGTCGACCGTCCCCGAGCGCGGCGCACCCACCCGCACCGCGATCCTGAGCGGCTTCACCGAGGGCTGGTACGAACTCATCCACGCCAACGGCAGGGCCGACCGCGTGACCTGGGACGCCGGCAAGTTCCCCTTCCTGTCGCTCCACGGCGAGTTCGGCGCCATGACCGAGGCCCTGTACCGCGACCGCCTCTACACGCTCGCCCTGCAGCCGTTCTCCTTCAATCCGTACTCCCGCAACACCTCGACCCTCTAGGAGGCGCGCAATGTCTCATCACCTTGACTACCCCGCCGATGAAACGCTGGACATCACTGACGCCTACTGCTTCGCCGGAGCCTGCGGCAACGACGACCCGCGCACGGTGATCGGGGTCAACACCTCGCCGCTGAAAGGCGAGCCCTGGAACCCCGCAGGCTACTACGAGCTCAAGATCGACACGGACGGCGACTACGTCGAGGACATTACCTTCCGCGCCACCTTCCCGATCGGCCCCGACGGCACGCAGTACGTGCAAGTCGAGCAGCTGACCGGCAAGGCTGCCACGGACCGCAGCGCCTCGGGCACCATCATCACACCCCCCAATGCTCCCGTCGGGCAGGTCGTCGAATGCCTGAACGGCATCAGGCTGTTCGCCGGGCAGCGCACGGACCCGTTCGTCAACTTCGTGCCCTACCCCATCGCCACGACGACCGCGCTGAAGGACGGCACCTTCCCGGACTTCGCCGCGGCCGGTCCCCCCAGTGACTTCTTCGCCGGCACCACCGTCCGGTCCTACGTTCTCGAACTGCCCGTCGAGATCACCGGCAGCGACCGGTTTCACTTCTGGGCGACCACCGCGTACTTCGACACCGGGCACAACATCTGGGTCCAGGTCCAGCGCGCCGCAGAGCCCAACATGACCACCTTCTTCGACTTCGCCAACGGCTCGGCGCACGTGGACTACAACGCCACCGTCCCCACCGACGACCTCGTGGGCCGGCCCGCCGACCCGGCAACCGATCCGGCCTCGGGAATCTGGGGCCAGGTCAGGGACAACATCGCGGCAGTCGTCCAAGCCGGCAACACCTACGGCAACCACCCCCACCACTACCCCACCGCACGGGCCTACGGCGCGTGGGCGGCAGACACCCTTCTCCCGAACGTCATCCGGTTCACCCCCGGCACCGAGGCCGACTGGAACCCCTGGCACGGCCTTCACAACGGCAAGGGCCTGTCCGAGGACATCGGGTCCAACATCATCAAGATGATCGTGAACCAGGACTTCTCCTCCGGGCTCAAGCCGGTGCCGCTCCTGGACTACTTCCCCTATGTCTCCCCGCCGCCGGCCAGCTGACCGTGCCGCGATCCGGTACGTGCTGGTCGGGCCAATGCGGGACGGAGTTCACCAGGATTACCCCTCCCGAAATCCTGACGACGACGGTGCACCCGACACCGATGACAGCGCCTGCGGTGATCGAAACCCTTGCAGGTTCCCGCTGGACTTGCGTCCCCAAGTGGTGTTGACCCGCACGGCGTCTGCTGATTTGCCCCCGACCGACGTCGCGGCCGGAGACACGTTCTCTCACAATCCGGAGCACAACGATGAGCGACAACAGGCATCAGGACGGCATTCACCCCTTCCCGGCCGGTATGCAAACGCGTGAGATCGAGACCAACGGCGCCACGATCCACGTACGCGTCGGCGGACAGGGCCCGGCGGTCGTCATGCTGCACGGCTTCGGCACGACCGGCGACATGTGGGGTCATCTGGCGAGCACACTCATCGAAGACCACACGGTGATCGCGCCCGACCTGCGCGGGCTGGGACTCTCGTCGAAGCCTGACGGCGGCTACACCAAGAAGAACCAGGCAGCCGACGTGTGGGGCGTCCTGGACGCGTTGGGCGTGCGGACGATCGAACTCGTGACGCACGACATCGGCATCATGGTCGGCTTCGCGTCTGTCGCCACGCACCCCGAGCGCGTGAGCCGATGGGTGGCGATCGACGCGCCGCTGCCCGGCATCGGCCCCTGGGACCAGATCACGCAGGACCCGACCATGTGGCACTTCGGCTTCGGCGGTCACGACATGGAGCGCCTGGTCGCCGGGCGCGAGCGCATCTACCTCGACCGCTTCTGGAACGAACTCTCCGCGGTCCCAGAGCGGTTCGACGAAGCGAAGCGCGAGCACTATGCGGCGCTCTACGCGCAGCCCGGCGCCATGCGAGCGAGCTTCGCCCAGTTCCTGGCGTTCACCCAGGACGCGGCCGACAACGCGAAGTTCCTCGCGCAGGGCAAACTCCAGATGCCAGTCCTGGCCTTCGGCGGAGAAGCCACCTTCGGCCCCGGAATCGGCGATGTACTCAGGTGTGTCGCCGACAACGTCGAACATGCGATCATCCCGGACTGCGGACACTGGATCACCGAAGAGCAGCCCCAGACCACGACCGATCTGGTCGTGGACTTCCTGCGCCAGGCGCGCTGAAAGCCCGCCCCTTTGCGCCCAACGCAGTTGCATGACAACACGCGGTGTCCAAGCGCAAGGCTCGACGACACGAGCGCGCACACCGGCCTGGTTCGCACCGATGACCGCGCCGCAGCGAATTCCGCGCCCGCACGATCGGCAACCCGCGTGCCTCAACAGAGCCGGCGCGATGTCCCCGGCGAGAAGGAACAACCCCATCAAGTCAACATCACTTCTCGGAGATCATCATGAGTACCACTGACGGGGCCCCAGCAACCGAGGCCGCGCAAGTCAGGCTCAACCGAGTCACCGATTCCTACTTTCGCGTGGCGCTCGACAACCCGCCGCTCAATCTCATGGGCCCGGAATTCGTCCTGCAGATCCGAGAGGTCGTTACGGCGCTGGAGAACGACAACCGAGTGAAGGTGGTCGTCTTCGAAAGTGCCGTTGACGGCGTGTTCCTGAACCACTCCGACTTCCTCGCGAACTTCGACGATCTGACCAGCATTCCGCAGGGCCCGACCGGCCTGGAGGCGTGGCCGGATGTCCTGGTGCGCCTGACGCGTGCCCCGTTCGTTTCGATCGCGCTGATCCGGGGGCGGGCCACCGGAAACGGCAGTGAGCTCCTGCTCGCTTGCGACATGAGCTTCGCGAGCCGCGAGAAAGCACTCTTCTCACACTTCGAGGTGGGCGCCGGCGTCGTCCCCGGTGGAGGGCCAATGGCCCGACTGCCGCGGGTCATGGGGCGGGCACGCGCCCTCGAAGTACTCCTGGGCGCGGACGACATCCCAGCCGCCGATGCCGAACTCTTCGGCTACGTGAACCGTGCGCTGCCGGATGCCGAACTGGACGGCTTCGTCGACGCACTGGCCACCCGGATCGCCTCGTTCGACAAGTGGGCGATCGCCAACACCAAGCGCCTCGTGAACGAGGCCAGCCTGCCGCCCGACGTCGAAATCAGAGCGGGCTGGGATGCCTGCATGGCCTCCGTCAAGCGCCCAGCGGCACAGGACCGAGTCAAAAGCCTACTGGCGCAAGGACTCCAGAAGCCCGGCGACACCGAAGATCGACTCGGATTCTCTGTGGGACAGCTCGGCCCCAAGGGCGAGCGCTGAATCCAACGCCTATCTCGCACTCTGAAAGGAAGCACCACACCATGGACCTGCTCACCACCGCGAAGGCAATCGCCGACCGCGTCCAGTCTGAATCGGTGAAGCAGAACGTACCCGTCGCGGTAACCGTCATCGACGTCCACGGCAACGTTGTGCTCGTCCACCGCATGCCCGGAGCGCCCGTATTCGCGCTTGAAATCTCAGAGCGGAAGGCCTACACGTCGGCGCTCGTCGGCATCCGTACCGCCGACCTCGTCCCCCTCGTCCAACCCGGCGCGGATCTCTATCCACTCCTGACCATCGCCGGCGGTCGCTACACCGCGATGGGCGGCGGCGTGCCGCTCACGGACGATGGCAAGGTCATCGCTGGCGTCGGAGTCAGCGGCGGAACGACGGAACAGGACATCGCCATCATCGAAGCGGCGATGAAATGAGTCGCAAGTATCGAGCGCGACGGTGACGACGGTTCGCGGCGGCGCGCTGAACGCGGCGGACAGCGCGGAACTGGAGCGGCTCGTGCAGCAGGCGGCGCGCGGCGGGAGGGACGTGCTACTCCAACAGCTGGACAGCCCTGGCACCGATCCGGATGCCGTGGCGGAACTGGCGATTCACTGCGCCTTCGACCACGTGGCCACGCTCGTCTTCCCCCGCACAGTCGACGAGGTCCGCGATTGCTTGACCGCGTGGGGCTGGGCCTGCGCTCCAGCAGTCCCCAGCGTCGTAGTCCGCGGCCGCCTCGCCGCCCGCTACCCCCTGCGCGTGGAGGACCTGGATGTCTGGATCCTCCACGCGCGAAAGGACAGGCACCCCAACCTGGAAGTGTTCTGCCTGCCCACCACTCGGCTCGTCGACATCGTGGCCGCGCGCGAAAGGCGCGAAGGCAACGAGCGCCACCTGGCACTGCTCGTCCGGACCCCCGCCCCAGAGACCCTGGACCGCCTGGCCCACCTGATGGTGGGGAGGCTCGGCATGGTGCCCGACGGCGGTGGCTACAACCCGCACGAGGACCGAGGAGCCGGCGGGCGTACCGTCCTGTACTTCCGACACCCGCTCCGCGGACGCCTGGAAGTGACCTGCGCGGGCGAGTTCTCCGACGCTCTGGACCGCCACCTCTTCTTGTGAACCACGGCCCCCGGCACGGAGCCGCACGCTTGAGCGTCTCCGCGAGAGACCTCCTGCGCGGGGCACGCACCCACACAGAAGCACGCGTTCGCAACCGGGCCCGGACCATTCGGTGGTCTGTCGCGCTGAGCGAGGAAGATCGACTCACCGCAGTGGAGGAAACATGCCTGGATCGTTCCAGTTCTCATCCGACCAGTTCCTCGCCGACATCCAAGCGACAGCCTCTGCCATCGGGGCTGACTACTGTTCGGACACAACCAGCCGCATGCTCGACACCTTCGCCGCCGGATTCCACAACGGAGCAGTCCTGTGGCGCACCACCAGCAAACCCTCCGGCGCCCTCAACTACCGCTTCTACGAGCGCCGGTCCACCGACACCGTCGCCATCGCGACAAGGGCGGGTCTCCTGAACGCCACCGATCCCGTGACCCAGCTGATCGAGACATGGAGCGGGCTGTACGCGGACTCCGCCGAGTTGTGCGACTTCGACGCTGCCGCCGGGCTCGTGAAGACGTGGGTGTTCCTGGGGGGCATGCGACCCGTCACCGACCTCCTCGCGGTCCCCACAGTGCCCGAGGGAATCCGCCGCCACGAGGCCACCTTCGACAGGCTGGGCCTGACCTGGGTACGGCATGCAGCCGTCGACTACCAACACCAGACGGTGAACCTGTACTTCCGCACCACCGAGGGCTTCTCGCCAGCGCAGGCGCGGAACTTCCTAAGCCTCACCGGCGCCGAGTTGCCGGCCGCCGCCGTGCTGGAGGACATGCGGGAATTCACCGCCCCCTCGGGCTACACCCTCTCCGTCACCATGACGGCCGCAACAGGCAAGATCGAGCGCATCGGCATCTACGCCCTCAAACTCCCCGTCGGCCGGTTCCCCACCATCGGAGACCGGCTGGAGCAGTTCTTCCGCGCTGCACCGTCGCGCGACGACGAGGAAATGAACGCCATCGCCTGGTCCTTCGGCGCCGAGGACAGGCAGTACCTCAAGGCAGAGCGGTCCTACTGCGGCCGCCTGGTCGCACTCATGCAGGAGTGGGCCAGCCCCATGACTGACATCGGCCAGCAGGCATGAAGGCCAGCGTCGGCGAGCAACGGAGGCAGCCGTGTCGGCGAACAGGCTACGCATCCCCCTGCCCCGCCCCATGGCGGTGAGGCAGTGAACGACTCCTACGCGAAGGGGCTGCTGGGCCACAGTACGGCCGGGGAACACGAGCGACTGCTCCTCCTGGAGAAACTGTGCGACCCCGGCACCATCCGCATCCTCGAACGCCTGCCCCTTACCCGGTCGTGGACGTGTGTCGACGTCGGCGCGGGAACCGGCTCCGTCGCCCGGTGGCTGGCGGATCGCTGCCCCGAGGGACAAATCACCGCTACTGACCTGGACACCCGATTCCTCGAATCCATGCCGCGGCCCGACAATCTGGCTGTCTCGCAACAGGACGTCACGACGACCGACTTCCCCGCCAACTCTCTCGACCTCGTCCACGCACGAGCGGTGCTCACCCATCTCCCCTATCCCGAAATAGTGGTGCAGCGCATGTCAAGCTGGCTGAAGCCGGGTGGGTGGCTGGTAATCGAGGACCCCTCCTACCTCCCGGCCCAAGCATCCCCCTACCCCGACTTCGCGGCCCTCCTCCTCGCCTGCGAGAAGCTGCTGGCCCAGACACACGGCACCGACAACTCCTGGGCAAGACGCATCCCTAGAGTCATGGCCGAAGCCAGACTGACGAACCTCAAGATGTCTGCCGAGCTGTCGGCATGCGGCCGGGACGAACTGGAGGACGCGTACTGGAGGCAGTGCTTCTCCCAGGCAATCCCCGCCCTTATGACCTCTGGGCTGATGACCGAACAACAGATCAACCGGGCCATCGAGCATCTGGACCAACCGGAGTTCACCGACATCGCCTGGATGATGGTTTCCTGTTGGGGCCAACGTCAATAGCCATCCTCGGCTGCCAGCGGCGGGGGTCGAGGCTGGCCTCCGCGCACATCTCGGCGGCGACCTCGGCGAACGCTTCGGCGATCGTTACCCTGCCGGGCTTCGAGCCGTCCGGTCCGTCCCGGCCGGTGTAGCGGTCTTCGGCCAGCTCCAGGCCGGTGTACACCGCGGCGCCCGGTGGCACAGTCGTACCCGTCGCGGGTGTCGATCTGCTCGCGCAGGACGCGCTCGTACGCCTCGTTCAGCAGGTCCAGGTCGGACAGCTCGGCGGTCTGGTGGTCACCGTAGCGCTCGGCGGTGGCGCGCAGTTCGGCGACGCGGTCGGCGGCGAGCCTTCCCCAGGTGCCGGTCATGGTGTCCGCCGGCGGGGCGCGGGCAGCTGCGGTCGGGACGCCTCGGCGGGCAGAGGCCCACTGGCCGTGACCGTCTTGCCGTCGAGGGGCGTCGGCGGGCGGCGGCGGCGCGGTCGCCGGCGGGTGCGGCGGCCCGCCACTCCAGGGGGACGATGTCCATGTACACCCGGTGTTCCTGGGGGATCTGCCGGGCGAGCCGGGCCACGGGATCGGTGTTGGTGAGCGCGGTGGCGACGGCGGTCAGCATCGGGCGGGGCACGCGGTCGGCCATCTCGATGTACCAGCCCTGGCCACCGGGTTGGAGGTCGCCTCCGCTGAACCGCCAGTGGGGGTTCGCGCCCTCGGCGAGCGCGGACACGCTGGTAGTGCGGCCGACCGAGGCCATCTCAGCGTCGGGCGCGGTCCAGACGATGTGACCCGGCACGCTGTCCATGAACCAGTCGGCCTCGGCCAGGGGCTCAAGGCCGCCGGACAGTGCTGGGTAACGCAGGTCAGCCGGTGCGGTGGCCTGGCTGGCGGCGAGTGCCTCGTGTATCGCGGCGGTGATCTCGGCGGGGGTCCGCACGTCGGCGGTGACGTGCCACAGCTGGTCGCCGGTTGCCCGCTCGGTGTAGGCCGTGCTCCAGCTCGTACCGGCTGCCGAATGGAGGGCGGTGGTACGGATCCGGCCGCATGGGCTGAGGTAGACGTCACCGGACGGGACCTCGACGCGGCTCCACCGGGCGGCCAGCAGCGGGGCCGCCGGGATGGTGGCCGTGTTGTGGCCTGGCCCAGCAAGGTAGGCGGGAGCTGCGGAGACCAGGACAGGGGGCTGGGGCATACCCGGCGCGAAGAGGTCACCCGACGAGTCGTGGACGGCTGTGAACCGTCGGCAGATCTCGTCGTAGGCGGGCTGTGCGATGTGGTCGGGGTGCTGGTCCCAGAACCGCTGCGAGGTCGCCTCGTCGGCGCGGCTGGAGATCGGTTCGCCGTGGAACCCCTCCAGGATTCCGGAGGGGTCGTCGGTGGTGGCGATCATGTGGGCGGCGATGGTGCCGGCTGCGGCGTAGAGGTCTTCGTTAGTGAAGCGCAGGTCCGCGATGGGCACGGCCGGCACACTCCCGCGGGTGAGGTTCTGCCACACCTGCCCGGTGGTGTCGTCGTCCAGGCCGAGCAGGCGGTGGCTGTAGCGGGCGGAGTCCATGACGAGGTCGAGTGTGAGGTAGCAGGGTGCGACATCGAGGGGTGTGCTCGGCCCCGACGAAGGCGCTCAAGATCTCTGCGGGCGTCTCCTTGGAAAACGTGGCCTGCCACAGCGGCGCGCGGTCGGTGGGGTGACGCCGAACGCTGACGCGCCACAGGTGCCAGATCGCGGGCTCGGCGGCGACTTCGATCCGCCCGCACCAGCTAGTGGCCGTCAGCGCTCCGGTGCGGGCATCGCGCTGGTGCGGCCAGGCGTGGCGGTTGACGAGGAGGCCGAAGATGATGCTCCCATCGCCGGCCCCGGCCAAGTAGCGGGGCTGGACGAGCATGGGGACAGCTGGAGTTGTCGACGGCTGGCGGGTCATCGGTGGTTAGGTTCGACGATGCGGGAGTGCGGGACGGCGGCGGGCGCGGCCTGGACCTGCGGCCCGGGGCCAGCTACCCGGATGGCCGGGGAGGCGGTGGTGGCCGCTCGGTGGCGGGCGCCTCCGTCGAGGAGATCGGCGACGGGGGCTGCGGCGCGGTACCCGGTGGCGGCGAACCGGGCGCCCGCGTCCAGGACGGGCTCCCAGACCTCGGGGTGGTCGCCCAGCTCGGCGCCGAGCTGGTTGCCGAGAGCGGTCATGGCGCCCGCGAGCCGGTGAGCTGGTCCGGGTCGAAGCCCGACCCACTGAACGACGTGGGCGGCGTCCTCGGCGGTCAGCTCGGGGGCGAGCTTCTCGATCTGCCGTAGCGCTTCGCTGGCGCGGGCGACCGCGGCCTCAACAAGGGCGACGGTGGGGTCGATGGGCACGGGGCTCCTACGGGGAACGGTGGATGGGGCGGGCCGCGGCCTGCGGGACCGCGGCCCGCGGTGCGGCGACGACGGTGCCGCGCGAGGCTGGAGCCGAACGGGCGGCCGTGAAGCGGGGGTTGCGGTCCTCGTGCTCGGCCAGCTGGCACACGGCCAGGGCAAGGGAGCGGTCGCGCGAGGTCTCGGCGAGGCTCTGGTCGACGCGCGCCAGCGGGGCCACGACGCGGGCCTCGTGCGGGTCGGTGCGGATGAGGACCCAGCGGCAGGCGGCGGGGTCGTCCGGTGCGGCGATGCCGGTGGCGGCCAGGATCCGCCGGGCGACCTCGGCGAGCCGGTGGTCGGGGACCGGGGCCCGGTCCGGGTCGGTGCGCAGTGTGCACTGCCACACCACCCGGGACCTCACCGTCTGGGCCGGACTTGATGCCCGGGGGAGGTGGGCGGTCAGCTCCGCGACGAACTCGTGCTGGTTGAGCACGGCGAGTTCGGGAACCGGCCGCCAGGCGTCCAACAGCCGCAACGGCTGCCCCCGGTTGGCTGCCGCCGTGGCCAGGCCGGCGATCAGGTCCTGAGCCGAGGAGTAGCGGGAGATCACCGGGTACACGGTCACCTTGGGGCTCAGTACGGGTTCTCGGTGGTGCGGGCATCGTGGGCGGCGGCCACCAGCTCGGGCAGGTCGCCGGGGGCTGCGTCGCGCTGGTCGATCCACCAGGTGGCCTTGTCGAGCAGGCGCACCTGGTCTTCGGTCTCCTGCCAGTCGGCCTCGTCCATGCCGCCTTCCTCGACGAGCACCCGGTAGGCGCCGGTGACCAGCTGGTGGCGGCATCGCTCGCCCCACGGCACAGCCTTCGGCGGGCCGTCCAGGGCGGGCATGCGGAACTGCTCGGCCCACTCGGTGGCGGCCTGCTGCTCGGCGGCACGACGCTCGGCCAGCCAGGCTTCGCGGGAGGCGGTGTCCGACTGACGCTCGGCCAGCCAGCACTCCTTGCAGGAACGTTCCGCCAGCCAGCGGGCGAAGCCAGCCCGCTTGTCGGCGGGACGTTCCGACAGGTCGTGGTCGACGCTGTGGCCGCAGGAGTGCTCTACGGGCCATATCTTCTTGACGGCCAAGTTTGCGTTCCTTAACGGGAGTTCGAGTGTCCGGCGGCCCACTGGATGCGGGGGTCGACGGCGGGGACGGCAGCTGCGGCGGAAGCGGCGCTCTGCGAGTGGAGGGCGGCGGTGGAGCGGACCCGGCCGCCGGTAGCGAGCGCGGCGCGGGCGCGAGGGTTGGCCGGACTTGGCCGGGCGGCGACGGAAGCGAGGTCCCGGCTGTTGCCGGCCAGGACGGTGTCCGCCTGGGCGATTACGGTTTCCACGCGGGAGAGGTCGACACCGGCAGGGTCGGAGCGCAGCTGGGCATCGATGGAGCGCAGGCTCGCGGCGACCTCGTTGGTCATCGCCACGCGGTCGTGCAGCAGTGCGTCGGCACCGCGGTCGTGGGCGCTGGGCCCGGCGTGCACGACCGTGCCGAACGGGTCGGCCTGGCCAGCAGTGTGCGTGGGCGCGGGAGGAGTCCGGTCCTGGGGGGCGATGAGGCGGGTGGCGAACGGGTCGGTGTGCTCTGGGACCGGGCTCGGCGCTGGGGAGGGCGGGGTGCGGTCCATGGCGGCGATGAGCTTGGTGGTGAAGGGGTCGGTCGGCACGTACGGGCCACCGAGCGGCTCGAAAGCGAGGTCGGTCGCTACACGCACACCCTGGTTGCGCAGCTGGGCGACCGCGCGGGTGGCACGGTGGTCGCCTTCGTGCTCCGGCTCGTCGAGGGCGAACAGGTCGGAGGTCGGGGAGGTGCGCACGAACCCCGCCTCGGCGAGCGCCGGCCTCATGTGCGGCTGGACGAAGGGGATACGGGCGACAATGCCCAGTTGCGGGTGTCGACCGATGGCGACCTCGTGAGCCAGGGCCGGTGCAGGCGGCCCGACATGGACGACGGCGTCCGCACCGGCGGCAGCTTGGGCCGGGCTCGGCAGCGAGGGCTTGCTGGCGGGGGTGTAGTCGAACTCCGGGGCAGCCTCGACCTGGACTCCGCTGTGGCGCAGGAAGGCGACGGTCTGCCGTACGTGGAGGAAGAGGTTCTGCTCGTCGGGGGCGGCGTCGATTGTCAGGCGGCCGTCGGCGAGCGGCCGGAACCCGGCGCGGAGCAGGACCTCGCGGGCAGCCGGGTTGCTGTCGGCGCCGAGGGAGGCGGCGATGCCGTACTGCGGATCGCGGGCGATGGCGACGTGGTGGGGGTTGATGCGCTACTCCTGTTGGAGGCTGGGCAGGGAGAGGTTCAGCGGCGGGCCGACGTCCGGACCGGCGCCTGGTCGGTGGCGGCCGTGGCTGCGGGCGCTGCGACGACGCGGGTGGGGCCGGTCCCGGTGCGCGCGGCGTTCGCGCGGCCGGGTGGGGTGTTGCGGACGGCGATCTCGACGCCGAGCAAGCCCAGCGCGGCGATGGCCCGGTCGGTGGCGCGGTTCTGCTGCTCCGCGTCCCGCGTTGCGAGCGAGTAGCGCTCGGGGGCTGCGGGGAGGCCGAGTGCGAATCCGGCGTCCTTGAGCGCCTGGTGCACCGCCTGGTCCCGGCTGGCTGTCGTGGCGGTGACGCCGGCCTCCCGGAACCGCCGGAAGGTGACGCGGGAGGGGTGGGTGGATTCGGCATCCTTGTGCACGAGTTGGCTCCGTGGGCTTAGGGTTCAGCGGCTGCGGGGCGCCCCGGGCGACTCCGGGGGCACACGCGGCGGCGCGACGGACGGAGCTGCGCTCATCCGCGCACGCGGAGCCCGGAGTGCGGCGGCGGCGCGCAGGCTGGCCGGGTTGGGAAGGGTGGTGTCGCGCTGGTAGAGGGCGCGGAAGTCCCTGCGCGGCAGGTCTCCGTAGGAGGGGTTCCAGCGGTCGGTCCCGGACAGGTACCGGTCGCGCGAGTTGTAGCGGATCATCACGAACGGCCTTTGCTGGTCGAGCTGTTCGCTGAGCCGGGCAAGCCACCAGTGGTCGTCGTCGAACCTCTGGATCGCCTCGACGACGATCCGGCCGTCCCGGACGTCGGTCGCGATCTCCCGACTGAGCGGATCCGCGAGCCCGGCGCCCAACTCGAGTTCCGCGACACTGCGAGCCGTCACGGCGGCCAGGTCGGCGTCGGGAAACGGGACGGCTGACTGGAGCCACTCGTAATAGAGCAGAACCTGCAGCGAGGGCTGCTCCGGCCTGTGCCAGTTCGCCACCGGCACGCCGGCCTTCATCAGGGCGCGCAGGGCGTCGGCAGCATGCTGGATCTGGTCGTGCGCCTCGACGCCGGGCCGCTGGCGCCACCCGTTCTCCTCGACCTCGGGTGCGCGGCACCAGAAGCCGGCCTGGTAGAGGATCTCCCCGGCGACCTGTGAGGGCTGACCCCGGATAACGGCGAACTCGCCCGCGTCGAAGTCCCAGCCGAAGGCCACGTGCGACTTGTTCATCGGCGCCGGGGAGCACCCTGGATGACCAGGACCGACCGGGCCGGGGCGTTCGCAGCAGCCTTCTCGCGCTCGGCGGCCTGCTCGGCCTCCTCCTCACGGGCCTGGATCAGGAGCAGCAGCTCCGCCTCCAGCTGGTCGCGCTGGTCGGCAGCGGTCTCCAGGGCCTCCAGCTGGGCGTCGAGCTGATCGAGGACAGCGTCATCCACCCGACGGCGCGCCGCCGCGACGTTGATCAGCTTCACGCGCAGGAAGGAGACGCGGGTCTCGGCCGCCACCAGGGCGCGGTGGGCCTCGACGAGCCGGGCGGTGGCGGCGTCGGCGCGAGCCTCGTTGGCGGCCAGAGAGGGGAGCGAGTCGCCGGCGGCGGCCTCCAGGCGTTCGTCCAGTCGGGTCAGGGTGTTCGGCATGGATCTCCAAGCAGTGAAAGGAAGTTGAGAGCTGGGTCGGTCAGAAGGGGCGCGGTATGTGGCCGGTGGTAGGCCAGGGCGGGCGCACCCGGGCGGCGGGCGGCGCCGCCGGATCGGCCGAGGGCGGCGCCGCAGAGGCGGCGTGCGCCGGTCGTGAAGGCGACGAGCTGAGGGCCGCGGTCTTGCGAGGGCCGACGACGGGAGGTTGGGTGGCGTAGCCGGAGGCCGTCCACGCCATCAGCGCCGAGTCCAGGTCCTCGTGCCGGTGGACCTCGTAGTACGACCGCATGCCCCCGTAGAAGATGACCCCTTCCCCAGTGGCGGCGTAGAGGCCGAGCAACTCGCGGCGCTCGTGCGGTGAATCGTGGGAGGCCAGCAGCGTGAGGTGCCCGGTGCAGATGTCAGCGGTGAGCTTGTCCCTGTAGGCAATCCTGTCCAGCGCAGTCCGCACCCCGCCGTCCCCGACCCACGACGGCCGATTCTCGATTCGCGCGCGCTGCTCAGCCTCACTGAATACCCTGGTGACGCCGTACCCGTCGGCGGTGAGCAGCCGGATCGCATCCCGCAGCTGCCGCTCGGCGACGGAAGCGGGGGTGTCGCGGCGCGGGCGGTGAAGGTCGAGCGCGTCGTCGCGGACGAACCCGGCCTGCTCCAGCCACCGGGCACTGCGGCGGTCCGCAGCGCCGGCGACCAGCAGGCCCAGGTCCGGACGGTGCCCAACGGTGACGGCCGCCGGACTCACGCCGGATGCCCCGGGTCGTGCATCCGGGCATCGGTGTCGAACAGCTCCAGCTCGGCCTTGTGAAGAAGATGTTGAACAATAAACGACCGACCGGCCACCTTCCACAGGCCGCGCCCCCGGCCGAGCTGGGAGATCGCGGCGGTCTCCACTCCGGTCAGGCCGAGCAGCCCGGCGGTGGCGGCGAGCTGGTCGGCCTCCTGCCGGTAGATCACGCGGGTCGCGCAGTCGGTCATCAGGCCCTCGGCCAGTGCGCGGGCGCGGGAGCCCTGGTCGCCGGCCGACAGCAAGTCGCTGAGCCGGTGAATGATCAGCATGTTCGCGATGCCGAGGCCACGGGACAGCTTCCACTGGGCCTGCATCCGCTCCAGGAGCGCTGCGTGCCGCATGATGCGCCACGCCTCGTCGTAGATCACCCAGCGCCGGCCGCCGTTGGGGTCGCTGAGTGCAGCCTCCATCCACGCGGACGCGCAGGTCATGGCGAGCGTCAGCGCCGTGTCGTCGCCGCTGGACCCGAGCCGGGACAGGTCGATGGTCAGCATCGGACTGCGCGGATCGAAGACGGCGGTGGACGGTGCGTCGAACATCCCGGCGAGGTCGCCGGTGATCAGACGGCGGAAGGCGTGGGAGAGGTCCTGGGAGGCTTCGCCGACGCGGCGGGACGGGTCGCCGAGCGCCGAGTCCAGCAGGTCGGGCTGGCCGAGGACGGCGGCCACGTCGCCGAGCAGCGGAACCCGGCCCGCAGTAGCGGTCTGCCGGACAGCGGTGTCCAGCGCGACATCGAGACCGGTGTACTCCATCGGCAGCAGGTCGCGGCGCAGGACGGTCCGGGCGAGACTGCCGAGGAGCAGCAGGCGCCGCTTGCGGACCTCGCTGGCCCACGCCTCCTCAGAGATGCCCTCCGGCGCGGCGGTCGCATCCAGCGGGTTGAGGCGACCTGGCAGTCCGGGGCCGAGCGCGATGGTCGTGCCGCCGACGGCCTGCGCGACGCTCGTCCACTCGCCCTTCGGGTCGGACGCCACGTAGACGCGGTAGCCGAAGGCGGTAGAGCGCAGCGCGATCGACTTCGCCAGCGCGGACTTGCCCTGGCCGATGACGCCCGCGATGAGGCAGTTGGGATTCGTGAAGTTCTCGACCTTGCCGTAGAGAGCGAACGGGTCGAAAACGAACGACGCCTCGGCATGGACGTCGCGGCCTATCAGGACGCCGGAGCTTCCGAGGCCGCCCTCGGCCAGGAACGGGTAGGCCCCGGAGGCAGTCGCGGTGGTCATCCGGTGCGCAGGCAGCTTGAGCTTGCCGCCGCGCAGGGAGGCAGGGCCGGGGCGCCCGCCGGCCGGGTAGAACGGTCGCAGCTCCTCGTTCTCTTCGCGGCGGGTGCGGGTGCGCGTCGGCCGGGAGTTGTCGCGGGCGGTGCGACGGGCGGCGGCGAGGTCGCGGCGGGCCTGACGCCGGGAGGCCCGGTCGGATCGGCTGGGGGTGAACAGGGGGGAGGCGGAGGAGGTGCGCAGGGACGTTTCTCCTGTCAGGCGCGGGAGGAGGAGGCCGGGGTGCCGCGCAGTTCGGCAGGGGTGGAGATGCGCCGCATCCGGGCGGAGGCGAGGGTGTGGCGCTGGCAGATGACCAGGTCGGGCGCGCCCTCGGGCAGTCGCAGTGCGCAGGCTTCGCGGGTGGGCACGCGGCCGTCGGCGCGCGGGGCGCGATGGTAGGCGGAGTGGAGGGCGTCCGCGGTCTGCCACAGACGGATCCGGGCGGCGTGGAGCTGGTCGGCCTCGGCGGGCTGGTGCGGCCGGGTGGTCGCGGTGGAGGTGTCGACGAGCCGGAACAACGCGGTGCAGTGCGCATGGAGCGCATCCAACTCGGCGCGCGACGCTGGTAGTTGGTCCGGTGCGCTGGTGTGGTGGTGGACGTCCACGGCGGCGGTGGCGAACCGCAGCAGCCGGGGACTGTCGGCGGGAGGGTGGTGCACGCGGTCTCCCGTCACAGGCGGGCGAGCGGGAGGGCGGCGCGGGAGAACGCCTCGGCCTGCTCGAACTTCAGGAGGCGCAGGTCCAGGCTGGTGCTCGCCGCTGCGGTCTCGATCGTGGCGCACTGGCGGCGCAGGTCCTCGGGGGTGTCGGCGCCGACGACCACGAGGCCGGTGAAGTCGACGTCGGCGTGGCCGCTGATCAGTTCGCGTTCGTGCTCCTTGGCGTCGGCGTACTCCATGGAGTCCGCCTCACTGTCCACCTGTCCCTTGCGGACGCGCTCGGCCGCGTCGGCGACGATCGACGCCTTGCGCCGCTGGACGGCCTTGAGCGCGGCGTCAAGGTCTTCGGGCCCGTAGTGGAGAGACAGGGTGCGGCGTACCCCGGCGGAGAAGACGAGGCTGTGGAGGAAGCCGTGGCTCACCTCGCTGCGCGGCCACTGCTCGATCCAGTAGACGGCGTGGCAGGCCGTGTCGCTGGTGATGCGCTCGCTCTCCTCGACCAGGACGACCGGTCCGGCGGCGGCGGGGTCGGCCTCGGCGCGGCCGGTGTCGGACCACTGGTCCATCGGGGCAAGGGACTTGGGGTCGTAGGCGCTGCGGATCACGGCGGCGAACTCCCGGCCGGTCAGCCAGCCGGAGGGGACCAGGCCCGCGTTGCGCAGGGACTGCTCGAATCCGGGGGTGAGCTGGGACAGGACAGTGAAGGCGCCGGTGAGCCCACCGCCGGCCTCGCCGATCAGCCGGCGGGCGGCCTTGAGGTCGAGGGCGATGGCGATGTACGCCTCGTGCGGCGCGGCGGTCGGACCGGCTGCGGCGAGGAGTTCCTGGTAGACGGGCCCGGCGACCGGCGTGTCCGGGTCGCCGTGCTCGGCCCAGTAGCGCTGCAGCGCGTCGCCCGAGTCGGGCACGGTGCGCTCGATGACCTGGACTGCGCTGATGTAGCCGGTGCGGGCGAGGGCGGCCAGGGCACGGCCCCAACCGGACACGTTGGCGGACTGGGCGGGAGCGTCGAGGAGGGCGAAGGCCCGGGAGGTGACGCGGATGGCGGCGATCAGGGTGCCGCGCTGGGGGTCGTGGACGGCGCCCATGGTCCCGCTGGGGGCGGTGACCGCGCGCAGGCTCGCCGTGGTTCCGGGCAGGTGGAGCAGGCCGTCGCGGCGGGGGCGGGAGCTGGGGCGGGCGAGCCAGATCAGCTGTCCCTTGGCGCGGCGCAGGTAGTAGCGGATGACGATGGGGGCCCAATCTGCCACGGAGCGGCTGTGGAAGCGGATGAGGACGAGTGCGGCGGCCAGTGCCCATACGGGCGTCAGCAGGACGGCGCCGACCAGACCGCTGCCGACCATGGTCACCAGCAGAAGGGCGCCCGCGAGGCCGACGACGGTCAGCTGGGCGGGGCTCAGGCCGAGCAGGATGCCTCGGCGGGAGCGGGTCGGGAACCGCACGGTGGAGAGGAACTCGGTGGACAGGGGCGACTCCTGGTGGGGGCCCGGCCGGGGCGGTGGGGTGGTCGCCCCGGCCGGGGCGGGATCAGGCGAGCGGCGAGGACGGCGGACCCGCCGCCGGGGCGGGGCCGGCGACCGGCGCGGTGGAGGTCGCCGGGCCGGCGGGTGCGGGCGAGGAGGCCCGCGGGGCTGCCGGGCGGACGCCGCGAACGACCGGGACCGGTACGCCGGGGCTGCCGGGAGCGGCGGCAGCGGCTACCGCAGGCGATGCTCCGCCGCTGCCTCCGTCGGCCGGTGCGGTTCCGCCGCCCGACGGGCTGCTGGCGGAGCGGGTGATCAGCGGCTGGCCGGTGCCGGAGGCACGGCGGGTGATCAGCGGCTTGGAAACGGCTCCCGCGTTCCCGCCACCTGTGCTGGTGCCGGGGTAGGCGAAGCTGGTCTGCGCCGGGGCGTCGGAGGGGGTGCTCGACGGGGACGGGGTGCTGCCGATGGCACTGCCCTGGCCGGGGACCTTCTCCGGCCCCTGGGGTGCGGCCCCGGCTGCGGCTGCAGCCCCGCCGGTTCCGGCACTCGCAGCCATCTGGGCGCCCTTGCGAGCGGCTGCGGCTGCGGTTTGCAGGCCCGCGCTGGTGGTCCGATGCAGGTCGGAGGCAGTGCCGTCCGCAGCCCAGTGGATGAACTTATAGGTGACCATCGGGCACAACAGAACCAGGACCATCACGACCATCCCGGACATGATGTCCGAAAGCGCCCCAACGCCGCCGCTGCTGTTGGAGTTGCCGATCGCGGAGACGCCGATCAAGAAGACGATGGTCATGACCAGCTTGGAGAATACGAGGGCAGCGGTTGCCTCGATCCAGGCACGGCGCCAGCGTGCCGCCGGTTCCCAGCCGCCACCAGCTCCCGCGAAGACGGCCAGCGTGACGAGGACGAGGAGGGCGACCTTCCGCAGCACCATCGTGCCCCAGTACATGACGGCACCGACCACGCAGCCCAGCGCGACCAGCGAGGGCACCCCCCAGCCGAGTCCGGCCGTACCGGCGATCTCGCCGACCTTGATGACCCTGGTGACGGCGTCCGAGGTGCTGGTGTTGGCAACGTGGAACAAGCCGCTTGATAGCGCGTCCACCACGGACAGGGCGATGCCCGTACCGGCGACGGCGACGAAGGAGAACAGGACGCCGGAGATCGTCCCCGTCAGGGCCTGCGACAGGGCTTGGCCGTCGCGTTTCCAGGCCGCGCGCATCAGCTGCAGACAGAACGTGCCGACGATGGCGATCAACCCGATCGGCAGGATGATCGCGTAGTTCTCGCGAAACCAGCTGGCGCCCAGGTCGACGGATGTGGTGGCGTCCACCGCTTGGGAAGCGAGATTCGCTGCGCTCTGCGCGAGATCACCGCAGCTGCGGGCGATCCAGTTGCCGATGGAGCCGGTGATCGAGTCGGCGATGCCACCGGGGGTGACGTCGCACAGGGCGCCGGCGAGAGGGAGGTCACAGAACCCGATAGGGCACCCCCTCCTTTCTTATAGGTGGCGGGTCAGGGGTAGACGGTCGGGGCGATCGACGCGAGAGCGCAGTCGTGGCCGGGGCGGCACTGCACGGCGAGGGTGATCGCCCGCTGCTCGTCGCCCCGTCCACCTCCGGTCCAGGTGATGGACTGGGAGCCGGTGACGGTGACCGCGTACACGTAGGCGACCGTGAGCTTGGTGGGGTCGGCGGCCACGGCCTGGTTGAACGCGGTCGGCAGGTGCGCCTCGTTGACCTTCCCGCTGGCGAACTGGCCGTTGTCGCGCATCCGGTCCCACAGGGTGGGGTCGGGGACCTGGCTGGCGAGGGCGACCGGGTCGGCGTACGTGGTCTCGCTGGTCAGCCAGGCGTGCAGCCCGGCGAGCTGCTGCGGCTGGGACGCGGTGCGGGTGTCGTAGGTCCACAGCGCCTGCGCGAACGCCTTCGCGAACACGATCGGATCGGTGGTGTGCGGCGGCGGGGCGACCGGCTTGGTGGCCGCAGCGCCGGTCGGCTCGGTGCTCGGCCCGGCGGTGGACCCGCTGATGGGCGAGGCCCCGGCGGTGGCGGCGGGGGCGGCCTGGCTGCGGTGGCCGCCGCCGGTGTACCGGGCGATGAGCCCGGCCACCAGGGCGACGGCCACCAGCGCCACCAGGCCGACCAGCACGCGACGGGCCATCAGCGATTGCCCGCCGGGCTTGAACGGCTGGGGCTTGGGCATCAGTGGACGCTCGTCCCGACGTTGCTGAAGAACGCCACGATGCCGTTGGCAGCGCCGAGGAGAAGCGCGCAGCCGGCCGCGACCAGCGCGCCCTGCTTCCCCTTCTGCTCACTGCCGTGGGAGCCGGTGTGGTGGCCCCACGCCCACACGATGCCGGAGACGCACATCGCACCGACGACCGCGATGATCGCGAACAGGTTGATCGAGCCGACGGTGCTCTTGAGCACGTCGAGACCGGGAAGTCCGCCCTCGGAGGGCTTGATGCCGGGGTCGAACGCCAGCTGCTGGACCTTGGCGGCGGCGTTGGCGAGGTAGGTGGTCAATCACACTCCACAAGCTGGGGGATGGGGTAGACGCGGCCGGGCCGCGGCGTGACAAGGGCGGAGAGGCGCGCGAAGTGCGCTGGAAAGGGCCGCAGTTGGCGTCAGGGGACGATGCGGCGGGCGGCGACGATGGCGGACCGCCAGGAGGCGAGACTGGTCACGTCGACGACGGCGCCTGTGTGCGGCGCCTGGACGACGAGGCCCTGCCCGATGTACATGCCCACGTGGTTGGGGCCATTGGGGCCGGGTTCGGTGAACAGCAGGTCGCCGGGCTTGAGGGCGTCGACCGAGATGGCGGTGCCCTCGCTGACCTGCGTGTACGTGGTGCGGGTCAGCGTGATGCCGCCGGCGTGGTACGACTGCTGCACCAGGCTGGAGCAGTCGCAGCGGCCCATCGGGTCGGGGCCGTGCGGCGCGGTGCACGAGCCGCCCCATTGGTATGGGGTGCCCAACTGCCCGAGTGCGTAACGGATTGCGGACTGCACTGCGGGTGGCGCGTCGGTCGGGATCACGTACCCGGCGGGCAGGGTGCCCGGCGGGATCGTCCCCCAGTCGATGCCCGAACCGCCCGTTCCGCACCAAGTCGCGGCCGGAGGCGGTGAGCCGGGCGAGGGCGACGGCGCCGGGGTCGCGGAACTGCCGCCCAGCGCCTGGGAGATGGCCTGCTGCAGAGCGTTGGCCAGGCTCTCCCACTTGGCGTAGGCGTCCGGGAAGCCGGACTTCTGGACGGCCTGCGCCGCCTCGGTAAGCGGCAGCTGCTGCCACCCGTCCACCTGCAGCAGCGCCTTGTAGAAGGCGGTGGAGGCGTAGACGGGATCCTGCAGCTGGGCCGGGGTGCCCCAGCCCTGGCTCGGACGCTGCTGGAACAGGCCCAACGAGTCCCGGTCGCCGTACGAAAGGTTTTGGAGACCGGACTCCTGCAACGCGGTTGCCAGGGCGATGACTTGGCCGCGCGCCGGGACCTGCATCGCGATGCCGGTGGCCACGATGGCCTTGGCGTTCGGGATCTGGGTCGTCGGCTCGTCCAGGCCGGACACCGGCACGGTGGGCCCACCCTTACCGGACAGGATCTGCTGGACCTGAGCGGCGACGGCCGCGACGTCCACCTGCTGACCTCCGGTGGTGCAGTTGGCCTTGATGGCGGCGTCGTTCGCCATCACCGCCACGGCCGGGAAGCCGATCGCGATGGGAACGCCCAGGATGAACGCGGCACAGCCGCACGCCACCTTCTGCCAGCTCATCGGACGGCCGGCCGACCGCCTTCGACGGCGGCCGGGAGGTCGGTCGGGGGCCCGGGCAGGCGCGGGTTCAGAGAGCTGATGGGGGTCTCCATTTCAGGCGGGAGCGGGGGCGCCGTCCCAGCCGCGAAGGCGCGGCCGGGACGGGTCGGGAGCGGCAGCAAGCCGCCCTCGTAATCTGCGAAAAGGCATGGCGGTGCCCTTTCCGTGACATGACGGAATTCGGAGGACGTGGTTTTTCGACCGTAGGCCCGGCGCGGCCGTTTTCCTAAAAGGCAGGGATGCGGCCTGCTCAAGGGCCAGGTGGACCCGGCAAGCTCGGACCCTCTCCGGCCGCTGGCCATGGGTGCCGTCACCTGGCGCGGAGGGGCCCGGTCCTGCCGGGGTGTCACACAGTAGGAGCCGGTCGGCCGGAAACCTAAAAAGGGTTCTTGCATCGGTCGGCCCGGGTTCGCCGTGCGACGTGGAGGACGTTAGACGCCGGTCGGCCGGAAACCTAAAAAGATCACGCTCCGGTGGAAAGCACGGCCCTTTTTAGGTTTCCGGCCGGAGAACGCCTAACGTGCCATTTCCGCCCCGCGAAAGCCCCAGGCCCGCACGGTCCGCGCTTCGCGCTGCCGCCCCGACCGCACGGGCGGCCGAGGGCGACGACACCCCTGTCCCCGTTCTGCAGGAGCCCCCCTGAGCTACAAGATCCACCGCGGCGACGCCCTGCTCCGGCTCGCCGACATCCCCTCGCAGTCCGTCGACTGCGTCATCACCGACCCGCCCTACAACAGCGGTGGGCGCACGGCCAAGGAGCGCACCGCCCGCACTGCCCGCGAGAAGTACACCACCGCGGGATCGCAGCACACGCTGGAGTCCTTCCCCGGCGAGAACAAGGACCAGCGCTCCTACACGTACTGGTTGTCCCAGCTGCTCGCCGAGTCCTACCGCGCCACCCGCGACGGCGGCACAGCGCTCGTTTTCACCGACTGGCGCCAGCTCGGCTCCACCGCCGACGCCCTGCAGGCCGGCGGCTGGATCTGGCGCGGCGCGCTGGCCTGGTACAAGCCCGCCGCCCGCCCGCAGCGCGGAAGGTTCACCCAGCACTGCGAGTTCGTGCTGTGGGGTTCCAAGGGCGCGATGGACGCCGACGCCAACCCCGTCTACCTGCCGGGCCTCTACACGGCCTCCCAGCCCAAGGGCTCGGGCCGGGTGCACATCACCCAGAAGCCCGTCAGCGTGATGCGCGAGCTGGTCAAGATCGCCAATCCGGGCGGCACCGTCCTGGACTTCTGCATGGGCAGCGGCTCCACCGGGGTGGCCGCGCTGCTGGAGGGTCGGAGCTTCGTCGGCATCGAGGTCACCGACCACTACGCCGGCGTTGCCGAGAAGCGCCTGGCGGAGGCCGCCCGGCAGGTCCGTGAGGGCACGGCCGACACGGAGCCCTCCCCCTGACCGCCATCGCCGTGTGCCGGGCCGCCGACGTCGGCGGCCCGGCCAACGCGGCCCCTGCTTCTCGTGCCGTCCGCCCCCGGCGCGCCAACTCCCATCCCTTGTAAGGACCCACCCCTGCCCGCCACCCCGAAAAGCCCATCGCAGAGTCCGGGCACCGACGCCCTGCTCTACGCCCTCATAGGTGCAGGCTCCGCCCTCGCCGTCTTCGGCTCCCTCGCCTGGACCGGCGGCAACACCGCCAACTCTTTGACGGGAAGCGGCCCCTGGCACGCCCCCTTCGAGCCGGTGACCGCCGCACTGCACCCCGGCCAGCTCTACCCGCACTTGTCGTCGATGGCGCTGCTGATCGCCACCCGCGTCGTCCCCGGCATCGCCGCGCTCGCCCTGGCCGCCACCGGCCTGTGGCTCTGGTCCCGACACCGGAGCAAGCCCAGCGGCCTCGCCACCTCCCGCGACCTCGCGCCGCTGCTGCCCGCCGAGATCACCGCCAAGGCCCGTGACCTGCGTCCGAGTCTCGCGGACTGTAAAAGACCGGGCAATCCGCCCCGATGACAGCGGGTTGCTGCTCGGCAACCTCGGCCCTTCCGGCCCGGAGGTTCGCGCCTCCTGGGAGGACGTGTGCGTCGCCATCATGGCGCCGCGCTCCGGAAAGACCACCAGCCTGGCCGTCCCAGCGATCCTGCGGGCTCCCGGCCCCGTCCTCCTGACCAGCAACAAGGCCGCGCGGGACGCCTACACAGCGACCCTGGAGGCGCGGTCCGAGGCCGGCCGCGTCTGGACGATGGACCCGCAGGGCATCGCCCACACCCCGCAGAGCATGTGGTGGGACATCCTGGCCGACGCCAAGGACCTCCCCGGCGCACGCCGTCTCGCCGGGCACTTCGTCGCCGCGGCGGTCGACGAAAGCTCGCAGGGGGATTTCTGGAGCACCGCCGCCCAGAACACCTTGTGTGCGCTTTTCCTGGCGGCCGGATGTGACCGGCGCCCGATCACGGATGTTCTGAAGTGGCTCGCGGTGCCCTCCAACCGGACGCCGATCGACATTCTCCGCGACCACAAGCTGCTCGCCATCGCGGACCAGCTCCAAGGCACCGTTTCCGGCGCGGTTGAAACCCGCGACGGTATTTACGAGACTGCCCGCCAGTATGCGGCCTGCCTTCTCGACCCGAAGATCTCCCGCTGGGTCACCCCGAATCCGGACCTTCCGCAGTTCAAGCCCGAGGAATTCGTCACCGACAAGGACACCCTCTACCTGCTGTCCAAGGACGGCGGTGGATCTGCGGGCGCCCTGATCGCCGCGGCAGCAGACTCCGTGATGCGCACCGCAGTGATTCAGGCCGAGCGTGCCGGCGGACGGCTCGATCCTCCGCTCCTCGCGATTCTCGACGAAGCCGCGAATGTGTGCAAGATCTCGGATCTCCCCGACCTGTATTCACATCTGGGGTCACGAGGGGTCATCCCGATCACCATTTTGCAGTCCTATCGACAGGGCCAGAAAGTCTGGGGCGAGACCGGCATGGACGCGATGTGGTCCGCCGCCACGGTCAAGGTAGTGGGCTCCGGCATTGACGACGCGGATTTCGCGGACAAGCTGTCCCGCCTGGTTGGTGAGCACGATGTCGAAACCGTTTCGCACTCCACCTCGGAATCCGGGCGGTCCACCTCGACGAGCATGCGTCAGGAGCGCATTCTGCCGCCCGACCAGATCCGCGCCCTGCGTAAGGGCACCGCGTTGCTGTTCGCCACTGGCATGCGCCCCGCCATGCTTGACCTGCGGCCTTGGTACAAGGAGCCGGGTGCCGGTGCGATCGGCAAGGCGTCCTCGCGGCAGACCGATCTCATCACCGAGCGCGCTCTCGCTGCGGCGGGTGAGGCCGCATGAGTTACACCCCCGAGCCCGCCCACCGCATTTTGTCGCTAGGTGCCGGCGTGCAATCTACGACGCTCCTCCTGCTGTCTGCGATCGGCGAGCTGCCGACGCTCGATTACGCGATTTTTGCGGACACCGGCTGGGAGCCTGCGGCCGTTTACCGGCATTTGGACGAGGTGGAGCGCCTGGTCCCCCACCCTGCCAATATCCCGATTCTCCGCGTGTCCTCGGGGAACATCCGAGCGGACGCCCTCGACCCGGGCCACCGCTTCGCCTCCATGCCCTTGTACATTCTGAACAAGGATGGCAGTTCGGGGATGACCCGGCGCCAATGCACGGGCGAATATAAGATAAAGCCGATTAAGCGGGAAGTGCGCCGTATTCTCGGCTACCCGTACCCGGCGCGGGTGCCGCGCGGGGTGTACGTCGAGCAGTGGATCGGGATCTCGACTGACGAATTCCACCGCGCCAAGGACTCTGACGTCAAGTACACCCGCCACAGCTTTCCTTTGATCGATCTCGGCCTGTCCCGCCAGGACTGCCTCAAGCTGCTCGCCGATCACGGCTGGGAATCCACCCCGAAATCCGCATGCCTCGGATGCCCATTTCACGGAAATGCCCAGTGGAGGCAAATCCGCGACGGTTCGCCCGAGGAGTGGGCCGACGTCGTCGAGTTCGATGCCGCGATCCGCGCCGGAAATGCTCGGGCCAATTCAGAGGGGCGCCCGCTGCTCGGGCAGGCATACCTGCACCGTTCTCGTCGCCCGCTGGCCGAGGCTCCGATCGACCGTCTCGGCCGCGCCGAACTCCGCGCCCTGCAGCAGCTCACGCCGGCCGAGGAGGAGCTGGAGACCGGGCCCGAGGACGGCTGCTCTCCGTTCAGCTGCCGCTCCGGCGAGGCGGTCGCGTGACTGCCCCGGGCTCGGCACCGTCGCCTCGCCCGGCCCGCTCACGCTGACCCTGCCCTCACACCACCGGGAGGTACCTCACTTGGATCCCTGGCGCACTCCCGTCGACCGGGCCAAGGCGCTTAGCCTGATCAGCCCGTTCCCCGACGGCACCGTCGTCGGCGTCCAGCAGCAGGCCCGCCGTGGCGGCATGGTCGTGGTCGCCACGCTGACCCAGACCATCCGGCAGGACACCTGGTCCGGCATCCGGGTCGGGGTCGTCTCCCCGGCCGCTGGCGAGGTGGACTCGAACTGGTTCAGCTTCGCCGACCACCGCCTCTTCGACGAGAGCCTCTATCCCCGTGATGCGCGCAGCGGCGAACTCGACCGGCTGAATCAGCGGGACCTGCTGCAGCCGCACTGTCTGCGGCCGGACCGGCTCCGCGACGCTGTGGAGGTCTATACCGGCGCCTTCGCCCCGCCAGCCGACCCGGAGTTCGTCGCCCTCGCCCGGTTGGGGGCGCTGCACGGATTGGCGCGGCGGCTGGACCACGTCGGCTCCGCCTACCCGCAGACCCTGCCTGGGAACGCTTTCGCGCACGCGGAGGTGCTGCGGGAGGTGGCGAGCGAGATCCACACCTCCCTGCTCCCGCTGGCCGGTGAGTCGCAGGCCGCCGACAGCGCGCCGCTCGGGCTGCCCGACGGGCTGGCCTCACTGCGCAAGCTCCGCACGGCGCTGACCTGGCTGGCTCGCAGCGCCGGCGAGGCAGAGCACCCGGGCTACGGCGAGGTGTTCAGGAAGCACGCCGCCGCCCTCGCCGAGATCGGGGAAGCGATCACCACCGACTTCGCTGCGTGCCCTCCCGCCGCCGATGGCATGCGCGTCGGCGCAGCGCGGAGCACCTCTCTGACGGCCGCTTCGGTGGCGGTGGCGGACCGGTCGACCACCGGCGTCCCGCGATCCGCCGCGGCATCGGGCCAGGCGACTGGTCGGGGGCTGCACTGAGCTACCGGTACCCCGAGATCCCGCCGCGGGACTTCCGGCCGCGGTTGTCCACGGCCGGCGACCTGCGCTGGCCCGATGAGGGCCCGCAGATGGGCCCCTGGACGCACGACCGACTGGTCGCCCTCGCCCACCCCTGGCCTGTGTCCTGGTTGTTCCCGCCGCGACCCGGCGATCCCCAGCGAGTCGTCAACCTATTTGCTGGTCCTGGTGGTTGGGAGCAGGGACTGCGGGTTCTTGACCCTTCGGGGTTCGACGTGGTCGGCGTCGAGATCGGCTGGGACGCCTCGGCGACCGCCGTCGCAGCTGGTCACCGGCGCATCGTCGCCGACGTGCGGAGCCTCGACCCGGTGCACCCGGCGCTGCGGTACGTCGAGGGGCTCACGGTCAGCGCGCCGTGCCAGGTGTGGTCACCGGCCGGCAAGCGCGCGGGTCACCAGGAGCGCAACGTCGAGTTGCTCTTGGACACGCTCACCATGGCGTGCGAGGCGACCTTCGGGCACTACCACGACACCGGCGAGTGCGAGGCCGCGGACATCTGCGGTATCTGCTCGGACCCCGAGTGGGACGGCTACAACGGCTTCACCGGCCCATTGCTGACCTTCGACGAGGCCCGCTCCCTGGTGCCGCAGATGAGTGACGAGCGCATCGGGCTGATCGCCGAGTCGCTGATCTGGTCGCTGGCGCTCACTGCCCGCTACGACAACTTGCGCTGGATGGCGATGGAGCAGAGCAGCGCGCTGCCGGAGGTGGTGCTGGACGCCATCACCGAGGAATTGCAGATCGCTGACTGGTGCTCAGCCGACTACCAGGTCCTTGACGCCGCTGACGTAGGCGTTGCTGCCCACCGGCGGCGCGTCTACCTGGTGGCCGGGCGCCACCACTACGTCAACCTGCATGCCATGCAGCCTGCCACGCCGGTGCTCGGCCGCACTCTCGCCGAGTCCCTCGGTTGGCCCGAAGGCGTGCGCATCAACACCCGTGGCACCCGCCGTACTTCCGGCGGCAACGAGTTCTCGGCCGACCGCACGGCGCCTGGCACCACCAGCAAGATCCGCGGCTGGTACTGGTCGGACAACAAGGACCGGAAGTACACGGTTCCGGAGGCGGCCCTCACCGTCGCGATGCCGGCCGACTACCCGTGGACTGGCTCCCGCTCCTCCGCGTGCCAGCAGCTCGCCGACATTGTGATCCCCACCGAGGCCGCCCGGGTGGTCGGCGGCGCGATCCTGCGCAAGGAGTGGGAGCGGCCGGTCTCCCAGTACCTGGACACGATCTACAGCCCGGAGAGCCTGGCCCTGGCGGCCCCTGCCGCCGCCGAGCCCGCTTCGCCCAGGGCGACCGCGGCCACCTCCACCGGCACCGCCCAGGTGCAGATGCTGCCCGGCTTCGACGACCTCTTCGTGGCCGCCGCACCCACCGCGCGCAGCCGGGCGGCCCGCCCCCGGTGACCCTTCCCCGGCTCCGGCGCCCGGCCGCACGCCGGAGCCGGGGAGGCCGTTGCCCCCTCCACTACTTCGGGAGACCCACCATCGACCGCATACCCGACCGCCCGCCCGTCGCACCGGACCGGCTCTCCAGTTCCGGCGCCTGGGCCGCCTACCAGTCCGCGCTCTCCCGCTACGCCGCCCGCCAGGCCGCCGTCCGCCAAGCGCTACGGGCCAGCGAGCCCGCCCCTGTCGACGCTGACCGGCCTCTGCCCGCACAGCGCCTCCGCAGCTCACGGGGCTGAGTCCGGCCCGCGGCCGAGCAACCCACCAAGCTCTTCAACTCACAACGGACTTGTTCACTGTGCACTCCCCTTTGCTGTCTCCCAGCGCGCCAACGAACCCCCGCCCGGACACGGACCCCGGCGCGCTACCGTCGCTCCCCGTCTCACGGATCGACGGCCGCTGGCACCTGGCCGTCGGCCTCGGTCACGTCTCGATCGAAGACGACGCCCTCACCCGCGACCTGGAGGCGCTCGCCTCGCTCCTGGCCCCCGCCACCTCGCCCGGGCGGCGCCCGTGAGCGTCGACAGCCCCGGCCTCAGTCCGCAGCTGGAGGCAGAGCAGGCCGTGCTCGGCGCCTGCCTCCTCGCCCCCGCCCAACTGGATTCGTTGCGTGCTTGGTTGGAGCCGCGTCATTTCCTCCGGCCGGCCCACGGCCAGTTCTTCGCGGTCCTGCTCGCCCAGCTCGACGAGGTGCCGCTGCCCGTCACCGGTGACGAGCGCCGCGACTGGGCACTGCGCGCGATGGCGTCCGGTGCTCGTACCATCCCAGGCTTCAGCGCCAGCTACGGCCAGTCGTTGATCTCGGCGTGTCCGACGGCGGCGCACGCAGCCGCGTACGGGCGGATGGTGCTGGAGACTGCGGTGCGCCGCGCCTTGGAGCAGCACGCGCACCGGCTGCTGGCCGCCGCCGAGAGCGGCTCCGTCCGGACCACGGTCGACCTGACGGTCGCGCTGCACACGGTGATCGACCAGCTCACCGGCGCGTGGGGAACGATCGACGTCCGGTCGACGAAGCCGCTGCCCGAGCCGACCGCCGCCGTTGCTCTCCTGTCCGGCCGCGCGGCCGACGCCGCCCGCGACGACGAACGCATGCTGCTGCCCTCCCTCGTCGAGTCCCCGGCTCGGATCAGCGAGATCGCCTCCTGGCTGACCGGCGGCGACTTCCTGGCGCCGGAGCACCGCGCCGTCTACCAGGCCCTGACCGCCCTCGCGCACCGGGGCGAACCGGTCGACGAACTCACCACCCTGTGGGAGGTGCAGCGACGCGGAGCCCTCGCCGACGGGACGACCACGGTCGAGGAAGTCCGGAGCCTGATGGGGCCGGGCATGCCGGGTGATCCGGGCTACTGGGCCGAGCGCGTCCTACGGGTGTCGCTCCTACGCGCCTCTGCCACCTCCGCTGGGATCGTTCGCGTCCTGGCACTGGACGCCTCCGTCTCCGCCGGCACCCTCCTCGGCGACTCGCTGCGCGCGCTGGAGCCCGCCGACCGCCTCCAGCAGCGCCATCGCGCCGCTCTCGGCACCCCCGCTTCGGACCGTCGCGGGCCCGTGGTCCTGGGCACCCGGCGCCAGGCCGCCACCCGCACCGCCGGAGCGGCAGACCGGTCCGCCCCAGCCCCTGTCGAACCCGCCCCGCCCCGGCGCTGACCTGCGAACCCCCGGAGTCACCCTGACCAGCACACCCAACGCCTCCATGCGCGACCTGACCACGGTCGCCGGGATGCTGCGCCTGCTCGGCCGCGTTGCCGCCGCGCCCCCTGGGCCAGGCCAGCTGGCTCCCGCCCCCGCCGCCGTGTCCGAACGAATGGCCCAGGCCCTCGCGTTCGAGCGCCAGTGCACGGAGCACGCCGGGCAGCACCGGAAGCCGAACGGCGCCAATCCGGCGTTAGCCAGGGCCTACTCGGCAGCGGCCGTCCGTGCCGCCACGATCACCCGGCACCTCGGCGTTGCCTTCGACCTGTCCGTCAAGTGCGCCATGACCGAGCGCGGCGCCCCGCGCAGCGCGGCCGAGTCCCTGCACCAGCGCCGCCACAAGGCGGCACTGGCGGCGCTGGCCGAAGCAGAGATGGAGGCCGACCGCGGCCACCAGGAGATCCTCGGCTTCGCCACCGCCATCGCTGCCGGCCCCGCGGAGCCCCCGCCCTCCCGACCCGTCGCCGAGCCTGCTGCCCGGGGCCGCCGATGACCGACGACCAGCACGAGGTCGGGCGCCTCCTGCGTCTCCTGGCCTCCGACGCCGGGAAGGCGGCGCTCGGAGGGGTGCCTCCCGCCGAACCGGTCGACCTCGCCGAGCAGTTCCAGGATGTCCTCGCCCTGCAGCAGCGCACAGCCGTCAACGCCGCCCGCTTCAACCAGGCGTCCCCAGGGCAGCCCGCGGCCCGCACCGGTGCGCTCGTGTTCGCCTGGGCGGCAGCCCGGTTGGGCCTGGTCGGCGCGGTGCTCGGGGAGACCCTGGAGGCCGCAGCCCACCTCTTCGACGCAGGCGCCGCCTCCCTCAACGCCCGTCAGCTCGACGCTCTGGAGGCCGTCGTCGCCCAGGGCTTGGAGAGCACTCGGTTGGGCCTGCACGCTCTCTCGGCCGATCTCCTCGCCATCAGCACGGCCGTCACCGCGGGCCCGCCCTGGCCCAAGGTGCCGCTGCCCGCAGCAGCGGTCGCCCTCGCCGACCCGCCCGCGCGCCACCCTGCGCCGATGCACCCTGCTGCCGGCGAGCACGAGCCTCGCCCAGGCGCAGCTCGTCAGCGGACGCGGCACCTGCTGATGGTGGCGGCCCCGCCCACCTCGCCCCCCGGTGCACCGCCGACGTCAGCGACCGTCCTGCCGTTCCGCCGTCCCTGACCCGGCAGCCACCGCGCCGGTCACCGCCGCTACAAACGGAGCCCAGCACGCCCGCCCCCGCATCCGCACCGACTCTCGACGACTACCAGAAGCACCTGCGCCTGGTCGCCGACCAGGCTGAGGCCCTGGCCCACAAGCTGCCCGGTCCGTACCACGACGACCCCGGCGTCCCGGACGCACGCACCGTCGCCCAGCAGCTCAGCGCCCTCCAGTTCGTCCAGACCAGCACGCTCGGCGCCGCCGACTACGCCAACAACATCCCGCTCGACCCCGCCGCCACCAGCGCCGCCAGGCGGACCGCCATCGCCCTCGCCGGTGCCCACACCCGGGTGACGGAGGCGACTCGGCACCTCGCGCACCTGTTCCAGCACTCCGTCACTGCGGACGTGTGGGCCGTGCCCGACGCGCAGCCGGTCGACCCCCGGCAGGTCTACACCGCTGTCTGGCACCAACTCGGAGCCGCAGCACGGGAGCTGCGGGCCGAGGCTGACCGCCTCCCGTCCGCCGGCGTCTCGCACCTGCCTGTCCAGGCCCGCCAGCAGGCCGCGCTGAGCATGTCGCAGCGGCTGCGCCGTGCCTTCACCGGCCGCTCGGCCGAGCCCTCGCCCGTCACCGCCCTTCCCCGCAGCGCCGTCACGCCGCGCCGCTGAAACCGAGGCCACATGACCTACCGGACCCCCGTCGAGACCCAGTCCGAGTGGCTGCTCGGCACCGCCAACAACCTGCATGCCTTCCGCGAGGAGCTGTGGCGCCTCTACAGCTACCGCGATCCCCAGAACGCCCGCCTCGGCGCGGTGCTGGAGGGGCTGACCCAGGCGCAGGAGAGGCTGCTGGCCAACACCACCGACGAGTTCGACACCATCGCGCCCGACTCCGCCGAGCCGGAGGACATCGCCTGGCGTCGGTGCACCGTGGCGTACGCCTACGCCGGTCTACTGAACGCCAAGGCGATCCTGCGCCTGCAGCCCGCCGTCGTCTCGGCGACCCTCATCCGCCTGACGCCCGGCCCCGCTTACGCCTCACCGCACCGCCTGGCCTACTTCAAGTCGCTGTCCGCCGGTCAGGAGGTCCTGGACGAGGCCGTCTGGAAGCTCCGGGAGACCGCGGAGCACCTGACCGGCCCCGAGCCCGACCGGCTCAAGGCGTTCACCGGCGACGCCGCCTTCCGCATGGTCCGCTCGGCCGCTGTGACCGCCAAGCCCGCCGAGCCGGACACCGCCCAGAAGGCGGCCGGGCCCGGCGCCGTGGTCGTCGCTTCGCCGCCCACCCGCGCCGCCAGCGCCCGCACCGGGGCGCGCCGATGAGCACACCGAACCGCGAGGGGCCGCGGATCGGGTCGATGTGCTCCGGCTTCGGCGGCCTGGACATGGGGGTGCAGGCCGTGCTCGGCGGCGAGGTCGTCTGGCACGCCGAGATGCACCCCTCCGCCGCCCAGATCCTCGCCCACCACTGGCCTAGAGACGCCAAACCTTGGCGATATCACCGCAGTTGACTGGTCAAGTGTTCCCTCGATCGACGTCCTGACAGCAGGCTTTCCCTGCCAGGACCTGTCGGTCGCCGGCAAGCGCGCCGGCCTGATGGAGGGCACCCGCTCCGGACTGTGGCACACCATCGCCGACGCGATCGACGTCCTCAAGCCGAAGTTGGTGATCATTGAAAACGTACGCGGAATCCTCAGCGCAGCCGCTGCCGCGCCAACCGATGGCGACCTGGAGTGCGGCTGGTGCAATCTGGGAGACAGCGGAGGTGAGCCTCCTCTGCGGGCACTTGGCGCGGTACTCGGAAGTCTGGCCAACCTCGGGATGGATGCGCGGTGGACGCTGCTATCCGCGGCAGCCGTCGGTGCCCCTCACCGCAGGGAGCGTCTCTTCCTCGTGGCCTGGCCCGGCAGCTCCGGGCCTGCCGACGCCACGGGCACGCGATGCGAAGGGCCCGGATGCCTGGCGGGCCGACCTGGGTCACACGGTGGCGCTACTCAAAACTCCGACGAGCAACCTCGGGCAGATCGGCGGCAGCCAGCACCCGGACAAGCGCCGGTCGGGCGGCCACGGCCCGAACCTCTCGGACGAGGTGGAGCACCTGCTGCTGCCCACTCCGAAGGCGTCGGACGGGACACATGGCGGCCCGAACTCCCGTGGGAGCAAAGGGGATCTGACGCTCTCATCGGCGGCGGCACAGCTGCTGCCCACTCCGCGGGCCTCGGACACCGGGACACCGGGGCGCCGGGCAGGGCACGGGTTCCGGCCGCCGCTGTCGGCGGTGCTGCTGCCGCTGTGGGACCGGGTTCCGGAGGAGTGAGCCGGTGGGGCCCTTACGCCTCGGCCGTCGCGCGGTGGGAGCGGGTCACTCGGCCCGCCCCGGAGCCGGTCGACGGCAACGGTCGCCTCGCCCCGGAGTTCGTCGAGTGGATCATGGGCCTTGATGCCGGGCACGTCACCGGCGTTCCCGGCCTGTCCCGCTCGGCCCAGCTGACCGCCCTCGGCAACGGTGTCGTCCGCCAGCAGGCAGCTGCGGCGATGCAACTGCTCGACGCCCCCAGGCTCCTCGCCGCTGCGTGCTGCGGCGGGCCGCGGTGAGCCGGGCGCGCTTATACCCCACGATCGGCCGGATGCGTCCGGCCGATCGCGGCGGAATCTTGTCTCACGACCCGCGACCGCACCGAAAGGTCTCTTCCTCCCTTGACCGCATCCGAGCCCGACGAGGGCGCCGAGCCGAATTCCGGCTACGGCGACGCCCAGATCGAGGCCCTCTCTGCGAAGTTGACCGCCTTGGCGGCCGGCTTCGACGCGCAGGCCGAGCAACTGGCCACCATGTCGACCGCGTTGGAGCCCGAGGACGATGGCGCCGGCGCCGAGCCGATGTTCATCGTCGCCTTCGAGGACCCGGCCTACTACAAAGAGGTCGAACTCATGGTCCCGTGGGTCGACGAGATCTTCACGAAGATCTACGGACCCGAAACCACGGCGTCCAGGCCGTGGTGTGTGCGCTGGCCTGAGCATCCCGAGGCCGTGGCCCGGCTGCACGCCCTGTGGCTGGCCTGGCAGGCCGCGATCGACCCCGAGTCCGGCGCGAACGGCCCCAGCTCCTGGCAGCGCGACCACCTGGAACCGGCGCTGATGAAGCTGCGCAGCGCGGACGGCCCCTTCGGGGCGTGCACCAGCTCCGGCGGCCATGTCAGCCACCGCCTGCTGGATCACCCGGCGCTGACCGACCCCGATTCCCTTGCCCTCCCCACCTCGACCTGATCGGAGGCCGACATGCCCGACCTCAGCAATTGGCAGCCCGCGGACACTGCCTCCGCCGACGCCCAGCAGCACTTCCTGGACGCCGAAGGGGTCTACGACCTCCTCACCGAGACCAACCCCTGCGACCTCGACGGCCCCGAGCCGGGCAGTGAGAACTTCCTGCTGTACGAAGACCTCGACGCCTATGAGGAGACCGCCAACCCCGCGCTCGCCGCGCACCTGCGCTACGGCACCGACGGCACCTTCACCCTGACCACCCACCCTGCCCCCACCTTCGCCATCGCGGCGGCATGGCTGGTCGACCGCGGCGCCGACCCGGGTGCCTTCCTCCACCGTGCCGGCCACGGTGGCGCCCCCGCCGACGAGCGCAGCGCCACGGTCGCCGCCCGGTTCATCTCCGACCACGCCCGGTACGAGCAGGTCGAGCACGGTGTCGAGCCGGGCGAGACCTGGGTCATGCTGCGCGACACGACCTCGGCTGGTGCCGCCCGCCCGTTCCTTCTGCAGTTGGAGGCTGGCGACCCGGAGCGCGGCTACACCCTGCGCCAGGGCGCCTTCGCCAACCCGCAGGAAGTCCAGCAGTGGCTGGAGACCCGGCGCACACCGCTGCCGCCCGTCGCCCAGGGCGAGGTCACCGTCGTCTACAGCCCGCAGGCGCTGGCGGCACGTACCCGCACCACCCCCGTGGCCGCCAAGGGCACGACAGCCGAGGCCACCCCCGTCGCTGTCCCAGTGCCCGCCGGGCGGCGGGCCGTGCGGTGACCGAGCAGCGGCCGAGCAGTCCTCCGGTGGGCTTCTCCGCCCACCCGGAGGCGCTCGCCGACCTCCTCGACGCGCCCGCGGACGTTCGGGACCTCGCGCTGGAGTACCTCGACCGGCTGCTGCGCGCCGAGGTCCGCGGTCCGCTGCTCGACCAGCAGGGCGACCGCGACCTGCGCGACGCCCGCAAGCTCTACCTCGACGACCGCAACGCCTACCGGCTCGTCTACACCGAGCAGCGCGCGGCGAACAACCCGCGACGCTTGCTGGGAATTCACCTCGTCGCGGTGGGTCGGCGCTACAACATCGAGGTCTACAAGACGGCGGCCGAGCGGCTGCAAGCCGAACGCCTGAAGCAGGCCGCCGCCCAGGAGGCCCCGCGCCTCGGCATGCCGGCAAGGTTCCAGGCCGCCCTCGCGGCCTCCGCCTCCAGGCCCTCCCCGGCGCACGCCGTTGCGACCGGCCCCAGCGGGGCTCCGCCCACCGTGGTCGCCGCACCGCCCGCCACCCCGCCCGCCGTCGTCCGACGCTGACACCCGCCACGCCCCACTGCCATAACGGAGTTCGCCATGCCCGCATCCGCCACCGTCACCGTCCTGGGCCGCGCCCAGCTGGCCGCCGAGGGGATCTCCACCCGCTGGTCGACCCGCGTGCTGCGCACACTGCGCTCCTCCGGCCCGCTGCGCCCGGCCGAAGTCGTGGACGCCACCCCGATCCCGGCGGGGAGCCTGCACAAGGTGACCGGCCTGCTGGAGCGTGCGGGCGCGATCACCCGGCTGCCCGTCCCGAGCCGCTGCCGGTACGAGCTTGCGCTGACCGATGCCGGCCGAGCGTTGGGCCCGGTCCACGCCGCCGCCCTGGCCTGGGCCGACCGGCACCTGGTCGGCCGCACGGAGTTGGAGGCGCCGGAGGCGATCGACGATGCCATGAGCCTGTTCGCCAGTCCCCACACCGGGGCCGTCCTGTTCGAGCTGGTGGCGAGCGAGCCGTTGACGGTTCCGCAGCTCGCGGAGCGGCTGCCGGTCGGCGGCACCGGGATCCTTCACCACCGCCTGTCCGTACTGGCTGAGCACGGCCTGATCTCTCGCAGCGGCACCCCGCGGACCTACCGGTGGGCGATCAGCGAAGCCGGCATGCACACCGGTGCCATGGTCCGCGAGCTGTCCGGGTGGGCGGAGCGGTACCTGCCCAGCGCCGCCCACCCGGGCCCTGCCGCGCGGGCAACCTCCGCCGTCACGGCCGCCTCCGGCACGGACGTCATGGTCGTCGCGGCTCCCAGTCCCGTTTCCTCGCGGACCGCAGTCGCCAAGCTGCGCCGGGACACCCTGCGGATCCACTTCTCCCACGCGCCCGATCCCCAGCCCCCGGCGCTCCTGCACAGCGCCGCCGCCGGCCCGCGCCGCTGAACCGCCCGCCCTCGACCGGAAGCTCCGCCCTGACCACCACACCCGTCACCGACACCGTCCAGCGGTCCGGCCCGGATCGCCCGATCCGCAGCGTCCTTCGCACCCCGCACGTCACCGTGCTGCTCACCGCCACCCTAGTGGGACGGCTGCCCACCGCCATGGCCCCGCTCGCGCTCCTGCTCGCCGCCCGCGCCGACCACGCGGGGACGGCGCTGGGAGCGCTGCTGGCCGCGCTCTACGCACTGTGCGGAGCCGTCGGCCAGCCGCTGCTCGGCCGGGCCGTCGACCGCCGCCGCCTGGCGGGCGTCGCTCTGGCGGCGGCGGGCGTCGCGGGCAGCGCGTTCGCCGCACTCGCCGTCCTCGGTACCGGCCGCAACCCGGTGCTCTCGTGTGCCCTGGTCGCTCTCGCCGGTCTAGCCACCCCGCCGCTGGAGGCCGGGTTGCGCGCGATGTGGCCGCGCCTGGTCGCCCCGCGTGACCAGCAGGCCGCGTTCGCCCTGGACGCCACCGCCCAAGAGCTGGTCTACGTCGCCGGGCCCGCCCTGGTCACGGTCACGTGCCAAATCGCCTCACCGGCTGTGGCATTGATCGGCTGTGCGGTCCTCGGTTTGGTCGGCACGATGGTGGTCGCCTCCCGCCGTCCGGCCCGTGCCCTCAGCCCGGAGCGGCGGTCGGTCCACTGGCTGGGGCCGCTTCGCTCGCAGGGCCTGCTGGTCCTGCTGGGCGCCGCCGCCCTCCTGGGCGCGAGCCTGGGGTCGTTCAACGTGTACGCCCTGAGCGCGGCCGACCACCACCACACGAGCTGGCTCGCCGGAGCGCTGCCGGCCGCGCTCTCGCTGGGCAGCCTGCTGGGCGGCATCGCCTGGGCCCGGGTCGCGCACCGCGTGCCCACCGACCGCCTACTGCGCACGGTCAGCGTGCGCTTCGCGGTGCCGTTCGTGCTGTTCCTGCTCACGCCCGAGCCGACCCTCGCGGTGGCCGCCGCCGCCCTACCGGGCTTCTTCCTCGCCCCGTGGCTCGCCTCAGCGTTCCGTCTGGGCGACCGGCTCGCGCCCCAGGGGACGGCCACCGAGGCCGCGGCCTGGCTGGTCGCCGTCATCGGCCTCGGCGGCGCCGCCGGAACCGCCCTGGCCGGGCCGCTCTCGACGGTCGGACCCGTCGCCGTCGCCGGCCTCACCCTGACGAGCGCCGCCGCAGCCTCACTCGCCCTGTTCCTGCGCCGCTGATCCGCCCCGTACCCGTCGGAGCCCCGGCCCGACAGCGGATCATCGCACGCCAGCTCCACCATCAACTTCTGCTCGGAGAAGCCTTCTTGCCCCACTCCACCGCCCCGGCGCCCGTCACCATCATCTGGGACTGGAACGGGACCTTGCGCGACGATGTCCAGGACCACCTCGACGCGCTCAACGCGACCCTGCCCGATCTGGGCAGCGAACCGATCACGCTAGAGCGCTACCGCGCCGAGCACCGCACCCCGATCCGCGCCTTCTACGACGCCCTCCTCGGCCGCACCCTCGACGACCAGCAGTGGCACGACGCCGACGCGGCCTTCCAAGATGAACTCGCCTGGCACCCGGTGCGGTTGCAGTCCGGTGCACGGGACCTGCTGCTGCGGCTGCGGGCTCAGGGGGTCCGGCAGAGCCTGCTGTCCCTGTCCCAGCACGACCGGCTGCTGACCGAGGTCGGCAAGACCGGCATCAGCGGTCTCCTCGACCGGATCGATGGCCGCCACGAGCCGGTCGTCGGCAGCAAGGCGCCCGCCATGGCCCGGCACATCGCCGCCCTCGGTACAGCCGTCGACCCGGCGCGCACCCTGGTGATCGGCGACACGGTCGACGACGCGCTCGCCGCCCTGTCCGTCGGCGCGGTGCCGGTCCTGCACACCAGCGGCCTCCACTCGCCTCAACGCCTGGCCACCCCCGGCGTCCCCGTCGCTGACAACCTGGAGGCCGCCGTCGAGACCGGCCTGTCCATCATCAACTCGGTACAGCAGGAACGACAGTGAGCCCGGAGCTGCGGGCCGAGCGGCCCATCCAGGAGTGGAGGCCGCGTCAGGCCGGGAACGTCGACCTCGGCACGCGCCTGGTGTGCACTCGGCTGCAAGTCGACCACCCGCGTCGTCTTCCCGGCGCCGGAACCGCCACGATCCATGGCGCTGTCGCCGACCAACTCGCCTTCGAGGCACGCCGTCTGGACGATGTGCAGGCCCGCATCGTGCAGCTGGCCACGGCCCTGCGCGGCGACCTGCAACGCATCGTCGAGGGCCACGAGGCGGACCTGCCCGCCATCAACGGCGTCCTCCACAACACCGCGCCGGCCATCGACCTGCTCGCCGCCCGTCGAACCGAGCTGCACCGATCGGTGGCCTCCCTCATCGAGGTCTACGAGACCCTGCCCCCCTTCGCCCCCGCACCCGCACCGGCGCCCGCCGCCGCGGCGAAGACGACCCGGCAACGCGCCGCCTCCACCCGTGCCCGCCGCTCGCCAGGCGAAGCAGCGGCTTCGGCGACCGCCGCCCCGGCGAATGCCGCGCGGCCACGGAGCCGGTGAACATCTGCCCGCCCGACGAAGGGACCACGCCCTGACCAGCCCCTGGGATATCGGTCCGTACTACGACGCCGACGGCACCCCGCTCCTCGCCGGCCAGCGCCTGGTACGGCACCACCTGGACGTCTCCTCCTCGGACCTGCGACGCCGCCACCGCGAGGACGAAGGCGCACTCCGCGAACTGGCCGACCACGTCGACCTCCTGGCCCGCCAGCTCGACCTCCTGGACGACCAGATCCGCTCGAAGGCCGCCTCCATCCGCGACCGCCTGCTCCCGCTCTCCTGCGGCAACCACCGCGGCGTGGACACCAACGGCGTACTGCGGCTGGGCGCCATGGACCTGGAGGTCATCGGCATCCGGTACGCCCAGAGCCTAGACACACTCGAGCACGCAGTCCTGGCCTACCAGAGCGCCGCCCCAGCCTCACCGCCGCCCGATCGCGCCACGGCTGCCAACGCCCGTGGCGCCGTCCACTCCAGCCCTACCCCCGCATCCGCCCCCAGCACCGGAGACCCTCATCACCGACGTGCACGAGCCGCTCCTCGCCATTGACGAAGCCCTCCAGGTCGAGGACCTCGAAGCCCACACCGACGAAGACAAGCGCAGGTGGTGGGAGTTCGCGTCCGAGAAGCAGGTCGACGTCCTGGCCGTCCAGCACACCGTCAACCCGCACACGCCGCTGCTGACCGAGTCGTACCTCCTCGTCCACGACGCCACCATGACCTGGGACATTCCCGGGTCGCCGCAACTCGCCGGGATCCACGTCCAGCGCGACCGGGGAGCCGGGACGTTCCGGCTGGAGTACGAGCGCGCACCGATCGTGGCACTCGCGCAGCAATGGCTCGTCTCCCGCGGCGCCGACCTCGGCCAGGTGACACCGCACGCCGAGTGGCTGCCGACCACCGACCAGCCCAGCCGCGACCTGGAGCAGCGGCTCGCCCTGGCCGGAGACCGGTACTGGTTCGCGAACTCGTACACCTCCGACCTCGTCCTGGACCCCGCCCACTCCTCCGGCGGGCCGCCCAGCGCCGCCGAGGACCTGGTCTACGACTTCAACACCTGGATCATCGCCCAGGACCGGCAGCCGGAGCCCGGTCAGCAACCCGTCCGGGTGTTCTTCGAGGACGTCGACTACCTCGGCCGCACGTACACCCTGCGGGAGGGGGGTTTCCCCGACCTCGATGCCGCCTACGACTGGACCCGGCGCGCCGGCGAGCCGGACAACCCCCTGCCGCCCGTCGAGGTCGCTCCCGTCGCCAGCCCGCGCACCGCTGCTGCCCGCGCCACCAGCTCAGCCACCGCGGCCGGTGCCGCCCCGGCCGAGGTCGCAGCCTCGCCCACCGCCACCGACCCAACCGCCACCCGCCCCCGCAGCCGGTGACGGCCCAACCCCCAGGAGTGCCCATCTCCACCGAAGTTCAGCGGGTGCGCCGCCGCCCGCGCACCACCGAGCCCCGGACCGCGCAGAAGTCCGTCCGTCTGACCCCGAGCGCTCTCGCGGCCATCCGGGAGCGCGCGGCACACGAACGTCTGACAACTTCCGGGTTCATCGCCAACGCCGCGTTGGCCGCCGCGCTGGCGGACGGACCGGTCGGCCGACCCGACGCCGACCCCCGGCGACCGCTGGCCGAAGCGCTCGACCGCCTGGCTGGCGAGCTGCGTGCCCTCACCGACACCGTCCCCGAGCCCGCGCGGGCGCAGGAAGCGCTGGCCCTGCTGCCCGGCCTGGCCGAGCGGACCTATGCCGCGCTCGACGCCGTGCTGGAGGCCGCGTGATCCCCGACATCTCCACCGGCAACACGCCCCGGCCACTGCTCAGTTACCTCTACGGCCCCGGTCGGCGCGAGGAGCACGAGGATCCGCACCTGGTCGCGGCCTGGGACATGTACGGGGCGCCCGACCCCGGCCGCGACACGGGTGCGACCGTCGGCCACCTGGCCTCCCGGCTGGACCAGCACGCCCGGCTGCGCGCCGCCGAACTCGGCGCGATGCCGCCCAGCAGGGTCTGGCACTGCTCGGTGCGCACCGCCCCCGAGGACCCTCTGCTCACCGACGACCAGTGGGCCCAGGTCGCGCGGCGGATCGTCGCCGCCACCGGGCTCGCCCCCGCCCATGGCCCGGGATGCCGGTGGGTCGCGGTGCGCCACGCTGTCCACCACATCCACATCGCCGGGGTCAGCGTGCTGCCGGACGGCTCGCGTCCAGCGATGCACCGCGACTCGACCCGGGCCCAGGCCGAGTGCCGGGCGATCGAAGCCGAGTGGGGACTGCGCCTCATCGGCCAGGGGGAGCGCGCAACGACCAGCTTCCCGACCACTGCCGAGATCATCAAGGCCGAGCAGCAGGGCTGGGCCGAACCGTCCCGTGTCTGGCTTCAGCAGCGGATGCGCCACGCCGCAGCCGGGGCCCGTAGCGTCGCAGAGTACGCCGCTGCCCTGGCGAGCGACGGCGTCCTGCTGCGCTGGCGCATCGACGAGTCCGGTGCCCGGATCGGCTACAGCCTCGCCCGCCCCGGCGACACGGGCACGAGCGGCATGCCGGTGTACTTCGCCGCCGGCCGCCTCGACTCCGCACTCACCCTGCCGCGGCTGTCCCAGTTGCTGGCCGGCAGCGCTGCCCCGCAGCCGTCCTGACGAGCGCCCGCCGCATCCCCTTAACATCGCCCTGCCTGCTCGGGCGCTCCAAAGCCGATCTCGCTGAGGAGGCGAACCCGCTGACGCCCACCCCACTCGACGACTTCACCCGAGCGCTGGCCCTGCGCCTGCCCGGCCCGTGGAGCCCCTCGCTGCGCAGCAACACCACCGCTGGTCAGCGCAACGCTCTGATGGACCGGCTGTGGGACCTGGGCACCGCCCACTGGGCGCTGCTCGACTTCGCCAACGACCGCGTCGGCCAGGTCAAGCACCAGGCGGGACTGGACCTGATGGTCGTCCGACGGCCGGTTCGTTCCCACCAGTACCTTGTCGCTGCCCTCGTCCCCGTCGGCCACGGACTCGCCCACCAAGTCCAGGACTGCGCTGTCCCGTTCGGCATCGCGGTCACCGACGACCCCGCCCGTGCCGCAGCCTCCGTCACCCGGCGCTTGCTGCCCTCCTACCAACAGGCGCTGCGCACCGTCGGCCACAGCGCGGGCTGGAGCACCCTCACCGGGATCCCGGCCAACCGGGCGGTCGCCGCCACCGGCCGCAGCTCCCGTGACGTCACGGTTGTCGCCTCCCCGCCGACCACCGTATCCGCCCCGTCCGGCGCCAGCGCGCGCCGCGTCCGAACCTGATGGAGCTGCCCGCTTCTTGTCCACCGCCGCACCGCCCCGTCCCGACCTCCTCATCCGCCCCGCCCACCTCGCCGGGCCAGAGGAAACCGACATCGTCTTCCTCCTCGCCTCCGAGCACGGCTGGTTCCGCCCGTTCAACGCCCCCGCCGACCTGGTCCTCATCAGCCCTCAAGAAGGGCTCGCCCTCACCCGGCAGGACCGGCAGTGGACGGTGGCCGGACCCGGCGGCTGGACAGTCCGCTTCTGCGACCGCGCTCCCGTCGAAGTCCCCTACGCCCTCATCGCAGCAGCTCAGGAAGCCGAGACCGCGCCCACCGCCAGCGCCGGCCCGGCCACCGGCCACACGGCCACCGTGCTGCTGATGGAATCCGGCTGGTCCGGGTTCAACCGCGATGGGTACCGGCTGGTCGCCGCACCCGACCGCCGAGCCGCCCTCTCCTGGCCCGACACGGCCCCCGACCCCGGCCCGATACTCACTGCCGCCGCGCGTACCGGCGTGTGGACCGTCGAGTTCAGCCGAAGCGCACCCGACTACCTCCTCACCGCAGCCACCGCAGCACTGCTGCGCCCCGTGCCGCGGCGGCCAGAGCAGATCCCGGAGCAGTTCCCGCACCTCGTCCGCGCCGCCCCCCTCAACGCCCACCGCAGCGGTGACGGCCCCATGGGGCGCACGACCGCGGCCCGGGCACACGGCATCGCCTCGCACCCAGCCCTGCGATACCTTCCTCCGCCCACCTCTCCGCCTTCCACCGTGCACTACGGCCCAGCGGGACCGGCCCGTCCGCGCCAGGATCCGCGCTGACGGGCACCGGCGGGTCAGTGGCGCCCCCAAGCCCCCGAACCGAACATCACGGAGAAACCCTGACCTCGCATCCTCCCGACTCCGTCGCCAACGTCAAGGCCAGCGCCGCGACACCGCAGGAACTCGCCGACCACCTCACGACGGTCGACACCGAGGCGGCAGCACCAGCAGAGCTCACCGCCCAGCCCTTCGTGCCGATCCGGCACGCCCGCACGGGCGAGATCACCACCACCAGGTACAACGCCCACGCCCGGCGAATCCTGCTACAGGCCGGCTTCGAGGAGGCTCCTGGCTGCGCCTGCCCGGCGACGGAGGCCAGCACGGACCGGACGCACGGGCCCGCTCGGCAACCAGCGAGCTGCTCGCCGTCGGCCACCCCGTTCGCCTGGACCGAGCCCTCGGCCAGCCGGTGAGCACCGACGGTACGCCCCTGCCGGGCACGCCCGTACAGACCAGCGGCCTGCCTTCCAGCGCATTGCCAACCCCGCCCGCACGCGCACCCGTTGAAGGATCCTCGCTTTGACCACACCCGGACCGCCCGTCACTTCAACACACGCCAGGCCCGGCGAGCTGCGGGCCAAGGTGGCCCGCCTGCTGGCCGACCGGCCGGCGGACCCGCTCACCACCGGGGAAATATCCAAGGCGCTGGGCCACTCCCACGGTGCCGTCCAGCAAGCGGTCAACACCCTGGTGCTACGCGGCGAGGCCGACCGGCTCGGCTCCGGGAAACAGTTCCGAGCGAACGCGAAGACGGCCGCAGCCGCGCAGGCCGCGGTGATCAGCCGACCGGGCACCCACTCTCCCCGCGCCGCCGCGGCCACGGCCCGCACCACCTCTCCCGCAGCAGCGGCGCCCAACCCGGGCGGCCCGATTCGCCGCGCGGGTGGCCAGCTCTACCACCCGCGGGAGTTGGCCGACCTGCCCGACGTGGAGGCGCTGGCGCGTCTCCGCGCCGCCGAGGTGCCGGTGCTGCTCTACGGCCCCCCAGGTACCGGCAAGACCTCGCTGGTGGAGGCCGCGTTCCCGGACCTGCTCACCATCGCCGGCGACGGCGACACCACGGTCGGCGACCTGATCGGCGAGTACACGCAGGACGACGCGGGAGCCTATGTCTTCCAGTACGGCCCGCTGGTCACCGCGATGACCGAGGGCCGCGCCCTGCTGATCGACGACGCCACCCTGATCTCGCCCAAAGTGTTGGCCGCGCTCTACCCGGCGATGGACGGCCGCCGCCAGATCCAGGTCAAGGCCCACAAGGGCGAGACCATCAAGGCCGAGCCGGGCTTCTACGTGGTCGCGGGCCACAATCCGGGCGTACACGGTGCCGTTCTGACGGAGGCGCTGTCGTCCCGGTTCAGCGTGCAGATCCAGGTCGGGACGGATTATGACCTGGCCTTGGCGCTGCGGATCGATGCCCGGGTGGTCCGGGTCGCCCGAAACCTCGCCCGCCAGGTCGAACTCGGGGAACTTGGCTGGGCACCGCAGCTGCGGGAGCTGCTCAGTTACCAGAAGACCGAGGCTGTCCTCGGCACCAAGGCCGCGCTCGCGAACTTGGTCGGCATCGCGCCCGTCGAGGACCGCGACGCCGTCGCCGCCGCCGTCAGCAAGGTCGTCGGCGTCAAGGACCTCGCTCCCCTCACCCTTGGCAAGCAGCTCCCCGCCGCGACCGCTTCGGCCACCCGGCAGCCCCCGGGAAGCACCAGCTCCGCACCCCGGGGCCGCCAACGATGAGCGCCCATCACCACGTCCAGTCCCCTGCCACCGCGCCCGACGACGACGCCGACCTGGCACGCTGGGACGACGACGGCGCCCCGCCCGCACAACCCCGTTCCTCCCCGGCCGCGTGGCTGCGCGTGGGAGCCGAGCTCGGCGATCGGCTGGTCGCCCTGTCCGGCCGCCAGGACCTGCTCGTCACCTGCCGTCCCGGCACCCGCAGCGGTGCACCGGCCGCCTTCTTCCCCGATCTGGGGGAGGTCGAGTTCGACGCCGGCCTGTTCGCCCCCCTCCAACCGCACGAGGTCAATCCGCGGATCGTGGGCGACGAGGAGCGCTATCCCGCCGCCTGGGGAGTGTTCGTCCACGAGGCCGCCCACGCGGCCCACTCCGTATGGACAGAGCCGTCCGGCGCGGACCCGCGTGTCGTCCAGGCCGCGCTCCTGCTGGAGGAGAGCCGTGTCGAGGGCGCCCACCTGATCAGGCGGCCCACCGACCGCACGTACCTGCGCACCAGCGCCCGGACCCTGGTCATGCCCGACATCGGCAACCCCACCTTCCAGGGCATCGAGCACGCCGCCAGCGTGGCGGCCCTGATCCTCGGCCGCCGGGACGCCGGCATCCTGGACGCCGGCGAGACCAAGGCCGTCGCCGATCTGTGCGAACGGGTCCTGGGCGCCGACCTGCTGGCCACCCTCACCGGCATCTGGACCGCAGCCCATCGGTGCGCCGACCACGACGCCACGACCATGCTCGCGCGCGCCCAGGAGTGGTGCGACGCCCTGGACACCGCTGCCCCCGCACTGCCCGTGCCGGAGGACCTCACCGATCTGCTGTCCGGCGCCGTGGTGGTCGTCATGGACAGCATGGACGCCAACGACGCCGCCGACCTCGCGGCGCAGGTCGCCGCGGCCAACGCCATGGCCTCGCAGGCCAAGGCGCAAGCCCAGGACCGCGCCCAGCAGGCAGGCCAGCGGCGCAAGGCCGCCGCCACCGCCAAGTCGGTATTCAATTCCCGCGGCGCCACCGTCAACCCCGACGGCACACCAGAACCCTCCAGCAACCCCGTCACCGGCACCCGCCGGCCGACCGCCGCCGAGCAGACCGCTGCCGCGCAGCTCAGCCGAGCGCTCCGGGCCGCCGCCTACCGGGAGAGGACTGAGGAGCGGACCACCAGCCCCACCCCGCCCGGCCGCCTCAACATGCGCCAGGCCCTCGCTCGCGACGCCCAGCGCGCCGCCGGGTCGACGCCCACCGCAGAGCCGTTCACCCACACCCGCCGCCGCCACTCTCCCACCCCACCGCTGCGCGTGGGCATCGCCGTCGACGTCTCCGGCTCCATGCGTGCCGCCTGCGGGCCCGTCGCGTCCGCCGCTTGGATCGTGGCCCGCGCGGCGGCCCTGACCGACCCCGACTCCCGCACCGCCACCATCGCCTACGACATGAATCTAACCGCACTGACCCGGCCCACCAACCGGGCGCCGGAGCGCGTGACGACGTTCGACGCCCGCGGCGGCAGCCACAACCTCGGCGACGCCCTCGATGCGCTCGACCACGGCCTCGACCTCAGCCGCCCCGGCACCGGCCGCCTCCTCGTGATCGTCACCGATGCCCAGTACACCCCCTACGAAACCGCAAACGCCGTCACCCGCATCAAGCGCCTCACCACCGCCGGCTGCGCCGTACTCCAGCTCACCCTCACCAAGGAATCCCTCCACCTACAAGGGACCACCCTGCTCCACCTGCCCCGGCCCTCCAGTGCCCCCGCCGCCATCGCCAAGGCCGCCACCGACGCCATCCGCAAAACACGCTGAGACGCCGTCACACAACCTCGGTTGTCCTGTCTCAGACTTCTCCGGGCACGGTGCCCGGTTGACCTGCGGTGCCCGGACTTGTGTGAGACAGCGCGAGAAGGATGCGGGCTCCCCTGTGTGTCGGGCTCATCGAGACAGGGCACCAACGCGCCGTCACCCCGACCGACTCGACTTCGGGTGGCGGCGCGTTCGCCTGGGGCAGACAACCTGCACGAAACCCTTGACGGGACTATGTGATCCGGGCCTTCCCAAGCAAACATGGACCTCCGTCCGTGCCCCGCCCAGGAAGGTGACCCCGCTGACCGTCGTCCTGTCTGCGCCCTCCGCCCCCAGCCTCCGCCCCGGCGACGCCGTGCCGAGCCGCACGTGGCTCCTCGGAGAGGGAAACCCGAACGACCTGAACTCCTTCCTGTACGAGCACCGTTGGACTTGGGTCATCGACGCCGACGGCGGCCTGCACGCCGCATCCCCGTGCACCCGCGTCTACCTGGGCTACCAGCCGGACAACCCGCAGGCTGACACCTGGACCATCTCCCTGGACGGCACCGCACGCCAGCCCGGCTGGCGAGCCCGATTCGACCGCCACACCCCGGTCGAGGTCGTCCTCGCCGTGCTGCGCACCCTCGTCGAACACCCGGGCCGCTGAGCCCGCCCGCCCCTGCCCCGCACGAAAGGAACGCCCATCTCCGCCCTGCGCTCTGCCCGCGCCAAGGCCCGTCTGCTCCACCGCATCGAGGCGGCCGAGTGGCTGACCGGCGGCGCCATGTACACCAGCTTCCTGCACGCGCTGCTGCTGTGGCCCGGCCGCCCGCTGTTGTCCGCCAGCACCCTGCTGACCGCCCTGCAGTGAATCCTGAACTCCGCGCCCATCACCCGTCGCACCCTGCGTCTTGCCGCGCTCGTCGAGGCCGTGGCCACCGCTGGGGCTGGCACGGAAGCCGCACTCTCCGCGGCCTCCGGCCGAAGCGGTGCGACGGCCGTCTGCCTGGTCTCCGTCGCCGTCGGCGTGCTGACCCTGTACTGGATCTCTCGGAGTCTGGATGCCGACGCGGACCGCGCTGTGCGCTGCTGGCTCGATCAGCACCGCAAGGGCCGACTCGACGAGGTCGCAGCCGGGACGGGCCTGCGTCCGGCTACAGCGAGACTCTCCCTGGTCCGGCAGGCCCGCTCAGCTGGGGTGACCGTCTCCGGTGATCAGCATCGTCCGGTGTACCGGCTCGTGGACTGAGGCCCGTGCGACATGCCGAAGGGCGGTGGAGCACAAGGAAGTTCCTTGTGCCCCACCGCCCTTCGGCGCTTACGGCATCGGGTCGAGACAGCGGGTGAACGCGTGCCGCCACTCCGGGGCCACCACGACTTGTCGGCGACCGGACCGGAGGTCCTGGCCCGCACCCTGGTGGTGCAGGGTCAGTTGAAGTAGATCCCGGCGAACTCGCCCCCGAAGCCAAGGTCAGTCAGCGCCTGCTCGGCGTCACCCCAGGATCGGTCCGCGTAGGAGAAGTTCGCCTCGAAGAAGTCGAAGTCCAGCTCGCCCTCCTCCCACTCGAAGCCGCAGCGGCAGCGGACGAAGACCCGCCGGCGGGTCTCCAGGAGCAGCCAGTCCCGGTTCGCGCGGCACGAGGTGCAGACGACGAGGGTGCCCCGCGGGTTCAGCTCGCCGGGGTACTCGACGACACGGATCACAGCGCCGCCCGGAGCGGGCTCGGGAACCATCACCGGGTAGTCCGGGATGTGCAGGTCGGCGTCGGAGAGCGAGGGGAGGTTCGAGGGGTCGTTCGGGTTCAGATCGCGTCTCGGCGTGTCCGACAAGCTGCAAGCCCTTTCGTCAGAGAGATGGTGGCTTCAACTGGGGATCGGGCTTGAATATTCCCGAAATCAGGTACCGATACCTGATCGTGATCCTCTGTCCCTATCAGGGTGGCCGTTCATGCGGTCGAGCACTGAGCGCTTCACTTGGCGGCGGAGCGGTTGAGTTGGCGAGCTGAGCGTTCTGGTCAGATGTCGCCCGCGCGGGCCTTGATGTACCAGTCCGGGACATGGTCGTCGGCCAGGGCCACGATGCGGAGGATCAGTGGAAGCATGTCCGGCACAGCGTTGGAGGCGACGGCACGGATCTCGTCCAGGATCCGGGCGAACTGGACGGACCCGACTGGCGCGTTCCAGGTGCGCTGCAGCTCGAAGGGATAGTTCTCCAGACCGTGGTGTCGGTGGACCACCCGCAGGTCGAAGGCGATCTCTGCCCCGTCGTCGAACCCGTCGACCAGGCGCACCACGAACGAGAACTTCACCGCGGCCTTGCCGACCTGATCCGGCGAGGTGAACAGTGCGCCGCGTTGATGTACCCACTGGGCCGTCAGCATCGGTAGCAGACGCGTCGCTTCGCTCGGCTCGGGCTGCCCCTCGTAGTAGCGGAACTTGCCCTGGAGCATCCCGTCGACCACGCCGTAGAGGTCCGTGAAGAGAACGTCGAGCTCCAGGGCGACCCGGCCAAGGAAGTTCCGGCGCTCCTGGGCCTGCTGTGCGGCCTCGTGCGGCGCGGCGGTCAGGACGGCGAGACGGTCCTGCATCTCGGCGATCGACGCGGTCTCGCGCAATTCGGGCGGCTCGGTCAGGCAGGCGCGGACCTCCTTCGCAAACTCGGCCATCGTCGGCCTGCCCGCCGGGTGGAGCACAGTGCAGCGCTGCATCAGCCGGTCCAGCTCGCCCGCCCACGGCAACGCGATGTGCCCCTGGAGGCTGTACTCGCCGCCGGACCGGTACTCCCCCGGCAGCGGCCAACGGACCCGGCGCAGGAGCACCCACATGGTCTTCGCCAACGACCAGACGTCCGCCGGGCCGCCGTCGACGTTGTCGCGTGGCTCCAGCATCTCGGGGGCGTGAAAGTTCGCCGGGCCAAGTTTCACCGACGAGCTGGTGACGTCGACCTTGTCCGGGAAGGTGACCAGTCCGAAGTCGCCGATCTCCCAGCGCCCGTCACGTTGGAACAGGTTCGAGGGCTTGATATCGCGGTGGTGGACGCCCTGGTCCGCCAGGGCGGCTAGCGTCTCGGCGTAGGCGGCGATGGCCTCCAGCATTGTCTCCTCGGCCGGGGTGTCGCCGAGGGCCTGGTCCAACGGGGCGGCCACCGGCATGACGTACCAGCAGATCTCGCGCGTGTCATCGGGCACGTCCGAGTCGACGAGCGGCACGACGCCTTCGCCGGTGTAGCCGCGCAGGAACGTGATCTCGTCGGCGAACCTCTGGCGGCGGTCCGCCAGGGACCTGCCGAGGCCGAACATCTTGATCGCGTACCGGCCGTCGTCGCCCTCACGGCGCGCTTCCCAGACCTCGCCGTTGCCGCCTTTGCCGAGGTAGCCGCGGCCGACCAGGGTCCACTCCCCCAGCCTGGCGCCCTCCTGCGGCTTCCAGCTCTTGCCGTCGACCTTTCCCACAGTGCCTTCCGTTCTCACGCCGAGCTCGTCCTGCTGCATTGTCGCGCGCGTTCGCGAGTGACCGCGAAGGCTTTCCCTCAACTCCCTTTAACAGATCGTTTCAAACCTGCGGACGGCTGCCGACGCGGCTGCTCAACTCGCCAGGTGAAGCGCTCAGTCACAGTTCACGACGCCGGACGAGTGGGTCGTCGGGCACCGGACTCCTGGCGGGCCAGCACCTAGATGCCGGCCCGCCAGGGTCTTCGCGGATCAGGCGGCCTCGGCCACCTCCACGTCGAGCAGGTCGGCGACCTGCTCCAGCCGGGCGTGGACCTGGTCGGCATTCTCACCGGTGACGACGAAGTGCGCGAGTCGGCCGGTGTGCAGGTTGCCGCCTCGGTCGGGGAGGAGGATCGGCTCGCCGATCGCGTGCTCGAAGCTCAGCCGCTCCAGCCAGTCGGGGGTGCCGAGTTCCTCTCGGGCCTGGGCGCGGCGGACGGTGCCCGAGGTGGAGGGCGAGAGGAAGCGAACTCCGGCGGCTTCCCGCCGGGTGGGGGTGAGGTCGGGCTCGCGGCCCAACGCGATGTCAGCGGCGACGGCGGGCAGGTCGATGCCGGTGGCCAGCTGGACGAGGCGGCCGATGAGGTCACCGCCGAGGCGGGCGTTGACCTCGATCAGGCGCGGGCCGCTGTCGGTGAGCCGCAACTCGACGTGGGACACGCCCGTGTTGACGCCGAGCGCGTCCAGCGCGGCCTCGGCGACGGGGCCGACCTGCGCGAGGAGCGGGTCGTCGGCGAGGACGGTGTGGCCGACCTCCTGGAAGAGCGGCTCGGGGCCCAGGGTCTTGCGGGTGATGGCGATCGGGGTGGTGATGCCGTGCACGGTGACGCACTCCACCGAGATCTCGGGTCCGTCGAGGTACTCCTCCACGAGCACACCGGAGCCCTCCTCGCCCTGGCCGGCGGCCTGTTCGGAGGCGTAGGCGAAGGCGGCCGGGAGGTCCGCGGCCTGCTCGACCTTGATCACGCCGATGCTGGCGGCGTGCGCGGCGGGCTTGAGGACGACGGGGTATCCGATGCGGCGGGCGGCGGTGTTCGCGGTGACGACCGAGGTGGTCCGGATCGACTGCGCGGAGGGCACGCCTTCGGCTGCCCAGACGGCGCGCGCGGCGCTCTTGTTGCGGCAGGCCGCAGCGGTCGCGGACGACTGGCCGGGCAGGCCGAGGTCGGTGGCGATCTGCGCAGCGGGCAGCAGGCAGTACTCGTCCCAGGTGAGCACGCCGGCGATGGTGTGGCGGTCGGCGAGGCGGGCGACGGCGGCACGCAAGGCGGCGAGGTCGTGAGGGTCGGCGACCTCGTGGTCGACGATGTGCGCCAGCTGCCAGGTCGGCGCGGCGGAGTCGACCAGGACGACCCGGTGCCGGCGCGCGGCGCTTTCGAGGCAGTAGGCGCGGTAGGCGGGGTTGCCCATGGAGATGACGAGCAGGACGGTGTCGTCGGCGTGGGGCATGCGGTCTTTCCGGTCGGGGCTGCGAGGCTCAGGCGGTTGGTGCGGTGGCGCGGTCGGGCCGCCCGGGGTCTTGGATCAGGCCCGGCCGAGGTCGTAGACGTGCTCGACGGCGTCGCTGGTGGTCCAGGTGTTGCCGCTGCCGTTCGCGGGGACGGTGCGGGTGGTCAGCGCGTAGGCGTTGCCGTCCCAGACCACTTCGATGCGGTGGGCGACCGAGCACCTGTTGTGCCAGTACACCGTCGTCGAGAACCAACCGCTGTCGTCCCACGACCAGGCGAAGCACCCGGCGACGCCGCGGTGGGTGGCCGCGAGCGCGGGGGTGGCGGACAGGCCGACGGCGGCGAGGGCGGTGGCCAGGACCACCGCGATGCGGCGGCGCCTGGGCATCGTCCGGGTCGGGGCGTTCTTGCGCAGGGAGGGCATGGGGGTCTCCTTCAAGGTAGGCAGGGGTGTGGTCAGGCGCTGGTCGGGCGGCGACCGGCGGCTTGGAGAGCGAGGGCGGCGGCGCACAGCGAGGCGAGGACGGTGCTGCCCGCCCACAGCCACCCGGAGCCGCGGTTGAGGGCGATCGCGCCGATCAACGGTGCGGCCAGGGCCGAGCCGCCGAACGCGGCGCCCCAGACGCCGAGGTAGCGGCCCCGTGCGCCGTCGGGTGCGAGGCTGGCGACGTACGCTGCGGCCCCGACGCAGAAGGCCATCTCCCCGAGGGTCCACACGACGGTGGCGCCGATGAACGCGGCGGCGCCGTGGGCGAGACCGTTGGCGCCCATGCCGAGGCCAATGGCCAGCGCTCCGACCGCGGTGGTTCGCAGCGGCGGGGTGCGGTCCATCAGCGGCTGCAGCAGGGGCTGCAGGGCCAGGACCGTGACGGCGTTGGCGACATTGACCGCGCCGTAGACGGCCGGCGAGAGGCCGTCGGCGTGGATGGCTAGCGGGAGGCCGTACACCATCTGCTGGTACACGGTGAGCGTGGCCAGAGACAGGCCGGTGAACGAGAGCAGGCGCCGGTCGGTCAGGACGTTGCGGTACCGGACGGGGTCCGGGGCGGTGATCAGGTAGTCGCGGGTGGCGGGCAGGGCGAGGATGACCAGGGCGAAAGCGAGGCAGGTCAGCGCGTCGATCGTGCAGAGCCAGCCCATGTGGGAGCTGGCGAGGTAGCCGCCGACGATGCCGGAGGCGGCGGCGCCCGCGTTCACCATCCAGTACTGCAGGCCGTAGCCGCGGGCGCGCTGCTGCTCGGTGAGGATGTCGGCGATCCACGCAGTGATCGCGGTGCGGGGCGCGTCGAAGACCAGGCCGATCGCGGCGGCCAGGGTCACCAGTTCGGGGACGGTGGTGGCGCGGGCGAGTAGCCCGTACGCCGTGGCGGTCAGGGCAAGGGAGATGACGATGGTGCTCTTGCGGCCGAACCGGTCGGCGGCGGCGCCGGAGAGCGGCTGGCCGAGTACCCATCCGGCACCGAACGCGGCCAGGACCTGGCCGGCCGTGCCGATCGACAGGTGGAGGTGGGTGACCAGGTAGAGGGTGAGGTACGGCACGAGGACGGCACCGATCCGGCTGGCGCCGAATCCGATCACGAGTACCCAGTACGTCGCCGGGAAGCCAGTGGAAGGAGGCGCTGTCGCCGGCTCGGGTGCGGCGGAGGTCGACAAGGGGCTGCTCCAGCAGTGGAGTTCGAGTGGGAGGGTTAGGCGGGAGTCAGCGGCTCGACGCGGATGTCCAGCGCCGCGCGCAGGTCGGCGACCTCCTGGTCGATCGCGTCGAGGTCGTCGGGGACGTACAGCACGCGGCCGGCGAGGCTCACGGTGCCGATGCCGACGGGTGCGGGCTGGCCGACTGTCAGGCGGATGTCCGCGTCGAGCACGCCGGGCAGCGATTCGATGGCGGCCCGGTCGGCAACGTGGGTCACGGTCCCCGCGGGTGCGGGGACCATGACGGCGGTGAGCGCAGGGAAGCGCGGGGCGCCGTCCAGGTCCGGTACCTCGTCGGTGGCCAGGGCGGCCAGGGTGGCGGGCAGGTCGAAGGCGTACATCACCGAGGCGAGTTCGGTGATGCTGCCGCCGCCCGGGCGCGCGCCGGCCTCGCCGACGAACAGGCCCTTGGTGCGGTCGCGCAGGATCTCGCAGTGCACCACGCCGGTCTGTGCGCCGAGCGCGGCGGCGGCGCTGGTGGCCAAGTCGGCGATGTCCCCGGCGTCGGGGTGCTCGGGCGGCAGGGCGGTGTCGAAGGAGACGTCGCCGACGCTCTGCAGGAGCGGGGCGTCATAGCGGCTGTAGGGTCCGCGATTTCGTGGACATCGTTGCCTGCAGGAATGTTGGGATTCGTGGGAAGTGGGAACTGGTGTTGTCCGGGCTTCATGGGCAAT
>NZ_JBGCCA010000034.1:0-120650 GCF_041261265.1 Streptacidiphilus sp. MAP12-33
TCGGTCGTGAAATCCTCCGCGAACCGACGGTCACCCGTCGCGTCCGGCACGTACTTCACACAGACAACGATCCTCAAGCTCACGACCTGTCTCCTACCTCATGACTCAGTGAACGGGCCTCAGCGTCGTCCAACGAAGCGGCCGGTTACTCGCACCATAAGGGTACTGAGTGCCATCTGCCAAGGCACTGAGTGCCATGGCTTACGTCACTGCGGCGCGACGGCGGCGTCGAGCAGGGGGCCGAGCTCGTCCGCGACGGTGGTCAGGGCGTGGACGTCGCGTTCCGCGCGGGCGATGAGCAGGGCGCCCTCCAGGGCGCTGACCAGCAGCGTCGCCAGCGCTGCGGCGCGGGGTTGCGGGACTCCGAGCTCGGCGAGTGCCGAGGTGAGTGGCTCGCGCCAGCAGGTGAAGGCCTGGGCGGCGGCGGTGCGGGTCGCGTCGGAGGCGTCCGCGCAGTCCACGGTCACGGCGGCGACCGGGCAGCCGAGGGCGAAGTCGGTGGCCAGGCACTCGTCGGTCCACTGCGCGATGAGCGCGGCGAAGAGCCGGCTCGGGCGGCGGTCGTCCGGGGGGAGCGCGGCGAGGTTGCGGGAGACCCGCCGCGCCGCGTAGCGACCTGCCCAGGCGACCGCCTCGCCGACCAACTGGTCCTTGCCGCCGGGGAAGTAGTGCTGCAGCGAGCCGCGCGGCGCCTCGGCGTGGGCGGCGACGTCGCGCATGCCGGTGGCGCCGACGCCGTCGCGGCGGATCAGCTGCGCCGCGCTGAACACCATGCGCTCGCGCGGCGAGTACGTGCGCGCCGCCTGCCGGGCCGCCGCCTGCTGGGTCATGGCTCCAGCCTATAGAGCGCGGCGGCCGTGGGGATCACGTAGACGCCGGTCAGTCCGTCGCGGTCGCAGCTGCGGGCGAGCAGGGGGAGTCCCCGGCCGAGCGAGGTCAGCAGGGGGCCGCGTCCGTGCGGCACCTCCGCGACGATCCGCCGCAGGCCACGCCGGGCGGCGCGCTCGGTGAGGGCGGCGACCAGGGCCCTTCCGATGCCGTGTCGCTGCCAGTGGTCGACGACCAGCAGCCCCAGCTCGCCGGTCCGTCCGTCCGTGCGGTCGTAGGGCACGGCCAGGCTGCCGAGTGCGATCAGCTCGCCGTCCCCCTCTCCGCGCACGGCCAGGGCGTCGTGCCGCTCGGGTGGTCCCGCCAGCAGCTCGTCGAGGTGGCGTGCGGGGAAGGCCGGCAGTCGGGCGCGGAAGCGGTGCTGGATCGTCGCGTCCGAGCAGGCGGCGAAGAGGCGGCGCACGCCCTCGCGGTCGCTCGGCCGGACCGGGTCGATCCGGAAGGGAAGCGTGGGCATCGGGAGTTCTATGACAGACATCATAGAACCCATTATTATGACGACTGTCATAGTCGCAAGGGGTGCACAGGACGGCGGTGTCGCGATGACTGGTCCGGTCGGCTTTGTCGGGCTCGGGGTGATGGGCGGGCCGATGGCCCTCAACCTGGCCCGGGCGGGCACTGAGCTCGTGGTCTGGAACCGCACCCCGGAACGTGCCGAGCCGCTGCGCGCGGCGGGCGCGCGGGTCGCCGCCGACCCCGGAGAGGTGTTCCGCGCGGCTCGGGTGGTGGTGCTGATGCCCTACGACGCGGCGGTCGCCGATCTGATGCTCGGTCGCGGGACGCCGGAGTTCGCCACGCGGGTGGCCGGGCGCACGATCGTGCACATGGGGACGGCCGAGCCGGAGTGGTCGCGCGGGCTGGAGCGCGAGATCCGCGCGGCCGGCGGCCGCTACCTGGAGGCCCCGGTCTCGGGCTCCCGAGTCCCGGCCGAGCAGGGCCGGTTGGTCGCGATGCTGGCGGGGGAGCCGGAGGCGGTGGCCGAGGTGCGGCCGCTGCTCGCGCCGCTGTGCCAGGAGATGTTCGACTGCGGTGCGGTCCCGGGCGCGCTGCTCATGAAGCTCGCGGTGAACGTCTTCCTCATCGCCACGGTCACCGGACTCGCCGAGTCCTTCCACTTCGCGGCCGGCCACGGCCTCGACACCTCTCTGCTGCGAGACGTCCTGGACGCCGGCCCGATGGCGAGCGCCGTCTCCCGGGCCAAGGCGGAGAAGCTGACGAAGGGTGACTTCTCCGTCCAGGCCGCGATCCTGGACGTGCTGAAGAACAACCGCCTGATCGTGGACGCGGCGCACACGGCCGGGATCGCCTCCCCGCTCCTGGACGCCTGCGAGGCGCTCTACGCCGAAACGGCGGAACGGGGCCACGGCGGCGAGGACATGGCCGCCGTCCTGCGGGCGTTCGAGGCCAGGAGCGAGCGTGGGTAAGCTCGGCGCCCGTGCCTGAGACCTCGTTTCCCACCCGGTCGCTCATCGACGCCGTCGTCCGCCACGCGGGACGGGCCACCCTGCCGTTCGAGCAGGCCCACACCGGTCGTCACCGCGGAACCGCCTTCTGGTACAACGACCTTGTCAGCGAGACGGCCGAGTCGGAGCAGTACCGCCAGTTCCTGGTCACCGCGACCGGGGTGACCGGCTACGAGCTGGCCCAGTGGACGCTCCGGCCGCAGCTGTGCGAGCCGCAGATGAGCGCCGAGCTGCTGATGGTGCCTGACTTCCAGGAGCAGTGGACCGCGCTTCCCGGGCTCGGTGTCTCGGTGTTGCCCGCGGGGGGTCTGCACCAGCTCGCGGCCCGGAAGGGCTGGCGCTGGTCGACGGACGAGATCACCGAGGGGATCGGTGCCACCTCGGACGACCTATCGACGATCGCGGACGCCCCCGTGCCCGCGTTCGTGCTCGGGCACGACGTGGGCCCGGACGGCGAACGGGGTCAGCTGGTCGCCACGGGTGAGGTCCTCCGCCACGCGGACGACGGCCTGTGCTGGGGCGGCGACATGCCGGTCGGCTGCGTGGGGGCGCCGGTCTTCACCGGCCTGCGTCGCGGCGACGGATCGTGGAAGCTGGTCTGCCTGGGGGTGGTCCTGCCCGGACCCCGGAACAACCTTCTCGCCCCCTTCGACCGGATCCGCGCCGCCGTGCGGGCACTGCCCGACTGATCGACTGGCCGACCGGCCGACCGGCCGCTCCCGGACGGGGTACGGCGAAGGCCCCGCCGCACCGCGTGGGTGCGACGGGGCCTTCGCGTTCAGGCGGCAGGTGTTCAGCCCAGCTGGGCCAGCGCCTCGTTGAGGGTCTTCGACGGGCGCATGACGGCCGCGGCCTTGGCCGGGTCCGGCTGGTAGTAGCCGCCGATCTCGACCGGGTTGCCCTGGACGGCGTTGAGCTCGGCGACGATCGTCGCCTCCTGCTCGGTGAGGGTCTTCGCCAGCGGGGCGAAGGCCTCGGCGAGCGCGGCGTCGTCCGACTGCTTGGCCAGCTCTTGGGCCCAGTACATGGCCAGGTAGAAGTGGCTGCCACGGTTGTCGATGCCGCCGATGCGACGGGTCGGCGACTTGTCCTCGTTGAGGAAGGTGCCGGTGGCGCGGTCCAGGGTGTCGGCCAGGACCTTGGCGCGGGCGTTGCCCGTGGCGCCGGCCAGGTGCTCGAAGGAGGCGGCCAGGGCGAAGAACTCGCCGAGGCTGTCCCAGCGCAGGTAGTCCTCCTTGACCAGCTGCTGCACGTGCTTCGGGGCGGAGCCGCCCGCGCCCGTCTCGAAGAGGCCGCCGCCGTTCATCAGCGGGACGATCGAGAGCATCTTGGCGCTGGTGCCCAGCTCCAGGATCGGGAACAGGTCGGTCAGGTAGTCACGCAGCACGTTGCCGGTGACCGAGATGGTGTCCTCGCCGCGGCGGATGCGCTCCAGCGAGAAGGCCGTGGCCTCGACCGGGGACATGATCTCGATCTGCAGGCCGTCGCCCCCAAGCTCGTCCTGCGCAGTGTGCTCCGGCAGGTACTGCTTGACCTTGGCGATCAGGTTCGCGTCGTGGGCGCGGGTCTCGTCCAGCCAGAAGACGGCCGGGGAGCCGGTGGCGCGGGCGCGGGAGACGGCCAGCTTGACCCAGTCGCGGATCGGCAGGTCCTTGGTCTGGCAGGCGCGGAAGATGTCACCGGCGGCGACGTTCTGCTCCAGCACGGTGTTGCCCTCGGTGTCGACCAGGCGGACCAGGCCGTCGGCGGCGATCTCGAAGGTCTTGTCGTGGGAGCCGTACTCCTCGGCGGCCTGCGCCATCAGGCCCACGTTCGGGACCGAGCCCATGGTGGCCGGGTCGAACGCGCCGTGGGCGCGGCAGTCGTCGACGACGACCTGGTAGACGCCCGCGTAGCTGCTGTCGGGCAGAACGGCGAGGGTGTCGGCCTCCTTGCCGTCCGGGCCCCACATGTGGCCGGAGGTGCGGATCATGGCCGGCATCGAGGCGTCGACGATGACGTCGGACGGCACGTGCAGGTTGGTGATGCCGCGGTCGGAGTCGACCATGGCCAGCGCCGGGCCCTCGGCGATCTCGGCGTCGAAGGAGGCCTTGATCGCGTCGCCCTCGGGCAGCGCGGCGAGGCCCGCCAGGATCGCGCCGAGGCCGTTGTTCGGGTTCAGCCCGGCGGCGGCCAGGGTGGCGCCGTACTGGGCGAAGGTCTTCGGGAAGAAGGCGCGCACGACGTGGCCGAAGATGATCGGGTCGGAGACCTTCATCATGGTGGCCTTCAGGTGCACCGAGAACAGCACGCCCTCGGCCTTGGCGCGGGCGACCTGCGCGGCCAGGAACTCGCGCAGCGCGCCGACGCGCATCACCGAGGCGTCGACGACCTCGCCGGCCAGGACCTTGACGGCCGGGCGCAGCACGGTGACGGTGCCGTCGTTGGCGACCAGCTCGATGCGCAGGGTGTCGTCCTGGGCGATGACGGCGGACTTCTCGCTGTGGCGGAAGTCGTTGACACCCATGGTGGCGACGTTGGTCTCGGACTCGGCCGACCAGGCGCCCATGCGGTGCGGGTGGGTCTTGGCGTAGTTCTTGACCGAGAGCGGCGCGCGGCGGTCGGAGTTGCCCTCGCGCAGGACCGGGTTGACCGCGGAGCCCTTGACCTTGTCGTAGCGGGCCTTGGCGTCCTGCTCCTCGTCGGTCTTCGGCTCGTCCGGGTAGCCGGGCAGGTCGTAGCCCTGCGCCTGGAGCTCGGCGATCGCGGCCTTGAGCTGCGGGATCGAGGCGGAGATGTTCGGCAGCTTGATGATGTTGGCGTCCGGCGTCTTGGCCAGCTCGCCGAGCTCGGCGAGCGCGTCCGGGATCCGCTGGGCCTCGGTGAGACGCTCGGGGAAGCTGGCGATGATGCGCCCGGCCAGGGAGATGTCGCGGGTCTCCACGGTGACGCCGGCCGTCGAGGCGTACGCCTGGATCACCGGCAGCAGCGAATAGGTCGCCAGCGCCGGGGCCTCGTCGGTGTGCGTGTAGATGATGGTCGAGTCAGTCACCGGGTGCTCCCGCTTTCGCGTCTGCCGTCACGTGTGGAACGTCTCGACATCAAGATACATGCTCCCGCCGTCGATCTCTCGGGCCGAGGGCCCTCGCGCCCGGGCGGCGCTCAGTCGAAGTTCAGCGAGCCGGTGCGGGTGCGCTTGAGCTCGAAGAAGTCCGGGTAGCTCGCCAGGGCCCGGACGCCGTCGAAGATCCGGGCCGCCTCGGCGCCGCGCGGGATCGAGTTGAGGACGGGGCCGAAGAAGGCCACGCCGTCGACGTGGATGGTCGGCGTGCCGACGTCCTCGCCGACCGGGTCCATGCCCTCGTGGTGGCTGCGGCGGACCGCCTCGTCGAAGGACGGGTCGTGCGCGGCCTCGGCGAGCTCCGCCGGCAGGCCCACCTCCGCGAGGGACTCGCGGATCACCAGGTCGAAGTCCCGCTCCTTGTGCTGGTGGATGCGGACGCCGAACGCGGTGTAGAGGTCCCGCAGCACCTGCGGGCCGTGGCGCTCGGCCGCCGCGACCGCGACCCGCACCGGGCCGATCGACCTGTCGACCAGCTCGCGGTACCAGTCCGGCAGTTCGCGACCCTCGTTGAGCACGTACAGGCTCATCGGCCGGAAGGTGAGGTCGATCTCGCGCTGGGCCTCGACCTCCAGGATCCAGCGGGAGGTGATCCAGGCGAAGGGGCAGGCGGGGTCGAAGTAGAAGTCGACGGTGGCGCGGTCGGTGGTCGTCGTCACGGGTGTCTTCCTGCTCTCTGGTTCAGTCGGTGGGGGTTCAGTCGGTGGGGGTTCAGGCGGTGGAGGTTCGGCGGTGGAGGCGGAGGTGGAGCGGGTCAGCGCTGGGGGCGCTTGGTCGCCCGGCGGATCAGGGCGATGCGGCAGGCGCTCCGGCGCAGGTCCGCGCTCTGCTCGCGGGCGAGAGTGCGGGCGGCCTGGGGGTTCAGCTGGGTGAGCATCGGATGTCCTCTCCGTTGTCGTCGGCGTTCTGCCGACACCCAGAACAATATAGTCATTGATCGTGACCGTCAAGGATCGTGACTACTTTCGGATCGGCGGCTGCTGCGCTATGGTCACGAGACATGACGGTCAAGAACAGTGACGAGCTGCCCGGGCCCGCATCCGGGCCCGCGTCCGGACCCGCCAACGACCTGGGGGTGCTCATCTCCTCCCTCTACCGCAGCTTCGAGCGCGAGCTCTGGCAGGCGCTCTCGCGGCGCGGCTTCGCCGACCTGGGAGCTCGCCACGGCTCGGTCCTGGCCCACCTGCGCCCCGAGGGCGTGCGCGCCGTGGAGCTGGCCAGGGCCTCGGGCCAGCACAAGCAGATCGTCGGCACGATCGTCGACGAGCTGGAGTCCCTCGGCTACGTCGAGCGCCGGCCGGACCCGGCCGACCGCCGGGCCAAGCTCGTCGTCCCCACCGAGCGGGGTCTGGCCCAGCGCGCGGCCGCCGCCGAGGTGATAACCGCCTACGAGCGCCGCCAGGCCGAGCTCCTCGGCGCCGAGCGCTTCGCGCAGTTCCGCGCGGCCCTGCGGGAGTTGGTGGACGCGGCGCGGGCCTCCTCCGACTGAGGGGTGGGACTGGCGCGGCGGGGTGACGTGCCGTCATGCTGGTGGCATGGCGATCACCGTGGACGAGGCAGGAAAGCTGCTCGCCGAGAACCTGGCGCCCTGGGTGCTCGATCTCGGCCTGGGCGTCGACGCGACCGGTGAGGACCACGCGGTGCTGCGGCTGCCCTGGTCCGACCGGCTCGCCCGCGAGGGCGGCGCGCTCTCCGGCCAGGCCCTGATGGCCGCCGCCGACACCGCGACCATCGTGGCCGTCGCCTCGGCGCGCGGCGGCTTCGTACCGATGACGACGGTGCAGCTGTCCACGTCCTTCCAGCGCCCGGTCCTCGGCGCGGACGTGCTGGTGCACGCCCGCCTGACCAAGCTCGGCCGCAGCCTCGCCTTCGCGGACATCGCACTGACGGCCGGCGGCGCGCTCGTCGCCCAGGCGACGGCGGTCTACGCCCTGCTGGGCTGACGCGACCCACCGAGGAGCTGACCATGCCAGGTCGTCCGCGCACGCGTTGACGCAGGGGCCGGAAACGGCCCGTCATCGCGTGCCGTCCCTTCTTCCCCTTGCGCACGGCCTTCCGCTTGCGCACGGCCTTCCCCTTGCGCACGGCACGGCGAGTCCATCCCGCATGCTCCCGTGGACCGAGGGGTCACCTATACCCGGCCGGCCGCAGGGCGATGCGCCCCTGACGGGGCGTGTGCCTCACCCCTTGCCGTGGTCCGGGCCCTGCTTGCGGACCTCCTGGACGTGGCGGAGGGCGTCGCGGAGGTCGCCGAGCCAGGCTTCGGTGTTCTCGCCGACCTGGCGGACGCACCAGGCGAGGGCGTCGCTGCGGCTGCGGGCCACGCCCGCGGCGACGAGGGTGTCCAGGACCTGGCGTTCCGGCTGGCGCAGTCGCGTCATCGCCGGGACCGCGAGGTGGGTGAACATCAGGCGGCGGTCCTCGTGGCGGACGCCCCAGGAGACCTTGCGGCCGAAGAGGTCCTCCGCCGCCTGCGCGACGCGCATCCGCTCGGTGCGCGTGTTCTCCCGATACTGGGCGACGGCGTCCTCCCCGGACGCCGCCTCGGCCGGAAGCGGGCCGACGACCGTGATCTCCTCACGGTCGACCACCACCTCCGGCGTCTCCCCGAACAGACCCTCGGGCAGGTGCGCCGCGAACCACTCGGCGACGGACTGTCCGGTCGTGCTCTTCGTGTTGCTCATGTATCGATGATTACACCATTACAAGATTTCGCAAGACCCTGCCGCGCCCGGATGCCCGGATGCCCGGATGCCCGGCGGCCCAGGTCGCAGTCGACATGCCGGGCGGACCGGTGCCACCTACCCTTGCCCTATGGGAGCCATGGGGACCGTGGCCGCCGGATACACCGTGGAGGTCGAGCCGGAGGTCCGCGCCTGGCTGGAGCTGTTGCCCGGCCGGCTGTTCCGGCGCGTCGAGACCTACGCGGAGCTCCTCGCCCAGCTCGGGCCGGACACCCCCTCGCCACACGCGCGCGTCCTGCGCGACGGCGTGGCCGAACTGCGGCCCTCGCTCGACGGGGTGGCGACCAGGGTCACCTACTGGATCGACGAGGACGCCCGGCGGATCGTGCTGCTGACCGTCTTCCGCAAGACGCGCACGCACGAGCAGGCGCAGATCGATCGCGCCGTGCGCGCCAAGCAGGAGTGCCGGGCCGCACACGGCGCCGCGCACGGGATCTTCGTTCGCGAGGGGGACGGGGGCGGCGGATGATCGGCGGGACACCGGCCGGGGCCCACAGCGGCCCGCATGGTGGCGCGCACAGCCGTTGGAAGCTGGCCGGGGAACGGCGCCGGGTCGACGGCCACCGTGAGTCGCTGGAGTTGGAGCAGGAACGCCAGGAGCACCGGCTCACCATGGCGTTGGCCAAGGTCGTCCACGACCGCCGGGTCGAGCTCGGCCTGTCGATCGCCGAACTCGCCTCGCGCATCGGCCTCTCCAACCGCACGGTCGAGCGCATCGAGGGCGCCGACGTGGTGGTCACCCTCGCGCTGCTGACCCGCCTTGCCGCCGGGCTCGACGGCTCACTGCGCTTCTCCGTCGACGCCACCGGGGCCTCGGTCTTCCTCGTCGAGATCGAACCCCCGCTGCACGTCTGAACCCGGCTGAACCACCGTCAGGAATGTTTTACCGGCGGACTCCAGCGGCTGATCGCCGCGGCGGCGAGCAACGTGGCCGCGGCCAGGGAGAGCCACAGCGGCGCCGGACCCAGTGCGAGCAGCGCGGTCAGCACGGCCGGGGATGCGGCCAGGCCGACGCCGCTGGAGAGCTGGAACCGGGCCAGGGCCGCGCCGAGCCGGGCGGGCTCGGTGGTGGCGACCACGAGGGCGGTGGCGCTGCCGGTGTACATGATCTCGCCCGCGGTGAGCACCACCGAGACCGCCGCCACGCCGACGGCGGCCCAGACCCCGCCGGCCAGGCCCGCCAGCCAGAAGCCGAGGTAGGAGACGGCGAGGACGACGCCGGACACGGCCATCGCCGTCCTGCGCCCGAACCGCGCCAGCCACAGCACCACGCCGACCTGGCACAGCACCACCAGGACGGTGTTGCCGACGAAGATCCCCGCTCCCCAGGCCGTCGAGGCGTGCAGGGTCGTCACCAGGAACGCGGGCAGTGCCACCTCCAGGACGTTGAAGTTGAAGGAGTAGGGGAGGTTGGCCAGGTCCAGTGCGGTGAGTCCGCCGCGCGGCTCGCGGCGCCGCTTCGGGCCGACCGAGACGGTCGGGCGGGCCGAGCCGGACTCGCGCACCCGGAGCGAGGCGACGAGCAGACCGGCCAGCAGGTAGCCGAGTGCCGCCACCACCGCCAGCATCCGCAGCGCGCCCGCGCCGCCCGCCGTGGCCACGGTGGCGACCAGCGCGCCGACCCCCAACCCGGCGTTGCGCACCGCGCGCCCGGCGGCGAGGGCACCGTCCCGCAGGTGCTCCTCGGCGACCGCCGCCACCAGCGCGGCGTGGGCGGGCGGCCAGCACTGGTTGCCGACACCGAGGAAGAACGCGGCGAGGGCGAACCCGGCCAGGGGCGGCCCGCCCAGCAGCGGGGCCGCCATCAGCAGGAGCACGCCCACCACCCGCACCAGCATCGCCCCTGCCACGGCGGCGGAGCGCGCGCCCCGGTCGATCCAGCGGCCCACGAACGGCACGGAGGACAGGGCCGCGAGGAAGCCGAAGGTCATCGCCAGACCGGAGCGGGCCACCCCGAGGTGCGCCACCTCGACCCCGTACAGGAGCAGGAACGGACGCAGCAGCCCCGACCCCACCGCGTCGACGGCGAGCGCGACGACGTAGCGGGTGCCCCCGCCGGCACGCAGCAGAGCGGGCCAGCCGGGGCGTTGGGGCCGCTTGGGCCGCTTGGGCTCTTCGGGGGTGGTCGCAGGAGCGGGGACGAGGGGACGGCTCATGGCGGTGGTCATGCCGCTCACCGTCGTCCCGGCCCGGGCCGCCGGTCACGTCGATTGACGATCCCCGTCAACCGACGGCGGCCGCCCAGCGCCGACCAGGCAGGATGAACCCATGAGCCTCGTCGTCGACATCACCGGGCTGCCGGAGGAACGGCTGCTGTTCGCCGCCTCGCCGCTGGCCGAGCTGACCGCGATGCTGCACGTGCTGGCCGCGCCGCCGCACCATCCCTCCAGCGGGCCGTGGGCCGCCCGGGTCCGGGCCGGTCTCGGCGCCGAGCTCGCCGAGCGGCTCGGGGAGGCGGAGTTCCTGTGGCGCTCGTCCCGCGCCGACTTCCTGCTGCCGCCCCACCCGGCCGCCACCCTGGAGGAGGAACTCGACGCCGTCGACGCGATCGAGGACGCGCGCTTCGTGAGCGCCGCCCTGGTGACCACCTGCGGCTCGGACCGGGTGCTCTTCGGCACGCCCTCGCCGCTGGACGACACCGGGACCCGCGACCGGGCCCTGGAGCGGGCCCAGGCGCGCGGACCCGCGCAGGCGGCCTTCGCCGAGCGGCTCATGGACGATCCGCGAGCCGTCCGCGCCCGCCTGCGGCGCACGCTGGAGGCGTGCGGCCCGGCCTTCTTCGACGCCGCGTGGCACCGGATCCGCCCGCAGCTGGCCGCCGACCTGCGCCACAAGGCCGAACTGCGCGCCCGGCGCGGCCTCGCCGACATGCTGCACGCCGTCTCGGCGGCGATCAGCGTGGAGACCACGCCAGGGGGGAGCGGCGCGCGGCGCCGGATCGTGGTCGACAAGCTGCAGGACAACACGACCGGCGCGGCCGGGGACGGTGTCACCTTCATCCCCTCCGTCTTCGGTGACCCGCATCTGGTCTGCGTCCACGCGCCCGGCTGGCGACCGGTCCTGCAGTACCCCGTCGCCGTGCCGGACGCCGCCGCGCCGGTGCCGATGGCCGTGGTGGCCCGGCGGCTGGAGGCGCTGGCGCATCCGGTCCGCCTCCGGCTGGTCCGCACGCTGGCGCGCGGCCCGCACACGACGGGGGAGCTCGCCACCGCGTGGGAGCTGACCGCCCCCGAGGTCTCCCGCCACCTCGCGGTGCTGCGTCGCGCGGGCCTGCTGAGCGCGGAGCGGCGCGGCCGCTACGTGCACTACGAGCTGGACAGCTCGGTCACCGCCTCGCTCGGGGCGGACCTGCTCGAAGCCGTGTTGCGATAGGCGGATCCGCGAACGGCGACGTAGCCTTGGGCCAACCCGAGAGCCCCAGGGGAGCGCGCGATGGCACTACTGAAACTGGCAGCGATACTCCTGGCGGGCGGTGCCACCCTGGTGCCCGCGGCAGCGGCCACCTCCTCCTCCACCTCGGGCACGTCCGCCCCGGCGGCGAAGCCCGCGGCGGCGTCGGCGCCGGTGGTGCTGGACTGCGTGGGCAGTCCGCTGACGCGGCCGTCGAAGTACGTGCTGGCGTGCGGGGACGGCAACAACTACCTCACCGGTGTCCACTGGTCCGCGTGGTCGGCGCAGTCCGCGACGGCAACGGCGACGGACGTGGCCAACGACTGCAAGCCGTACTGCGCCGCAGGCCACTTCCACGACTTCCCGGTCGACGTCCGCCTGGACCAGCCGGTCCCCTGGACCGGCCACCCGGGCCAGGTCCGTTTCACCCAGCTCACCCTCGACTTCCCGGGCGCGCGGCCGACAGGCATGCCGGCCCACTTCGTCTGGCCCCTCCCCAAGCCCGCGGGCGCGGTCGCCGGGGCATGAGGCCCAGTTCCTCGCGCTCCTAGTTGGTCCCCTTGTGGGTGCGAATGATCTCCGCGTAGCGCTCGCCGCTGCGCTTGATCGTGCGCTGCTGTGTCGCGTAGTCGACGTGCACGATGCCGAAGCGCTTCGCGTACCCGTACGCCCACTCGAAGTTGTCCAGCAGGGACCAGTAGTAGAACCCCGACAGCGGCGCCCCCGCCGCCACCGCCCGGACGCACGCCGCGATGTGGGAGTCCAGGTAGGCGGCCCGCTCGACGTCGTCGACCCGCCCGTCGGCGCCGACCACGTCGTCGAACGCGGCGCCGCTCTCCGTCACCATCAGCTCGCGTGCGCCGTACTCGTGGGTGACCCGGAGCAGCAACTGCTCCAGGCCCGGCGCGTGGACCTCCCACGGCATCGCCGTCTGGCTGCCGGGGCCGGGGAGTTGGCGGAAGCCGGGGACGCCGGCGGTCGGGTCGTCGGCGACGATCTGGCGGAAGTAGTAGTTGACGCCCAGCCAGTCCAGCGGCTGTGCGATCGTCTTCAGGTCGTCGCCCTGGAGCGGGAGTTCGACGCCGTACAGCGACACCATGTCCTCGGGGTAGCCGAGACCGAAGATCGGGTCGAGCCACCAGCGGTTGATGTGGCCGTCGGCGCGGCGGGCCGCCGCCAGGTCGGCCTCGGAGTCGGTGGCGGGCTCGATCGGGCTGAGGTTGTTGGTGATGCCCAGCCGCACCTGCCCCGGGGAGGCCGCGCGCAGCGCCTGCGCGGCCAGGCCGTGGCCGAGGTGGAGGTGGACGGAGGTGCGCACCGCCGCGGTCAGGTCGGTCAGGCCGGGGGCCATCGTGCCCTCCAGGTGCCCGATCCACGCGCTGCACAGCGGCTCGTTGAGCGTCGCCCAGTCGGTGACCCGGTCACCGAGCCGGGCCGCGACCGCGGCCGCGTACTCCGCGAAGGCCTCCGCCGTGGCCCGCTCGGGCCAGCCGCCGCGGTCCTGGAGGGCCTGCGGCAGGTCCCAGTGGTAGAGGGTGGCGTTCGGGCGGATGCCCGCCTCCAGCAGGCCGTCGACGAGGCGGTCGTAGTGGTCGAGCCCGGCCTGGTTCACGGCGCCGGTGCCCTCGGGGACGATGCGCGGCCAGGCGAGGGAGAAGCGGTAGCTGTCGAGGCCGAGGGTGCGCATCAGCGAGACGTCCTCGGGCCAGCGGTGGTAGCTGTCGGTGGCCACGTCTCCGGTGTCGCCGTTGTCGATGGCGCCGGGCACCCGGCAGAAGGTGTCCCAGATGGACGGGGACCGGCCGTCCTCGGCCGCGGCCCCTTCGATCTGGAAGGCGGCGGTGGCCGCCCCCCAGAGGAACTCAGGGCCGAGGGCGGAGGTGTCGGGCGCAGGCATGGTTCTCCTCAGCTCACGGTGCGGGGGAAGAAAAGTCCAGGTGAAAGGGGGAAGGAAGAAATGGACGACCGAGGGCTACTTGACCGATCCGGCGGTCAGCCCGGCCACGAGGTAGCGCTGCAGCAGCAGGAACGCCACGACCACCGGGATGCTGACGACCAGCGAGGCGGCCATGATCTGGTTCCAGTACACGTCGTTCTCCGACGCGTAGTTGCGCAGGCCCACGGCGAGCGTGCGGGTCGAGTCGTCGGTCATCACCGAGGCGAAGAGCACCTCGCCCCACGCGGTCATGAACGAGTAGACGGCCACGGTGACGATCCCGGGCAGCGCGGCCGGCACGATGACCCGGACCAGCGCCCCGATCGGGCCGTTCCCGTCGACCTTGGCGGCCTCGTCCAACTCCCTGGGGATCGAGTCGAAGTAGCCGACCAGCATCCAGATCGAGAAGGGCAGCGTGAAGGTCAGGTAGGTGATGATCAGGCCGAGCCAGGAGTTGTCGAGCTGCACTCCCGTCGCCGTGCCGATGTTGACGTAGATGAGGAACAGCGGCAGCAGGAAGAGGATGCCGGGGAACATCTGCGTCGACAGCACCGTCACGCTGAACAACTGCCGTCCGGGAAAGCGGTGCCGGCTCACCGCGTAGGCGGCCAGGATCGCGATGACGACCGAGATCGCGGTCGAACAGGACGAGACGATGAGGCTGTTGACGAAGTAGTGCCCGAGCGGCACCGTGCTCCAGATGTCCACGTAGGGACGGAGCGTCAGGTTCGTCGGGATCCAGCTCCACGCCGCCTGCACGTCCCGCAGCGGCTTCAGCGAGCCGCTGACCATGACCCACAGCGGCATGAAGGTGAACAGGCCCAGCAGCGTGAGCACGATCCGGCGGGTCCAGACGAACGAGACCGGCGGGGCCAGGGGACTGCGGGGTGGCCTAGGCATCCGACGACCTCCTCCTCCAGTTGGTGAGCAGCAGGTACACCGCGGTGACCACGAGCAGGAAGAGCAGCAGCAGCACGGACATCGCCGAGCCGGAGCCGAAGTTCCAGTTCTGGAAGGAGGTGTCGTAGATCTGCACCGAGATCAGGTTCGCCTGCGGCGGCGGCACGTTGCCGAAGAGCGTGTACGGGGTGTTGAAGTCGTTGAAGTTCCACAGGAACAGCACGAGCACCAGCACCTGGTTGACCGGACGCAGTTGCGGCAGCGTGATGGAGCGGATCCGCTGCCACATGCCGGCGCCGTCCAGCGCCGCCGCCTCGTACAGGTCGCCGGGGATGTTCTGCAGACCGGCCGTCACGACCAGGAACGCGAACGGCCAGGTGCGCCAGACCGCGGTGATCAGCAGCGCCCAGAAGGAGTTGCCGCCGATCAGCCAGAACGGCGCGGTCCTGAACAGGTGCAGGTCCTTGACCAGCAGCGTGTTCACCAGGCCGGTGTCCCGCTGGAACATGAACTCCCAGGTGATCGCGGCGGTGTAGGCGGGCAGCGCGTACGGCACCAGGAAGTAGGTGCGCAGCAGCCCGCGGCCGCGGAACGGGTCCTGCATCAGCACGGCCGCTCCGGTGCCCAGCAGCCAGGACAGTCCGACCGTCAGCACCGTGAACTCGCAGGTGGTGCCGAAGGACTCCAGCAACTGCTTGCCGATCGCGCCGTTGAAGTCCAGCGCGAAGCGGTAGTTGCCGAAACCGGCGGCAGGGGCGGCGCCCCAGTTGCGGATGAAGAACTCGGTCAGGTGCTTGAAGCTCATGTAGATGCCGACGAGCATCGGCACGACGTGCACCAGCAGTTCGAAGAGCACCGCCGGCAGGAGCAGGAGGTAGGGGAGGCCGGCGCGGCGCACCCGAGCCCAGTTGCGGCTCGGGTGCGCGGCCGGGGTGCGCGCCTCAGCCACCGGCCTGGAGCTTCTGCTGCGCCTGGTCGAGCTGCGCCGCGACGCTCGCGTCCGTGACGGGCTTGCCGGCCGCCGCGTCGGCGAACAGGTTCTGCACCGCCGCGCCGATCACCGTCTCGAACTGGCTCTCCGTGGCCACGGCCGGCATCGGCGCCGCCGAGTTGGCCAGCACGCTCTGGAGCGTCTTGACGGTCTGGGTCTGGAACGCCGGGTCGCCGTAGGCGTCGGAGACCGAAGGCAGCGAGCTGTAGGCCTTGTTGAGGTCCATCTGCGTCTGCTGGCTGGTCATGAACTTCATGAACTGCAGCGCCGCGTCCTTGTGCTTGGTGTTCGCGAAGACCGACAGGTTGATGCCGGCGACGATCGAGTCGACGTGGTTCGGGCCCGACGGGGAGGCCGCGTCGAACGGGACCGGCGCGACGCCGTACTGGCTCGGGTTCATGCCGTACTGGGCGAGCGTGGCGTCCGCGGACTGCCACAGCAGCATCGCGGCCTTGCCGGTCGCGAAGTCCTTGACCGCCTCGGTGCCGTTGGAGTACTCGGCGTCGCTCGGGTTGGCGATCTTGTCGGCCGCCATGAAGTCGACGTACCGCTTGATGCCGGCCACGTTCTGCGGGGTGTCGAACGTCGGCTTGCCGGAGGAGTCGTAGAAGCTGCCGCCCAGCTGCTTGGCGAAGGTGAAGGCGTGGTGGGCGTTCTCGGGGGTCTGCGCGGCCTCCACGGAGGTGCCCCACTGCCCCGACTTGGTCAGCTTCTTGCCGTCCGCGACGAACTCGTCCCAGGTGGTGGGCGGCTGGGCGATCCCGGCGGCCTGGAACATCGCCTTGTTGTAGTAGAGCCCGTACGCCATCGAGTAGATCGGCACGCCGACGGGCGGCTGTCCGGGTGCACCGGTCGCGGCCAGCGCGCCCGGCAGGAAGCGGCCCGTGCCGTTGATCTGCTTCATCACGTCGTCGCTGATCGGCAGGAAGGCGCCGGTGGCCTGGAGCGAGGCCGACCAGGTGTTTCCGATGTTGACCAGGTCCGGGCCCTGGCCCGAACTGGTGGCGGCCAGGATCCGGTTGAGCAGGTCGTTCCAGCCGATGACCTCGAGCTTGACCTTGATCCCGGTCTGCTTGGTGAAGGCGTCGAGCTCCGGCGTGAGCACCTTGACGTCCTGGGCGATGGAGCCGCCCTGGTCACTGGCCCAGTACGTGAGGGTGGTCCCCGCCGCGGAGCCGCTCGACCCGCCGGACCCGCCCGACCCGCCGGAGGAGGAGCAGGCGGACGCGAGCAGCGCGGTGGCGACGGCGAGGGTCAGCAGAGCTGGTCTGGACGAACGCATCGGAGAGCCTTTCGGGTGGGGGCGGATCGGCGAGGCCCTTGAGGGGTGCCCTTGCGGACTGAAGGCTTTGCTCATGACTTAGTTCGAGCCGTGATTTAACCTGTGAGAAAATGAGCCGTCAACAGGTTGGGCGGCCGTAACCCGGTTGTGACCCAGTAGGGTGCCACACCAGGGCAGAGCTTGGAGAGTGGGGCGGGATGACCGACGAAGGCCGCAGAAACGTCCGTGACCTGCGGCGCGCCAACCGCGCCCGGCTGCTGCGGCGGCTGTACTTCCACGGCCCCCTCAGTCGTCAGGACCTCATCGCGGCCACCGGCCTCAGCTCCGCCTCGGTCAGCAACGTCGTGGCCGACCTGCTCGACGCGGGGCTGGTCGTGGAGGCGGGAGCCGTCGAGTCGGACGGCGGACGCCCCCGCATCCTGCTGCGCGTCGACACCTCCTGCTTCGAGGTCATCGGCATCGACGTCGGCGAGACCGGCATCCGGCTGGAGCGCTTCGACCTCGGCCTGAACGAGCTCGAGGCGCTGGACGTGCCGCTCCGTGGCGGGTCGCTCGACCCGGAGGCGGTGATCCCCGCGATCGCCACGGGGCTGGACGAGCTCGGCGCGGGCGCCGAGGCCCCCGTCCTCGGCGTCGGCATCGGCGTCCCCGGCATCGTGCAGCACCAGCCCCTGGCCGTCGTGCACGGGCAGACCGTCGGCTGGGACGCCTTCCCGCTGGAGGAACTGCTGCGCGAGCACACCACGCTGCCGCTCTTCGTCGACAACGGCGCGACCACGATGGCGCAGGCCGAGATGTGGTTCGGCGCCGGACGGGACGTCGACAGCGCCGTCTTCCTGCTGCTCGGCTCCGGAGCGGGCGCCTCGGTGATCGCCGACGGCGCGCCCTTCCGCGGCTCGACGACCAGCGCGGGGGAGTGGGGCCACATCAACGTCCAGTACCAGGGCCGCCGTTGCCGCTGTGGTGCGCGCGGCTGCCTGGAGGCCTACGTGGGCGCGGAGGCGATCATCGCCCGCTACGCCGAGGCGGCCGCGGCGGCGGGCGTGGCGGACGACGTGGTCGCGGACGAGGAGGAGGCGCTGCGCGGCATCCTCGCGACGGCGGACCAGGCCGGTGCGGCGGGAGAGGCCGCGCGTTCGGTGCTGGACGAGACGGCCGTCCGGATCGGGATCGGGATCGCCAATGTGGTCAACTTCCTGAACCCGCAGCGCGTGATCATCGGCGGCTGGGCCGGGCTCGCCCTCGCACCGAGCCTGCTGCCGCAGATCCGTGAGGTCGTCCGCGAGCACGCCCTGCGCCTGCCCTACGCCTTGACCTCGATCGACCTCGGCGCGCTGGGGGCGGACGCGGTGGCCCGCGGCGCCGCGACCCTGCCGGTGGCCCGGCTGCTGGAGGCCGGCTCGTAGGACGGTCGCCGCCCGTCGCGCGGCGCGCGCCAAGCGCGTGGCGAAAGCGACATATCTTCAACTTCCGTATTGACAGCGGCTCGACACGGCCTCACGATGCTCAGCGCAGAGAGCGCTCTCTCACCCCTGCACCACACCCACCCACCGTGCAAGGAGAGCCATGAGATCCGTCGCTGTCCTCCCCGCCGGCAGCCGCACGCGGGGACGCCCGCTCGCCGCCCTGCTCGGCGTGCTGGCCCTGCTGCTGGCCGCGCTCGCGGCCCAGGCGGGCGTCGCCACCCGTGCCTCCGCCGCGAGTTGCGGCACCACGAACCTCGCGCTGAACAAGACCGCCACCGCCTCCTCGACGGAGAGCGCGAGCTTCCCGGCGGCCAACGCCGTGGACGGCAACACCGGGACCCGCTGGTCCTCCGCCTTCTCCGATCCGCAGTGGCTCCAGGTCGACCTCGGCTCGACCCAGACCATCTGCCAGGTTGTGCTGAACTGGGAGACCGCCTCCGGCAAGGCCTACCAGATCCAGACCTCCAACGACGCGACCAACTGGACCACGGTCTACTCCACCACCACCGGCCCCGGCGGCACCGAGACGCTCAACCTCGCAGGCTCCGGCCGCTACGTCCGGATGTACGGGACCGCGCGCAACACCCAGTGGGGCTACAGCCTCTGGGAGTTCTCCGTCTACGGCTCGGGCTCCGGTGGCGGCACCCCGCCCCCGCCCACCGGCGGCAGCCTCGGCTCCAACGTCATCGTCTTCGACCCGACGATGTCGCAGGCCTCCATCCAGAGCCAGCTGAACTCCATCGCCAACGCGCAGGGCGGCAACGAGTTCGGCACCGCCCGCTACGCGATCCTGTTCAAGCCCGGCACCTACGGATCGACGGCCAGTCCGCTGATCTTCTCCGTCGGCTTCTACGAGAGCGTCGCCGGCCTCGGTCTCAACCCCGGTGACACGGTCATCAACGGCACCGTCGACGTGTACAACCAGTGCAACGGCGGCGTGCAGACCCAGTGCTACGCCACCACCAACTTCTGGCGCTCGCTGACCAACCTGACCATCAACGTCACCGGCATGACCGGCTGCTACGCGGGCGACGACTTCTGGGCCGTCTCCCAGGCCGCGCCGCTGCGCCGGGTGCACATCAACGGCAACCTGAGCCTGATGGACTACTGCACCGGCTCCCCCGACTGGGCCAGCGGCGGCTTCGTCGCCGACTCCCAGTTCACCGGCGGCACCGTCACCAACGGCTCGCAGCAGCAGTTCTTCACCCGCAACTCCAGCCTGGACGGCTGGAGCAACGCGGTCTGGAACCAGGTCTTCTGCGGCGACCCGGGCGCGCCCGCGCAGTCCTTCGCCACCAACTCCGGTGACAGCGGCGGCCCCAACTCCTACACCACGCTGAACACCTGCCCGCAGACCCGGGAAGCGCCCTACCTCTACCTCGACAGCAGCGGCAACTACCAGGTCTTCGTGCCCTCGCTGCAGACCAACTCCTCCGGCCCGAGCTGGCTGAACGGCTCCACGCCGGGCGTCTCGCTGCCGCTGTCCACGTTCTTCGTGGTGCAGCCGACCGCGACCGTCGACCAGATCAACGCGGCGCTGGGGGCCGGTGACAACCTGCTGTTCACACCCGGCGTCTACCAGGTGCCGAGCACGATCGCGGTCACCCACGCGGACACGAAGATCGTCGGCCTCGGCTTCCCGACGCTGGTCCCGTCCAACGGCAACACCACGTTGAACATCGCGGACGTGAACGGCGTCAACGTCACCGGCGTCATCTTCGACGCGGGCCCGGTCAACTCGCCGACCCTGGTCACCGTCGGCACGCCCGGCTCGGGCGTCAGCCACGCGGCCGACCCGGTCACCCTCGACGACGTCTTCTTCCGGATCGGCGGCGCCACGGCGGGCTCGGCGACCACCGCGTTGGAGGACGACAGCAACAACTCCATCATCGACGACGCCTGGATCTGGCGCGCGGACCACGGCGCGGGCGCCGGCACCTGGACCGGCGACCAGAGCGACACCGGTCTCCTCGTCAACGGCAACAACGTCCTGGCGACGGGCCTGGCGGTGGAGCACTTCCAGAAGAACGAGACGGTCTGGAACGGCCAGGGCGGCGAGGTCGTCTTCTTCCAGAACGAGAACCCCTACGAGGTGCCGAACCAGGCCTCCTGGATGGCGAGTTCGACACAGAAGGGCTACCCCGCCTTCTACGTCGCGCCCGGTGTCACCAGCTTCCAGGGCTACGGCATGGGCAGCTACTCGTACTTCAACCAGGGCCAGGACATCCACAGCTCGATGGCCTTCCAGGCCCCGAACACCTCGGGCGTCCAGTTCCACGACCTGCTGAGCGTGTTCCTCAACGGCAGCGGCGGGATCGACACCGTGATCAACGGAACCGGCGCCCCCGTCAGCTCCACCTTCGGCGGCCCGAGCGACGTCGTCAGCTACCCGTAGCTGTCCCGACGACGCCGCTTGGACCACTCACGCTCCGCGCGCGGCTGCTACGCCTCCCCGCTCAGTCGCGCGCGGGGCGCCACATCGTGGTGACCCGGTGCCCCGTCGGCATCGTCAGCTCGCCGATCGGCTCGAAGCCGAGGGAGGCGTAGCGCTTGTCGTTCGCCACGGGGTTGCTCGACTCCAGGTAGGCGGGCATGTTCATCTCGTCGATCCGGTCGAGGCTCGCGCTCAGCAGGCCCATGCCGAGGCCCTTGCCGCGGTGGTCGTCGTGGGTGCCCAGCAGGCTCAGGTAGAAGTGCGGCTCCTGCGGGCGCGCGGACTCCATCGGCTCCAGGATCCCGACGATCCCGGCGGCCGTCCCGGCGTCGGTGGTCTCGCGGAGGAAGGCCTCGAAGCCGTGCTCCTCCTCGTCGGTCAGCTCCGTGCCGCCCGGCGGGATCCACAGCGCGGCGGCCTCGACGTGCTCGGTCACCAACAGCCACGGGTACCGCAGCGCGGACGCGGCGAACAGCCGCCACAACGCCCCGGCCTGCGCGGCGCGCCGCCCGGGGTCGGGAAAGGCCGGCCCCCACACCGGGTCGGAGAAGAACGCGGTGGTCAGGGCGGCGACCACGGCGTCGACGTCGTCGGCGCGCGCGGTCCGGATGCTCAGCGGCTGCTCCTGGCTGCTCATGCGGTCACGATAGATCGGCGGGGAGGCGGTGGCGAGCCCGTGCGCGCGCCGTATACCCCTGGTGGCCGAGCGGTATACGTTGGTTCCATGGCTGACACGACCATCAAGGTGTCCGCGGAGACACGCGACCGGCTCGCCGCGCTGGCCGCCGCGCGGGGAACGACCATAGGAGCCCAGGTCGCCCTGCTGGTCGAGCAACAGCCGACGCCGGAGCAGATTGCCGAGCGGGTCGCGCAGGGCCGGCGCCTGCTGCGTGAGCAGTTCGGCATGACGCTCACGGACGACGCGCTCGACCAGGGGCCGGACCTCCTCCAGCGGGTCTACGGCATCGCCGCCGAGGACGCGCGCGCGAAGGTCGCGCCGAGGCGCAGCGCGTGATCGTTCTCGACACCAGCGCCCTGTCCGCGCTGGCTGCCGGTCATGCCCGGCTTCACCGGATCGTCGACGCGGCGCTGCGCTCTCCGTTCCAGCACCTGTTGGTCCCGGTGCTGTGCCTGCTCGAAGCCGAAGCCGAAGCCGAGGCCAAGGACGAGGGCGTCGCCGCGGCGGTGCCGGCCCTGCCCGCGATCGAGTTCGAGCCGCTCGACGCCACGACGACCGTGGTGGTCGCCACGATGGTGCGCGACGGATACGGCGGCCCCGATGTCGCCCATGCCATCGCCGCGAGCCTTCCCACGCCGCTGCGCCCAGTGCAGCATCTGATCCTGACGGCTCGGCAGGACCTGTACCCACCGGGCATCACCACGGTGGACATCGACGATCCGCGGCTGGAGCCGTAAGGGTCGCAGGGGGTGGGCATGAACCCGTACGGACAGCGGCCCGGGCCGTCGCGGCCCGCGGTGGGTGGGGCGGTGGCGGTCGGGGTCGTGTGCGCGGTGGCGGCGGCCGTGGTGAACGCGATGTTCTCGTTCGGGATGGTGTTCGCCACCGACAGCTGTGGCACGGGCGCGCCCAGCGGGAATGCGGTGGTTTGCGACGGTGGCACCTGGACGCTGGTGGTCGCGCTGCCGTGGGCCGGGTTGCTGGCCGGGGCGGGCGCCGGCCTCGGCGTGGGGCTGGCGCGGGTGCGGCTGGGGCGGTCGGCGTGGCCCGCCCGCTGGTCGGGGCCGGGGTGTACGCCGTGCTGCTGGCGGCCGCGCTGCTGGTCGTGTTCGGCTGAGGTCGAGTCGAGGCGGGGTTCAGGCCGTGGGGAGAGGCGCGTCAGCCGACGAGCTCGACCCGGATCGGGTCGCCGTCGCGGACGGTGCGCAGCGCCTGCGGGTCGCCGTCGAGGGCGCCGAGCAGGTTGCAGGGGCTGGCGAGGCGGCACTCGTCACCACGCGAGATCGGCGTCCGGCCGAACGGGAGGGCAAGGCTGTCGCCGTCGGTCCAGAAGGCGACGGTGCCGGGCTCGACGACCTGCTGCGCGTCCGGCTCCACGGGGACGCTGACGGAGGTGGCGAAGTAGACCTCCTGGCCCCAGGTGTTCGCCGTGGACTGGACGGGCAGGGCGGCCCGCAGGGCCTCACTGGTCGGGGTCGAGCGCAGGGTCGCGGTCGCGGTGCCGGCGGGCCAGATGATCCGTATCTGCATGTCAGCAGGGAAGCCCCAACTTCAACAATTTGTCAATGCCGTCTCACGATACCGTCACCGCATGGCTGAGACCCGGTTGACCACCTCCTCCTACCTCGTCCTCGGCATCATCGACCAGTTGGGCGAGGCGAGCCCGTACGACGTCAAGGTCGAGGCCGCGCGGACGGTGGCGCCGTTCTGGGCGGTGCCGCACGCGCAGGTGTACGCGCAGTGCGACCGGCTGCTCGCGGCCGGGCTGCTGTCGGAGGTGCGAGAGGAGGGCGGCCGCAATCGCCGGGTCATGCGGCTGACCGAGTCGGGCGCCGAGGCGCTGGCCGGATGGCTCGCGGACTCCGCCTTCGTGCCGGTCGAGGCGCGCGAACGCGGCATCCTCAAGCTCTGGTTCGGCGCCCGCCCCGAGGTGCACGCGCCCGTGCAGGTCGAGGAGCACGAGCGCACGCTGGCGGAGTACGAGGGCCTGGCCGAGTCCGTCGGAGAGCTGATCACCCGTGGTCAGCGCGAGGCGCTGGAGTTCGGCATCCGGTATGAGCGGATGATGGTCGACTTCTGGCAGTGGGTGGAAGGTCGGGGCGAGTTCTGACCGGCGAGTAACAACCTCTTGACCGCCCCGTGGTTCCGCCCTACCTTCTCGATAGTCCAGGAAGGACTATCAAGCGAGCGAGGGGGTCGCCGTGAACCGTCTGCGAGGCATCGGCTGGGGACGATGGGCGGCGATCGTCGTCATCGCCGTCGGCGTCGGCTACGCGCCGATCGCGATGACCGAGCTCTGGCCCTACGCCCACCGCGGCGCGCCCGCGATCGGCCAGTCCCTCCTCGCCCACGTCACCAACCCCCGCTACGTCGCCGACGCGCTCGCCACCCGCATCAAGCCCTACCAGCACAGCCTCGCCGCGCTCGTCGTCCACTCGGTTCTGGGCGGCCTGCTGATGCTGCTGGGCCCTCTCCAACTCCTCACCGCGGTCCGGCGCAGGGTGCGCCTGCACCGGACGCTGGGCGTCGTCTTCGCCGTCACGGTCTACGTCTGCATGGCTGGCGCCGCGGTCTACCTGCTCCGCACGGCCCCGCGCGACGCGTTCAGCGGCCCGGCGTTCTGGATCGTCCTGGCGACGATCCTGGTCGGCACGGTCTTCAGCGTCACCTTCGGCATCGTCGCCGCGGTCCGGCGGATGCCGGAGATCCACCAGCGCTGGATGCTGCTCTGCTACGCGTTCCTGATGACGGCTCCGCTGCTGCGGTTCGAGTGGGGCGCGCTGCCGGTGCTCTTCCCCGGCATCCCGATGACGCAGATCAACCAGATCGCGGTGATGCACCTCGGCTCGGTCGTCGCCTTCGGCGCGCTGGTCGCCTCCCGGCGCCTGGACCGGCGGGTGGAGCTGCCCGGCATGGGCCGCAGCTGGGTCCCCTGGTGGGTCCTGGTCCCCGCGGCGCTCGCCGGTACGGCGGCGCTGGCGTGGCTTACCTGGTCGCTGGTGTCGGCAGGCGGCGTGCAGAACCACCGGCTGGCGGTGGGTTACCTCGTGCCGTTCGCGGTCACGGCCGCGGTGATGGTGTGGCGCATGGCCGTGGCCGGCCGGGAGGGCAGGACGTGGGCACGCGAGGAGTGGGGCATCCACCTGGTCGCGCTGTGCCTGGCGCCGGTCTTCTCGGCGGCCTGCGTCCTCCCGTTCGAGCGCGCCCTGCACATCGGCCACGCCACGGCCGTGGCCGCGGGAGCGGCCATCGGCTGCGGGTTCCTGGCGTTCTGGGCGACGGCGGTGGTGGGGTTGCGCGCACTGGTGGCATCAACAGCAACCACCTCGGGCCTGGGGGCGCGGGGCTCCGCTGACTTGCGGCTCCGCCGCGTGGGCGCGGCAAGCCACCCAGGTCACTGACATCCCGAGCCGACAGGGCCATCCGCCTGGGGTGGGTTGCCCGCGCAGAACCCCGCGCCCCTAAAGGCGTTGCAACTCCAGGCGGTAGGGGAGCGGAGCAGTGTGGAGGACGCCCAGGCGCTGGGTCGCGCGGGTGAGCGCGACGTAGAGCTCGTTCGCGCCGAAGTCGGCCGGTTCGACGACCAGCACCGTGTCGAACTCCAGCCCCTTCGCCTGGGAGGGCGCCAGCAGGACCACGGGCTGGGTGAGGTCCGGCTCCGCACCGAACGCCGCCTCCGGCAGCGCCGCCGCCACCGCGTCCAGCTCGCGCTCCGGCGCGATCACCGCGAGGCGCCGGTCCGGCGCCGTGTGCTCGGCGACCGCCTTCGCCACCGCGCCGGGCAGCTCGTCCGGCGTCGGGACGGCGCGGGACCACGGGCGGACGCCCGTGCTGCGCACGGAGCGGGGCGGGGTGAAGGACGGGTCCGACGCGCGGGGGACCGCTGCCGCTGCGTCCATGATCTCGGCAGGGGTGCGGTAGTTGACGTCCAGGACCACGCGCTGCCACCGGTCCTGGACGTGCGGGGTCAGGGCGGCGGCCCAACTGCCGCAGCCGCCGGGCTCGCTGGTCTGGGCGGGGTCGCCGACCAGCGTCATCGAGCGGGTGGGGCAGCGCCGCATCAGCAGGCGCCAGGCCATCGGGGTGAGCTCCTGCGCCTCGTCCACGATGACGTGGCCGAAGGCCCAGGTGCGGTCGGCGGCGGCGCGCTCCGCCGCCGTGCGGTGGTCCGCCTCCTCCTGGCGGTCCGCCAGGCGCTCGGCGTCGATCAGGTCATGGGCGGCCAGCCGCTCCGAGTCCTCGTCGTCGCGGTCCTCGAACTCCTGGGTGCGGGAGCCGTAGGAGAGGTCCAGGACGCCCTGGGCGTAGGCGATCTGCTCCTGCCGCAGCGCCTCCTCCGCCGCGCGGCGGGCGGCGTCGTCCTCGCCGAGCAGCTCCGCCGCCTCGTCGAGCAGCGGGACGTCCGCCGGGGTCCACTCCCAGTGCGCGGGCCGTTCGGGACGGGAGTCGTGCGGGCGGCGGATCGCGTCGGCGTCCGCGTCCGGCAGGTGGGTCGGGTCCTCCAGGTAGTCGGCGAGGAACCGTTCGGGAGTCAGCTGCGGCCACAGCTCGTCGATCGCCGCGTGCACCGCCGAGCTGGAGGCGACCGCCTTGCCGATCAGGGCCTGGTCGTCCGGGCCCAGCAGGTTCGGGCCGCCGAAGGGGTCGTGGCCCAGGCGCTCGACCAACTGCTCGGTGAGCGCGTCGATGACCGCGAAGGCGAAGTGCGGACGGGCGAGGTTGTGCGGCAGTTGGGTCGCGCGGGCGCGCTCTCGCGCGGTGGCGGCGATGTCGCGGTCCAGGATCAGCACGCCGTCGTCGTGCTCCACGACGAGGGCGGGGTCGGGCAGTGCCTGCAGGTCGCGCAGGTGCGCGGCGAGGGCGTCGGCCATGGCCGCGCCGCCCTTGACCGCGGTGGCGGCCGGGGTGTCGGTGCCGGTGGCGTGGACGCCGGGGAAGAGCTCGGCCGGGGTGGCCAGCAGGACGCCGGTCTCGCCCAGGGAGGGCAGCACCTGGCCGATGTAGGCGAGGAAGGCCGGGTTGGGCCCGACGATCAGTACCGCCCGGCGGGCCAGCAGCTCGCGCTGGGCGTAGAGGAGGTAGGCGGCGCGGTGCAGCGCCACCGCCGTCTTTCCGGTGCCGGGGCCGCCCTCGACGACCAGGACGCCCTGGTGCGGGGCGCGGATGAGGCGGTCCTGCTCGGCCTGGATGGTCTGCACGATGTCGTGCATGCGGCCGGTGCGGGCCGCGTCCAGCGCGGCGAGCAGCACGTCGTCGGCGTCAGAGCCCTCGTAGCCGGAGCGCTCGGCGTCCCCGAGGTCGAGGATCTCGTCGTGCAGCGCGGTGACCTTGTTGCGTTCGGTGGTGATGTGCCGGCGTCGGCGCAGGCCCATCGGTTCGTATCCGGTGGCGAGGTAGAAGGGCCGCGCGACGTCCGCCCGCCAGTCGACGACGAGCGGAGTGCGCTCCTCGTCGTCCGCGCGGATGCCGAGGCGCCCGATGTGGTGGTCGGCGCCGTCACGGAAGACCAGCCGACCGAAGCAGAGGCCGTGCTCGCCGGAGGCGTAGGCGGCCAGCAGATCCGAGTTCTCGGCCACGAGCACGTCGCGTTCGAGACGGGTCTGAGCGTTGGTCACCTCCTGGCCCAGCGCGGCCTGGACGGCGGCCTCGGCCTGGTTCTCCAGTACGCCCAGACGCGCACGGAGCAGGTCGATGAATTCCTGTTCCTGGCGAATTCCGTCGTTTGACAAAGCCGCTCCCGCTCGGATATAGTGAAGCCATAAAGATTTCCTAGCAATGATCTGCACCGCAAAGGAATCTCTCAATATACGAGCGGATAAGCCGGGATGCAATCCCGGCTTTTGTGTTTTCCGCCCCCGCGCGGGGTCACGTGGTGAGCAGGACGCCCGCGTAGGAGACGGCCGCGATCAGCGCCCACGAGGCCAGCCCGACCAGCAGCGCCCGGCGCCCGGTCCGCAGCAGCTGCCGCACGTCGACGGTGCTGCCCAGGGCGAAGAGAGCCGCCGCCATCAGCAGCTCGTCGAGGGTGTTCGCGGTGTCGACGAAGCCGCCGGAGAGGGCGCCGCTGCTGCGCAGTGCCATGCACGCGAGGAATCCCAGGAGAAAGAGCGGCAGCGGGGCCGGGCGCTTCCCGCCCGCGGTGCGCCCGCCCGCGCGGCGGTTGCGCACCAGGGCGACGCCGGTCACCAGCGGCGCCAGCAGGGCGACGCGCATCAGTTTGACCACGACTGCCTGCCCGAGTGCGGCGGCCCCGGCCGTCTGCCCGATCGCGACCACCTGGCCCACGTCGTGCACGCTGGCCCCGGTCCAGCGGCCGAACTGCAGGTCGGTCAGCCCGAGCGGGTGGTGCAGCAGGGGCAGCACCGCGATGGCGAGCGTGCCGCACAGGGTCACCAGCGCGACGGCGGTGACGGTGTCGCGCTCCTCGCTCTCGGTCACGCCGTTCATCGCGGCGACGGCGGAGGCGCCGCAGATCGAGAAGCCCGTGGCGATGAGCAGCGGCTGGTCGCCCGGCAGGCCGGCCTTGCGGCCGAGCCACTGGGTGCCGAAGAACGTCGCCGCGACGGTCAGGCAGACCAGGAGGAGCGTCGGCCGGCCGAGGGCCAGGACGTCCCCCAGCGCGAGCTTGAAGCCCAGCAGCACGACGGCCAGGCGCATCACCCGCTTGGCGGCGACGGCCAGCCCCGGCCGGGTGGCCTCGGGCAGCGCCCGCACGCTGCCCGCCCGCAGGTTCCCGACGAGCACGCCCAGCGCGACGGCGGCGGTCATCGGCGAGACGGCCGGCGCGAGCCGGTGCACCCCCGACGCGACGGCCACGGCGAGAGCCGCCGCCCCCAGCCCCGGCGCGGCCGCGCGGACCGCCGCGCGCGAGCGGGTGACGCGTGCGGAGCGGCGGTGGGGTGTGGCGGGGGTGTGGCCGAGGCGTGCGGGGATGATCGTCACCGGTCCACTCTTGGGCGTGCGGCGCGGGGGCGGTAGCCGGAAACCGGCGCGCACGTCATAGGGTTTCCCTATGACTGGCGGCGAGGGCGGGACGGGCGGGCGGGGCGAGGGCACGAGCGCGCGCCGGAGTGAGGGCGGGAAGGGCGGCGCAGGGCGAGGCGGCCGGGAGCGCCGCGACACGGGCGTGCCCCGGAGCGGTGGGGTGGCGAACGGGTGGGAGGGCGTACGGCCTGGTCGCGGGTCCGCCCTTGGCGGCGCGGGTGGCGAGGCGGGAGGTGCCGCGGGACTGCCGGCGTCGCGGCGGTTGCCCGACCTGGAGACCCTCGAGCTGCTCGTCGCCGTCGCCGATGCCGGCAGCATCGGGCGGGCCGCCGCGCAGCAGCAGATCACCCAGCCCGCGGCGAGCGCCCGCCTGCGGACCTTGGAGCGCAAGCTCGCGCTGCAACTGCTCGACCGGTCGCGGCGGGGTTCACGCCTCACCGAGGCCGGGCTGGTCGTCACCGACTGGGCGCGCGGCGTGCTGGACCAGGCCCACGCCCTCGCCGAGGGCCTCGCCGCGCTCCAGGCGCAGCAGCGCGGCGAACTGCGCCTGGCCGCGAGCCTGACGCTGGCCGAACAGCTGTTGCCCGGCTGGCTGGTGAGCCTGCGTCAGCTCAGCCCGGCGACACATGTCGGGCTGCGGGTCACCAACAGCCACCAGGTCATCGAGGCGTTGCGGCACGGCGAGGCCGATCTCGGGTTCATCGAGGGCCCGTTCGTCCCCCGGGACCTGCGCTCGCTCGCCGTCGGACGGGACCGCCTCGCCGTGGTGACCGCGCCGGACCACCCATGGGCCCGGCGTGGCACGCCCGTCACGGGCGCCGAGCTCGCGGAGACGCCGCTGCTGCTGCGCGAGCCCGGTTCTGGCACGCGGGAGACGCTGGAACGGGCTCTGCGCCCGTGGGTCGGGCCCTCCGTGCCGGTGCTGGAGCTGGGGGCGACCGGCCCCCTGCGCAGCGCGGCGGCGCAGGGCGCCGCACCCGCCGTCCTGTCGCTGCTCGCGGTCGCGGACGATCTGGCGGCGGGGCGGCTGGTGGAGGTGCCCGTCGCGCCGGAGGTCGAGCTGGCACGCATCCTGCGCGCGGTCTGGCGCAGTGGGACGGAGCCGGCCGCCCCGGCCCGGCTGCTCCTGGACATCGCCCGCCGATCGGCCCGGGGACCCCGGGCGACGAGCGGCTGAGCGCGCTCAGCAAATCCTCAGCATCCGCCTGACACGCTGCGACGGTCCACTTGACCACGCTCGACCACGCCGCGGCGGGCACGACCTGCCGACCGTGCCGAGCGAGAACCGGGACCGCGCATGAACTGCCACTACCGATACTCCGTCCGCAGCCGCAACGGCGACCTCACCCTGCTGTGGCGACCGGGCCGGGACGACGCGCCGGACACGTTCCTGGTCGACGCGCACGCCCGGCCGCTCGCCTTCGCCGACGAACGGTCCCTGGCCGCCCACTGCGAGCGCCACGCCCTGGTCCTGGTTCCCGGCGGGGAGGCCGATCTGGACCTCGTGGCCGTGCGGGAGTGGGTGCACCGGCCGCAGCTCGACCCCGCGGTGGCCGGACTGCTGCTGGCGGGCGCCGTCGCCACCGTGACCGTCGACGACGCCGGTCCGGGCATCCCGCCCGGTGTGGCGGACTCGCTCTTCGAGCGGTTCCGCAGCGGGTCGGGATCGACCGGCCTCGGGCTCTCCATCGCCTCCTGGGTAGCCCGCGCCCACGACGGCCGCCTCACCGCCGGCGCCTCCCCGCAGGGCGGCGCACGCTTCACCCTGCGGATCCCCGCCCGGGAGGGCGAGTGAGACGCATCAGGGTCAGGGCAGGCGCCACTCCTGGGCGGGGAGTCCGCTCGCGCAGGTCTCCACGGTGACCTGCGCGCCCCCGCCGTGCTCGGTCAGACAGGCCGGCGGATAGAACGGCGCCTGGAGGTAGTAGGCACCCGCGTGCGGTGACTGGACCAGTGACCAGCCGGTCCAGTCACCGTACGAGTCGGCACCGGCCAGCTCCGCACCGCTGCCCGCCTTCGAGTACGAGTAGCCGAGGGCGGGGCCGTTCGCGTTGCACGCGTGGAGGCTCACCTGGTTGACGCCGGGCACGGCCGTCCAGCCGAAGGCGGTGTGTCCGCCGAGTACGACGGCGGTGCCCGCGTCGAGGGAGCCGGACGCCAGGCCGAGCCGCTCGCCGTCTCCCACGTTGGTGATCGCGCCCCACCCCGAGCCACCGCAGCCGGCGGCGGCGCCACTGCCGCTTCCCGAACCGCTTCCCGCGCTGCTTCCCGAGCCCGCGCCGCTTCCCGCGCTGCTTCCCGGGCCCGCGCCAGAGCTTGATCCGCTGCTCGACCCCGACGCGCCGCCGTTCCCTGAGCCGCTCCCGGTCCCGGAGCCGCCCTTCCCGCCGCCGGCCGGTGCGCCGTTGGCGCCACCGTTGCTGCCGCCGCCCGGCTGGACGGGCAGGACACCGCCGCCCTTGCCGCCGGGCGCCGAGGTGCCCGGCGTACCCGTGCCCGGCGAGGCGGACGCGCTCGGGGCCCCGCTCGTGCCACCGCCGCCCGCGCCGGAGCTGCCGGCCGCGACCGGCGTCGTCGTCGAGGTCGCGGCCGGGCGTGACGGTGCGCCCGCCTGGCCGATGCTCGGGGTCGTCTGCATCAGCAGGACCGTCCCGGCGGTCGAGGCGACGACGATCGGGATGACGAGAGGAAAGACCAGCGAGGGCCGCCGCCAGCGCGGCGGCTTCCGCGACCGCGTCTCCGCGGCCCCCGACGGGACGGTCCCGGCGTCGGGTGCGGCCGCGATCACCACGGCCGGACCGACCGCCGGGGGAGCGGCAGGCATGGGAGGCACGCTCCCCTCCGCGCCGCCGCCCGCGTCTGCCGGGCCGGCTGGGCCGGCGATGATGCCCGGGTCCGGCGTGGAGCTCGGGCGCGGGGACGTCGCGCGGAGCGCGAGGGTGCTGGTGGGGCGGAGCGCCACGGCCGAGCCGGGGTCGGACGCGCGGCGGACGGCGTCGGACATGGCGGCCGCGCTCGGGTGGCGGTCCTCGGGGCGCTTCTCCAGGGCGCGGGCGACCAGGGCCCGGACCGGTGCGGGGAAGCCCTCGGGGAGCTCGGGCGCCGGCTCGCGTATGTGCTTGAGGATGATCTCCAGCAGCGTCTCGCCCGTGAACGGGCACTCGCCCGTCAGCATCTCGTGCAGCACCACGCCCAGCGAGTACAGGTCGGAGGCGGGGACGGTGGCGATGCCCTCCGCGGACTCGGGGGCGATGTACAGCGCGGTGCCGAGGACCTCGTGCGCCGCCGTCAGCTTGGTCGCGCTGAGCGCGCGGGCGATGCCGAAGTCCGTGACGGTCACCCGGCCGTCCTCGCCGACCATGAGGTTGGCGGGCTTGACGTCCCGGTGCACGACCCCGCGCCGGTGCGCGGCGTGCAGCGCGTCCAGCGCCTGCGCGGCGATGCCCAGCGCCTCCGTCGACGGCAGCGGGCCGCGTTCGCGCAGGACGACGTCGAGGGGCTTGCCCGCGACGAACTCCATGACGATGTAGGCCACCTGCGTCCCGGCGTCGACCTCCTCCTCGCCGTAGTCGTGCACCCGCACGATGCCGGGGTGGTCGAGTCCGGCCAGGACCTTGGCCTCGCGGCGGAACCGTGCCGCGAAGGACTCGTCCTCCAGCAGCGTCGGCAGCAGGATCTTGACGGCGACCTGCCGTTCCAGCACCCGGTCGTCGGCGCGCCACACGTCGCCCATCGCGCCACCGCCGACCCGCCGGGTCAGCGTGTAACGGCCGCCCAGCACCGTCCCCTGAGTCCACATGTGTCCGCCCCCGTACCGGATGTGAACGACTGTCATCCCGCCGCCGCGCCGGGTGGCGGCCCGACGGCGGCCAACAGTCTGTCATGGACGGTCAGGGGAGTCGATCACAGCTTCGCGGGGTACTGGTCGTGGCGGGCCCAGAGCTCCAGCCATTCCTCGTCGGCGAGTCGGCGGTCCGTGGCGACGATCTCCGCGAGGGCCTCGAAGTAGGCCTCGCGTGGGGCGCCGGGGGTGAACAGGACCAGCATCGAGGCGGGGGCGCCGGACTCGTTGGTGAAGGCGTGGACGCCGCCCGGTGGAACGAACAGGAAGTCCCCGGCGGTGGCGTCGGTCCAGGCGTCGCCGTTGTAGAGCGAGACGGTGCCGCCCAGCACGAAGAAGGACTCGGACATGGTCCGGTGGAAGTGGCCGCTCGGACCGCTCTTGCGGTCGGCGCTCATGTCCCAGCGGTACAGGCCGAACTGGCCGTCCGTCATGGCGCCGGTGGCGAGGTGGTGGACCTGTGTGCGGGTGCCGATCAGCAGGTCCGGACCCGTCTCGGCGCGGCGCAGCGTGGCGCTCACCTGGCCGGCCTCGTCGAGGTAGCGGGCGGGAGGGTAGGACATGAGGGCCCCATCGGAACGTGGTTCGGTCGGTCACCGAAAGTCTCGCCCCACGGCGCCACCGCCGGGGAGATCCAATGCGGACCGGTCCGGTTGGACCACTTCCCCGCGCACCACTTCCCCGTGAACCGCTTCAGTCCAGCGCCGCCCGGCGCCGCGCGACCTCGGCCAGCACGGCCCAGTCGTGGTCCCCCTCACCGTGGGCGACGGCATCGAGGAGCGCGTCGCGCAGCACCCCGCCGAGCGGCAGCGGGACGTTGGCCTCCGCGCCGGCCGTCAGGGCGAGGTTCACGTCCTTGAGGCCGAGCACGGCCCGGAACCCGGCCGGCTCGTAGCGGCGCTCCGCGATCATCGTGCCGTAGCCGGTGTGGACGGGACCGGGCAGGACGCTGTCGGTGACGACGCCGATCAGGTCGGCCGGTTCGCCGCCCACCGCGTCGACCAGGGCGGCGGCCTCCGCCATGGCGCCGATGGCGCAGGCGATCAGGTAGTTGGCGGCCAACTTGTGCGCGCTCGCCAGGTACGGCTCGTCCCCCAGGCGCCAGACACGGCGCCCGAGCACGGTGAGCAGCGGCTCGACGCGGTCCAGCAGCTCCGGGGCGCCCGCCGCGAGGACCGTCAGCTGACCCGCCTCCGCGACCGGCGGCCGTCCCAGCACCGGGGCGGCGACGTAGCCGAGGCCGTGGTGGGTGTGCACGGCGGTCGCGCGCTGGGCGAGCTCGACCGAGACGGTGGCCATGTTGACGTGCACCAGGCCCGGTCGGGCCCCGGCCAGCAGGCCGGGGTCGAGCAGGAGGTTGACGGCGCGGTCGTCCGCCAGCATCGACACGACGACGTCGCACCGCAGGGCGGCGGCGAGATCGGCCGCCCGCTCCGCGCCCTGCGCGACCAGCTCGGCCACGGGTTCGGGGGAGCGGTTCCACACCCGGACGGCGTGGCCGGAGCGCAGCAGCCGTCCGGCCATGGCACGGCCCATCGCCCCCAGGCCGACGAAGCCCACGGTGGGGGCCGGTCCCGTGGCGTCCTGTGTCATGTGCGTCGCTGTCATGTGCGTCGCTCCGTTCGCGCTGGTCCGGTCCGCGCCCGTCCGCGCTGGTCCGGTCCGGTCCGTGCCGGTGTCCGGGGACGTGTCCCCGCGCGGCGGAGCGCCGAAGCGTTCCGCGTGACCGGGGGCACCGATCGGCGGCACGGACGACGGACGAAGGGCTCAGCCGCGGCGGCCCGGCTTGCCGCGCTTCGCGGCGGGCTTGGCGCCGCGGGCCGCGGGCTTCTGCCCGCGCTGCTGCGGCGACTTCTGCTGGGACCGCTGTGGCGTCTGCTTGCGTGCGTTCGCCTTCTGCTGCGGGGCCTGGTTCGCCGCGGCCGTGGCCGTGCTGCCGCGCGAGCTGTTGACCGTGCGGCCGCGCACGATGCCGATCATCTCCTCGACCAGCTCCGAGCCGCGGTCCTGCCGCCAGGCGAGTGCGATCTGCGACTGCGGCGCCTCGCCCTCGGGCACCGGACGGTAGGTGAGATCGCGGCGGTGGTGCAGGCGGGCCAGCGACTGCGGCACCAGGACGACGCCGATCCCGGCGGCCACCAGCTCCAGCGCGTCCTTGGTCGTCTCCGGCCGCTCCTTGGCGGCCTGGCCGGGAGGTTGCCCGGTCCAGTCCAGCACGTCGTCCTGCGGGTGGAGCACGAGCTCCTCGGCGAGCTCGGCCACCGGCACCTCGGCAGCCTCCGCCAGACGGTGGTCCTTGGGCATCACCACGACGGTGGTCTCGGTGTAGAGGGGGATCGCGTGCAGGTCGGTCTTGTCGACCGGCAGCCGGACCAGCCCGGCGTCCGCGTCACCCGAACGCACGGCCGGCTCCCCGCCCGACGCCTCGACCAGCATCAGGTCCAGGCGGGTCTCCGGGATCCGCTCGGTCCAGACCCTGGCCCACTTGGCGGGCGTCACGCCCGGGACGTAGGCGAGGCGGAAGGAGGAGGAAGCGGGCGTCTCGGTCACAGGGTCACTTTACTGTCGGGTCGCGGCACCGGCGGTGACCAGGGGGGTCCGGCGCTCGATACCCTTGTCCCATGACTGCGAGCAAGCCCAAGACGACCCAGACCATGAAGCCCGCCACGGCGGCGAAGAAGCTCGGCGTGTTCCTCGGGGCCACCCCGGCCGAGTTCCAGGAGGGTGTCGTCTCCCGGGACGAGCTCAACGCGCTGCAGGCGAACCCGCCGCAGTGGCTCGCCGACCTGCGTCGCAACGGCCCGCACCCGCGCCCGGTGGTCGCCTCCAAGCTCGGCGTCTCCGTCTCCGGCCTGGTCCGCAACGGCCTGAGCGAGCCGCTGACCACGGACGAGATCGAGGCCATCAAGGCCGAGAACCCGCGTTGGCTGCAGCTGGAGCGGGACACCCAGGAGGAGGTCCGCAAGGAGACCGTGCGGATCAAGGAGAAGCACGTCGTGGACGCCGAGCGCCGCGCCGCCAAGGCCGCGCAGTCCGCCGAGGAGGCGTGATCCGGGGATGACCGAGCCCGCCGCCACCGCCGAACTGATCATTCCGCCGCTCTTCAACGGCCCGCCCGGTTCGGCCAACGGCGGGTACTTCGCCGGGGCGCTGGCCGCGTTCCTGCCCGGCGCCCCGGCCTCGGCGACGGTGTCGCTGCGCAAGCCGCCGCCGCTGGGAACCGCGATGCGGGTCACCGCGACGGACGCCGGCGGGGTGGTGCTGCACCACGACGACACCCTGATCGGTGAGGCCGTCCCGGCGGTCCTGGCCGGGCACGGCACGCCGGAGCCGGTCGCCTTCGAGGAGGCCAAGGCGGCGGAGCAGTCCTACCGCGGCCTGTCCCGCCACCCCTTCCCGGGTTGCTTCGCCTGCGGCACGGAGCGCGGCTCCGCGCCGGGCCTCCACCTCTCCGCGGGCCCGCTCCGCTCGGGCGACGGCCTCCACGCCTGCACCTGGACGCCGGAGGCGTCCCTGGCGGGCCCGGACGGCGTCCACGTCCGCCCCGAGTTTGTCTGGGCCGCGCTGGACTGCCCGGGGGCGTGGACCATCGACCTCGAAACCCGCGACGTCGTACTCGGCCGCATCACCGCAGAGGTGCACGGAACCCCCTCGGTGGGACAGCCCTGCGTGGTGACGGCCCGGCTCGTGGGCCAGGACGGCCGCAAGTACACGACCTGCACCGCTCTCTACACCGACACCGGCCGCCTCCTCGGCGAAGCCGAGGCCCTCTGGATCGAGCTGCCGCCCCGCGGCTGAGGACACTGTCAGTCCGGCGTCCTGGGGTGCGGATCATGACGGACGCCTTCGACCTGGCCGCTCGCCTTCCCGCCGCCCTGCGTGACGGAGCGCTCGCGGAGCAGTTCCTGACGGACTTCGCCGATCACCGGTGCGTGCGGCCGCTCCGTCCCGGCGATGGCCACGACGAATCCGAGTGGGCGGAGGCTTCTGCCTGACTGTCGGCTCACCCCGCCAGCGCGGCCTGCGCCGCGGCCAGGGCGGTGGCGCGGGTTTCCGGGGCGAGGCCGATGCGGGTGCGGCGGTCGAGGAGGTCGGCGGTGTCGAGGGCGCCCTCATGGCGTACGGCGAAGAGCAGCTCCGCCATGGTGGTGTGGGTGCCGGAGGCGATCGGTTCCAGGAGCTTCGGGTCGCCCTGCGCCTCCGCGAGGACGGCGACCGCCTCGGTGCCGTAGCGCTGGACGAGGCGCAGCGGCGCGGCCACGTGGGAGAGGGTGGCGCGGTCGGCGGCGCCGACCAGGGGGATGTCGCGGGTTCGGCACGGGGCCGCGGTGCCGCCGTTGGCGGTCAGCGCCGCGTCGAGCGCGTCCTCGGCCATGCGGCGGTAGGTGGTGAGCTTGCCGCCGACGACGGTGACCAGGCCGTCGGGCGCGGTCAGCACGGCGTGCTTGCGGGAGACGTCGGCGGTGCGGCCGGCGCCGGTGTCCAGCAGCGGGCGCAGGCCCGCGAACGTGCCGATCACGTCCTCGCGCGAGAGCGGGGCGCGCAGCGCGGTGTTGAGGGTGCGCAGCAGGAACTCCACCTCGGCGTCCGTGGCTTCGGGGACGTCCGGGATCGGGCCGGGCGCCTCCTCGTCGGTCAGGCCGACGTAGACGCGGTCGTCGGGTGCGGGCAGCACGAGGACGAAGCGGTTGGTCTCGCCCGGGATCGGGATGGTCAGCCCTGCCGTCAGTCCGCCGAAGGCCTCCTGACGGAACACCAGATGCGTGCCACGGCTCGGCCGCAGCGTGATGTCGGGGGCGATCTCGCCCGCCCACACCCCGGCGGCGTTGACCACCATGGACGCGCGCAACGTCAGCGTCTCGCCGGTGAGTGTGTCGGTCAGCGTCGCCCCGTCGCCGGAGGCGTCGCTGACGGAGCATCGGGTCAGCACGCGCGCGCCGTGGGCGGCGGCGGTGCGGGCGATGGCGGTCACCAGGCGTGCGTCGTCGGTGAGTTGGCCGTCCCAGAAGACCAGACCGCCGCGCAGGCCCGCCGCCTCGACGGTGGGCGCGTAGCGCAGCACCTCCGCGCGGGAGAGGCGGCGCGAGCGCGGGAGCGTGCCGGAGGAGGTGCGGGCCGCGATGCGCAGCGCGTCGCCCGCGAGGAAGCCGGTGCGGACCAGGGCCGCGCCGGACGCGCGCGTACCGGGCAGCAGCGGCACCACCTGCGGCAGGGCGCGGACCAGGTGCGGAGCCGTCCGCTCCATCAGCACGCCGCGCTCGACCGCGCTCTCGTGCGCGATGCCGACGGCGCCGGAGGCGAGGTAGCGCAGGCCGCCGTGGACCAGCTTGGAGCTCCACCGGCTGGTGCCGAAGCCGAGGTCGTGCTTCTCGGCGAGGACGACGGACAGGCCGCGCGAGGCGGCGTCGAGCGCGACGCCCGCGCCGGTGACACCGCCGCCGATCACCAGCACGTCGACGGCGGGGCCGGGGCGGCCCGCGGCCTCGCGCAGCGCGGCGAGATCGCGCGCCCGGCGGGCGGCGTTCAGGGAGGCGGAGTGACTGTGCTGCTGCGGGTTCACGCGGGAGTCCTGTCTGCCGAGCCGGGGGCGAGCCGGAGGGGGAGAACGGTCAGGGGGCGAGGTAGCGGTCGAGCAGGTGGCGCAGTTCGGCGTCCAGCCGGTCGACGCCGGGGCCCTCGCCGTCGGCGGAGCCGGCGAGGACCGGGCCGGTGAGGGTGAACGACCAGGTGGTGAGCAGTACCGACTGCGAGAGCAGGACCGGGTCCGCCTCGCGCACCGAGCCGTCCGCGATGCCGGCGGCCAGGGCGAGCTCCAGCAGCGCGAGCTGGTGGTCGGTGTTGGTGCCGCGCCGCTTCAGCAGGTACGGGGTGAGGAACTCGGGGTCGGTCTCGACGATCTTCCGCAGCAGCGGATGGGTGCGGATGCCCCGGGCGAGCGCGACCACCCCGTCGACGATGCGGGCGCGGGTGACCTCGGTCCGCGCGCGGGCGGGGAAGGCTTCCTCGGCGAGCTCGGTCCAGGCGCGGATGGTGAGCGTGGCCAGCACCTCCCGCACGGAACCCCAGCGCCGGTAGAGCGTGGCGCGAGAGACGCCGGCCTGCCGGGCCAGGTCGGCCATGGTCATCCGCTGGGGGCCGATGGTGAGCAGCAGGCGGTAGGCCGCGTCGAGGATCTGCTCCTCGGGGATCGCGTTGGCCGCCTTGAGCTCGCCCGACCCGCTGCCGGTGCTGTTGATTCGCTGCGACATCACATGTAGAAGTGTATCAGCGAGACTTTCGCTGCCGCAGAACTGCTTCGACCCAGCCGAGGAATCCAAGCGCGATGACCGCCTCCGAGAACGACCTGCCCGTCGTGGCGTTCCACCCCTTCCGCTGGGGCGACCCCGCGCACGCCACCCACCTGCCCGAGGCCGCGAAGGAGACGCTCGGCGCCTTCGGCGTCAAGCAGCCCGCGCAGGCCCTGGAGCCCGCGCAGGTCGAGCTGCCCGCCGTCGCGATCGACGCGGCCGTGCTCGCCGAGCTCGGCGCCGTCGTCGGAGCGGAGCACCTCAGCTCCGCCCACGAGGCCCGCCTCGCCCACACCCGCGGCTGGTCCACCCCGGACCTGCTCAAGCTGCGCGCGGGCGACGCCTCGGACGCGCCGGACGCGGTCCTCTACCCCGCCTCCCACGACGAAGTGGTGACGCTGCTTCAGCTGTGTGCCCGTCACCGCGTCGCCGTCGTGCCCTACTCCGGCGGCACCTCCGTCGTCGGCGGCCTGGCGCCGGTCCGCGAGGGCTTCGCGGGCGTGGTCGCGCTCGACCTCAGGCGCCTCGACGGCATGCTCGCGCTGGACGCCGTCTCGCGGACCGCGACCCTCCAGGCGGGCATGCGCGGTCCGGCCGTGGAGGCGGTGCTCGGCGCCGAAGGCTTCACCCTCGGGCACTTCCCGCAGTCCTACGAGGGCGCCAGCATCGGCGGCTACGCCGCCGCCCGTTCCGCCGGTCAGTCCTCGGCCGGGTACGGGCGCTTCGACGAGATGGTCGTCGGCCTCACCCTGGCCACCCCGCGCGGCACCGTCGTGCTCGGCACCGCGCCCAAGTCGGCCGCCGGGCCGGACCTGCGCCAGCTGGTCCTCGGCTCCGAGGGCACGCTCGGCGTCATCACCTCCGTCACCGTCCGCGTGCGGCCGAGGCCCGAGGTGCGGGTCTTCGAGTCCTGGCGCTTCCCCGACTTCGAGACCGGCGCCACCGCGCTGCGGCGCCTGGTCCAGGACGGCCCCGAGCCCACCGTGCTGCGCCTGTCCGACGAGGCCGAGACCGGCATCAACCTCGCCGATCCCGCCGCGATGTTCGGCGGCGGCCCCGGCGGCTGCCTGGCCGTCGCCGGCTACGAGGGCACCGCCGCCGACGTGGAGGCCCGCCGCGCCGGAGCCACGGCCGTGCTGCGCGACGCCGGAGGCGAACTGCTCGGCACCGAGGGTGGCGAGAGCTGGCGTCAGGGCCGTTACCGCGCCCCCTACCTGCGCGACCCGCTGCTCGACGAGGGCGTGCTGATCGAGACGCTGGAGACCGTCACCTTCTGGTCCAACCTGCACGCGCTGCGCGCCGCCGTCACCGACGCACTCACGGACTCGCTGAGCGGGCAGGGCACGCCGCCGCTGGTCCTGTGCCACATCTCGCACCTGTACGAGACGGGCGCCTCGCTCTACTTCACCGTCGCCTGCGCGCAGACCGACGACCCGGTCGCCCAGTGGGCCGTCGCCAAGGCCGCCGCCAACGCGGCGATCCGCGCCTGCGGGGCGGCGATCACCCACCACCACGGCGTCGGTACCGACCACCGCGCCACCTACGCCGAGGAGATCGGCCCGCTGGCCGTCGACGCGCTGCACGCCGTCAAGCGCGCGCTCGACCCGGCCGGGGTGCTCAACCCCGGTGTGCTCATCGAGAACCTGCCGCTGTGCGCCGACGCGGCGGTGACCGAGTGACGGAGCAGGACGCCGTACGGACGAGAGCCTTCACCGCGGTCGTCAACCCCATCTCCGGTGGTGGGCACAGCTTTGAGCACTGGCAGCCGGTGGCCGACCGGCTGCTCGCCGCAGGCGCGAAGGTCCGGGCGATCCCGACCCGGGACCGCGAGCACGCGATCAGTGTCGCCCGCCAGGCCGCCGAGCGCGGCGACGTGGTGGTCGCGGTCGGCGGGGACGGCATGGTGCGCGACGTCGCCGACGGCGTGGTGCGCGGCGGCGGAGTGATGGGCATGGTGCCCGCCGGGCGCGGCAACGACCTCGCCTGGCGGCTCGGCCTGCCGGGCGACCCGGCCGCGCTGGCCCGGCTGCTGCTGGAGGGCGAGCCGCGGGCCTTCGACGTGCTGGACGTGAACGGCGCGATCGCGCCCGGCAACGTCTACATCGGCATCGACTCGCTGGCCACGCAGATCATCAACGCCAACCGGCGGCTGCCCGCGCTGCTGGTCTACCGGCTCGCGCCGGTCCGCGCGATCCTGCGCTGGCGCGCGGCCGGCTACACCCTGGAGGTCGACGGCGAGCGCCGCGAGGTCCGCGCGCACACCGTCGTCGTCGCCAACTCCGGCGCCTACGGCCACGGTCTGCGGATCGTCCCGCCGGCCGAGCCGGACGACGGCAGGCTGGACGTGATGGTCGTCGGCGACGGTCCGCGCCGCCAGGTGGTCAGCTTCATGGAGCAGGCCAAGAAGGGCACGCACACCGGGCGCCCCGAGGTCACGCTGCTGACGGGCACCTCGGTCACCGTGGACGCGGACCGGCCGGTGCCGGTCTGCGCGGACGGCGACGAGGTGGCCACCCTCCCGGCGCGGATCACGCTGCTGCCGGGGGCGCTGAAGCTGCTGGCCTGATTCCTTGCAGTCGTGTGAACAGTCCTCCGTCCTGGAACAATCGCTTCCGGGAGCAGGTTCGTCCGAGTCGATGACCACCACGGACGGAGGGCTGTCGTGCCGCCTCTTTCGGAGCCGCTGCGCAAGCTGGGCTTCCTCACCATCGGGCTGTTCGACCGGGAGAACCCGCGCGCCGGGCACGAGTCGACGCTGGAGCTGATCGAGCTCGGCGAGCGCCTGGGCTTCGACAGCGCGTGGCTGCGCCACCGGCATCTGCAGTACGGCATCTCCTCACCGGTCGCCGTGCTGGCGGCGGCGAGTCAGCGCACCCGCCGGATCGATTTGGGCACGGCGGTGATCCCGCTCGGCTGGGAGAACCCGCTGCGGCTCGCGGAGGACCTGGCCACGGTGGACCTGCTCTCGGGCGGGCGGCTCAACCCGGGGGTCAGCGTCGGCCCGCCGACGCACTACGACCAGGTGCGGCAGGCGCTCTACCCGGACACGGGCGACGCGGAGGACTTCGGCTACGGGCGGGTCCGGCGGCTGCTGGACTTCGTCGCGGGAGAAAAGGCGAGCGACCAGAGCGGCACCGAGGGCTTCGAGGTCTTCTCCGAGCGCGTCGAGCCGTACGCGCCGGGCCTGATCCGGCGGATGTGGTACGGCGGCGCGAGCACGCGCTCCACGGTGTGGGCCGCCGAGAACGGGATGAACCTGCTGACCAGCAGCGTGGTCAAGGCGGAGGGGGATCCGTCGAAGGAAGGGACGTTCGACTTCGCGGCGATCCAGGCGGAGCAGATCCGCGCCTTCCGCGCGGCGCACCCCGAGGGTGCGCGGGCGCGGGTCTCGCAGGGGCTGGTCGTCATCCCGACGGACAGCGCGACGGCGGAGCAGCGCGCCCGCTACGAGGCGTACGCGGCGCGGCGGTTGCCGCGGACGGCGGCGCCGCAGGGGCCGGGGCGGTTGCTGTTCGCCCCCGACCTGGTGGGCCCGAGCGCGCAGATCGCCGAACGGCTCTACGCGCACGCGGGTTTCCGTGAGGTGGACGAGGTGGCGTTCGCCCTCCCGTTCACCTTCGGGGCCGAGGACTACGTGCAGATCCTGACGGACATCGCGACGTCGCTCGGCCCCGTGCTGGGCTGGCGCCCAGGCGGTTCGACCTGAGGTGGATCAGTAACCGTAGGTGCCGTAGGCGATGTTCTCGAAGGCGCCGTAGGTGGCGTTCGCGTAGCGGACGGCGGCGACGATGTTGTCGACCGGGTTCCAGATGTCGTTGTGGCCCGGCAGCGCGTAGGTGTCGAAGGTCGGCACGATGGTCTGCATCAGCCCCTCGGACGGGGTGCCGGCGGCGGCGTTGGAGTCCCAGTTGTTCACGGCGCTCGGGTTGCCGGAGGACTCGGTCATGGCACGGGCCTCGATCGCGGCGGCGGAGGGCACGTGGTCGCCGTTGGCGGCGAGGACGGCCTGGGCCTGGGCGACCCAGCCGCTCAGGTCGTTTCCGTACGAGGGGGTCGCGGCGTTCGCCGCACCGACGGTGCCCAGGACGGCGCCACCGGCGATGGCACCGGCGACGGCGAGACGGACGGCCAGACGGGACTTGCGCTGCATGTCACTCCAGAGACAGGGAACGGCACAGGCGGCGTGGGCGCCGCGGTTCGATTGCCGTTCGGTGGAGGCGCAGACATGAGGACCGTGCACGCGGCCGCACAACCGCGGGATCGCGATCCGTCTGCGCGGCGGGGTCTACCCCGCCTTCGGGGCATCCGGCCCCGGCCCGCGCCGAGGTGGCCGCGGGTGTCGTCTGCGACGGCTCGTTGCCGATGCCGTCCGACGTCATCGACGGAAACACGGAACGGATCGGACGGGCAAGGAAATCAGCCCCGAAAGTGGGCCAGGCCACAGTTTGAAGCACAAAACGGGCGAAATCCGCAGGTCAGGCGTGACCTGGACCACTCCGGGCGCGGGCTCAGGCGCGGTCGAGCAGGTGTTCGCGGGTGATCGGGTCGTGCCGGGTCGCCGGGACGGTGCAGGCATGGGCCCCGGCGACGGCCCCGTAGCGGGCCGCCCGCAGGGGCGTCTCTCCGGCGAGCCAGGCCCACAGGAAGGCGGCGGCGAAGGCATCGCCCGCACCGTTGGAGTCGATGACGGGCGCGGGCGGGACGGCCGTCGGGACGTGGTGCAGGACGCCGTCGGTCAGCAGGTGGGCACCCTCCGCGCCGGCCGTCGCGACCACGATGCCCGCCCGTCCGTGCTCCACCACGCGCCGCATGACCGGCTCGGGATCGTCGCCGAGCCGAGTCGCGGAGAGGAAGACGACGTCCGCCGCGTGGGCGAAGGGCTCGTGGTACGGGTTCACGCCGTCCCAGTCGTGCAGGTCGGTCGAGATCGTGAGCCCGTGCCCGCGCAGCGTGGGCAGCGCGAGCGCGCACGGGTGGGTGATCGAGACGTGCGCGTGACGGCTCGCCGCGGCGAGCTTGCCCACGATGTCCTCGGGCAGGCGGTCCCCGGGCGCGGAGCGCGTCTCGTCGTACAGTGACAGCCGTCGCCCGAGCGGGTCGACGAGGTTCACCGCCCGCTTGGTGCCCGCGGGTTGGGGGATCGCGGTGAGCGGGATGCCACGTTCCGCGTGCAGCGCGCGGACGAGCGCGCCCGCGTCGTCGTCCCCCAGCAGGTCGAGATGGTGGACGCGTAGTCCCAGGGCATGCAGCCCGAGGGCGAGGAAGTCGCCCGTCTGGCCCGCCCTGGTCTCGATCCCCGGGCGGATCGGACAGCTGTCGGCGAAGGGCAGGGGCAGCTCGGGGACGTGGACGATGGTGTCCACGCCGGCGCCGCCCAGCACCAGCACGTCGATGTCCGCGCTCATCCCCACCGTCCTCACCAGCGCCTTCGCGCCCGGGGCGGGCGCGTGAGGGAGAGTCAAACACCCTTCCCCGCACGACTGCAAGCATTTTCGCGATCTTGCGCAAGGGCCGTTCCCGCCCGCCGGCCACCGCACCCCGACGGGGGTCTCCCTGCCACCCCGTAGTACCAGGGAGCTACGCCGCAGGTGCGTCCCTGGGCGGGACGCCGACCACGAGGCCCGATTCCTAGCTTCAGTACCGGAACGCACAAGCGCTCCGGGAACAGGAGGAGTCCGGTCATGGCATCGCGTCCGAACGTCGTCCGGCGGCTCCGTCGAGGGCTGCTCGCGGCCGTCGTCGCCGCGTCCGTCGCCGTGCCGCTGGCCGGTGCCGCCCAGGCGTCGGCGGTGCCGGCCCCGGCGCCCGCCGCGCTCGGGCCCCTCACGGCGGGCGGCGGCGAGGCGGAGCTGACGCACCGCTACGCCGCCAACCGCGCCGGCATCGTGGCCGCCGAGGCCATGGCCGCGCAGTACGGTGACCGGCAACGAGCCGCTGAGCTCCAGGAGTTGGCGCAGTCCGACCGGCAGTTCCTCTCCTTCGACGGCCGCGACGGCGGCCGCACGGTCGAGGTCTTCGGGGACCTCGCCACCGCCCGTACCGTCGCGGTCTACGTTCCCGGCTCGGACACCAGCCTCAGCACCTACGACCGCTTCGCCTCCGGCGCGCAGGCACTGGAGGCGCAGCTCGGCGGGGACGCCGCGCATGCCGCCGTCATCGCCTGGCTCGGCTACGCCACGCCGGACACCGTCAGCCCCGCGGTGCTGACCGACGGCCGCGCGGACGAGGCGGCCCCGGTCCTCCAGGACTTCGTCCGGCAGGTGCAGGCCTTCGCGCCCGCCGCCCGCACCTCCGTCGTCTGCCACTCCTACGGCTCCACCGTCTGCGCCCGCGCGGCAGGCGGCCTGCACGTGGCCGACCTCGTCCTGTACGGCAGCCCCGGCGTCGGCAGCGACCTCGCGAACGTCTCCGGCCTGCACACCACGGCCACCGTCTGGGCCGGCCGCGCGAGCCACGACTGGATCGCAGACGTCCCGCACCTGCGCATGCCCGTCCTGTTCACCACGCTCGGCCTCGGTACCGACCCGGTCACCCCGGGCTTCGGCGCTCACCTGTTCGCCGCCGGGGACGGCGGCCACAGCGACTACCTGAAGCCCGGTTCGGTCCCGCTGCGCAGCATCGCGGCGATCGTCTCCGGCGCCGCCGACCACCGCCCCACCTCTTCCTGATCCTCCCGAGCCACGCCCTTCCAAGGAGAAGAACCCGTGCGTACCACCTCCCTGCGCCGGCTCGCGGCGCGCATCGACGCCGCCACACCCCCCGAGCGCGACCGCGCGATCGACGCCCTGCGGGCCTTCGCCATCCTCGGCGTCGTCCTGGGCCACTGGCTGGTCACCGCGCTCGTCGTCGACAGCGGCAGCATCCACGTGGTCAGCCCGTTGCAGCACCTGCCGGCGTTCACGCCGGTCTCCTGGGCCTTCCAGACCCTGGCCGTCTTCTTCCTGGTCGGCGGTCAGGTGGCCACCAAGAGCTACGACTCGGCGAAGGCCCGCGGCGACGGCTACCTCACCTGGCTGTGGGCCCGGCTCTTCCGGCTCTTCCGGCCGGTCCTGGCCGTGCTGGCGGTCTGGACGGTCACGGCCTCCGCGCTGCTGCTGGCGGGCGTGAGCTTCGGCACGGTGGAGTCGCTGGTCAAGCTGGTGCTGTCGCCGATGTGGTTCCTGCTGGTCTTCGCCGCGCTCACCGCCGCGACTCCGCTGGTCCGCAAGGTCCACCCGCTGTGGCCGCTGGCCGTCGTGCTGCACGTCGACCTGATCCGCTTCGCCTTCCACGCCGGCCCCTCCTGGCTCGGCTGGCTGAACCTGCCGGCGGGCTGGCTCGTTCCCTACTGCCTCGGCGCGCTCTGGGCCCGCGAGGGCCTGCGCGGCCGCACGACCGGCTGGGTCCTGCTCGTCGGCGGCGTGGCCGCGACGGCGCTGCTGATCACCCAGGCCGGTTACCCCGCCTCCATGGTCGGAGTCCCCGGCGCCAAGATCTCCAACCTCAACCCGCCGACGCTGGCGGCGGCGACCTTCGGCCTCGCGCAGTGCGGGCTTGCCCTCCTGCTGCTGGGCCCGCTGCGGCGGACGCTGCGTCGCCCGGCGGCGTGGGCGGCGGTGGCGCTGGTCAACCTCTCCGCGATGACGATCTTCCTCTGGCACCAGACGTCCATGATCGCGGTCACGGCCCTCGGCCTTCTCGCGGGGCACCCGCTTCTCGGTCTCCACACGACGCCGGACACGACGTCCTGGATCCTGGCCCGCCTGTGCTGGCTGCCGGTCTTCGCCACGATGCTGACGCTCTGCTGGGCGACGTTCCGTCACCACGAGCAGGGCGGCGGCAGGCGCCGGCAGCGCACCATCCGCGTGGCGGGCTCCCCGGGCTCCGAGCGCCTCCAGCCCGTGGCTTCGACGGTGAGTTAGTTGCACGGTCCCCAGGCACCGCAAGCGCCTTCAGGGGCGCAGGGCTCTGCTGATGCGCGGCTCCTCCCCCAGCCTTCGGCCGGGAGGTGCCGCCTGCGTGGGCGCGACATTCCCCCAGCCTTCGGCCGGGGGGTGCCCCCTCTGACGAGCGGATGGTCCCGAACGCGCGGGGCCATCCGCCGCGGGTGGTTCTCGCGCACGCAGTACATCGAGCAGAGCCCCGCGCCCCCGGATCGTGCAACGTCCCTAGATCAAGACCCGGCACGACATATCCAGCACGACATAAGGTGGTCCCGATGAGTGAAGACGGGGGTCTGGGCAAGCAGCGCGTGCGCACCGCTCTGCGCACCGCGCGGGAGGATCTGGTCGCACCGGCGCTCGCGCGCGCGCAGCCGCGCGCGAAGCGGGTGTCGCGGTGGGTGCTCGTGCCCCTCGCCGTCCTCGCCGCGATCCTCTTCGGCGTCAACACCAACCAGTACGCCTTCGCCTACAGCCTCGGCGTCCCCCTCGGGCTCGTCTACGCCGGGGTCCAGTCCGCCGCGCTCGTCGGGGTGCTCTGGCACCCACTGCGGGCGTGGTGGGCGTCGACGCTGGTGATGCTCCTCGGGGCCTGGACGTCCAGCGCGCTCGCGCCGGGACACGGAGTCGCCTTCACCATCGCGAACCCGGACCGGAACGTCCAGGCGGGCTGGACGCCCGCGACGATCGCGATCCAGGCGGTGGTCCTGTTCCTGCTCTCCTTGCAGGTCCGCGCCCGCGTCGCGATCGAGGCCCTGGCCGTCACCGTCCTCGCGGGGGTCCTGGCGCAGCTCTACAAGCCACCGGACCTGGCCACCGCGATCGGCTTCGCGGTGGTCGTCTTCGCCGTGGTGGTGCTGCTCGGGGTCTCCGTGCGGGCCAGCCGCGTCGCGCGGACGAAGCTGGTGGAGCAGGAGGAGCTCACCGCGGAGGAGCGCGCCCGGCGCACGCTGCTGGAGGAGCGCAACCGGATCGCGCGCGAGCTGCACGACGTCGTCGCGCACCACATGTCGGTGATCTCGATCCAGGCGCAGGTCGCCCCGCACCTGGTGGAGAACCCGCCTGCCGAACTGCTCGAGAACCTCGCCGGCATCCGCGCCAACGCGGTCGAGGCGCTGACCGAACTGCGCCGGGTGCTGGGCGTGCTGCGCTCGGAGGAGCCGGTCGCGGACGACACGCAGGACGCGCCGCAGCCGACCCTGGCCCGGCTCGGCGAGCTGCTGGAGAACGTCCGCGCGGCCGGGATGACGGTCGAGCTCGCCTCGGTGGGGGAGCCGCGCCCGCTGCCGCCCGGTGTCGAGCTCTCCGCCTACCGCATCGTGCAGGAGGCGCTCAGTAACGCCATGCGGCACGCGCCGGGCGCGGCCGTGCGGGTGCGGCTGGACCACCGGGTCAGCGGCCTCGGCGTCCGGATCACGAACGCCGCGCCGACCCGGCCGCCGGCCCCCTCGCCCGGCGCCGGGCACGGCCTGCTGGGCATGCGCGAGCGCACCGCGATGCTCGGCGGCGAGCTGGCCACCGGGGCGACGCCCGACGGCGGCTTCGAGGTGCTGGCCGAACTCCCCACCGACTACCGACCCGTGGAGGACCGCGGATGACCATCCGGGTGATGATCGTCGACGACCAGATGATGGTCCGTCAGGGCTTCACGGTCCTGCTGAACCTGGAGCCCGACATCGAGGTCGTCGGCCAGGCCGTGGACGGGCTCGACGCGTTGGAGAAGGCCGCCGAACTGCGCCCCGACGTCGTGCTGATGGACGTGCGGATGCCGCAGCTGGGCGGGATCGAGGCGACCCGCCGGCTCACCTCCCCGCCGCAGAGCACCGTCAAGGTGCTCGTGCTGACCACCTTCGACCTCGACGAGTACGTCTACGAGGCGCTGCGCGCGGGTGCCAGCGGCTTCCTGCTCAAGGACGCCTCGGCGGCCGAACTGGCCCAGGCGGTCCGGGTGGTGGCGGCGGGGGAGGCGCTGCTCGCGCCGACGGTGACCAAGCGGCTGATCGCCGAGTTCGCCCGCCTGCCCGGTGCGCCGCGCACGCCGCTGAAGGACCGCGTCGGCGATCTGACCGAGCGGGAGACGGAGGTGCTCTCCCTGATCGCCAACGGGCTCTCCAACGCCGAGATCGCCACCCGGCTGGTCGTCGCCGAGCAGACGGTGAAGACGCACGTCAGCCGCATCCTGGTGAAGCTGAACCTGCGCGACCGCACCCAGGCGGCCGTCTTCGCCTACGAGACGGGCCTGGTGCGGCCGGCCGGTTACTGACGGGGTTTCACCGGCGCCGGGTCACTGGCGGCGCAGCGGGCTCGGCCCGCCCGCCAGGCGGACCCGCAGGCCGTCCGCGGTGACCGTCACCGAGGTGGCCCGCAGGCCCAACGGGTAGGCGTGAGCGGTCTGCCGGGCCAGGCCGGAGGTCAGGGCGGCGAGCCGGTCGGCGGGCAGCGGCCGGCCCAGCACGGTGGCCGACACCGTCGTGACCGCGACGCGTCCGTCCGTCAGGGTCGGGCGCAGCGTCAGCTGGGCGACGCCGCCAGGGCCCAGGGCCACCACGAGGGTCCCCGCAGCCGGTTGCGCGGTCACCGCGTCGACCGTCACGGACGGCGCCGCCGCCTGGACCGCGTCCGCCACGGCCTGGTCCGGGACGGACACCTCGGCCGTCGTGCCGCCGACCGTCGGGGTCGTGCCGCCCAGGCGGACGTCGTCCAGGCTCGCCCGGACGCTCACCGGGCCGAGCCGACCCACCGTGGCGTCGTCACTGGTGAGGTCGAGCCGGGGGATCTGCTGCCGGGCCACGTCCCACAGGGCGGAGCCGCTCTCGGCGACCGCCAGATCGGTGCCGAGGCCGGGCGCGGCCGAGGCGATCCGGTCGTGGATCAGGCGGTCGGCCGCGTACTCGCCCGCCCCGGCGGCGGTCACCGCGGTCGCGGCGAGCACCACCGCGAGGGCGACGATCCGGCGCCGGCGCGGACGGGAGGCGCTCACTGCTCCGCCCCTTCCGGGTCCAGGTGCGGCAGCACGCGGTCGAGCCAGCCGGGCAGCCACCAGTTGGCCCGTCCGAACAGGTACATCGTGGCCGGGACCAGCACCAGCCGGACCACGGTCGCGTCGATGACGACGCTGACGCCGAGGCCCAGCGCGAGCATCTTCACCACGGTGTTGGTGGAGAGCAGGAAGGCCAGGAAGACGCTGGTCATGATGAGCGCCGCGCAGGTGATCACCCGGGCCGTCACGGCCAGGCCGGTGGCGACGGCGCGGTGGTTGTCGTGGTGGCGCAGCCAGGTCTCGCGGATCCGGGAGAGCAGGAACACCTCGTAGTCCATGGAGAGCCCGAAGACGATGGCGAACATCATCATCGGCACGTAGGACTCCACCGGCACCTTCTCGGTCACCCCGAACACCGGGCCGCCCCAACCCCATTGGAAGACGGCCACGACGACGCCGTACGCGGCGCCGATCGAGAGCAGGTTCAGCACCGCCGCCTTCAGCGCGACGAGCAGACTGCGGAAGACCGTGAGCAGCAGCAGGAAGGCCGCGCCCACGACCACCGCGATGATCAGCGGCAGCTTGGCGACCAGCTGGTCGGTGAAGGTGAGCCCGGCCGCCGTCACGCCGGTCACGTAGCCGGTGGCGCCCGTGCCGTCCAACGTGCGCGGGAGGGTGGTGCGTTGCAGGGTGTGGAAGAGGTCGGTGGTGGCGGCGTCCTGCGGCCCGGTGGCCGGGGTGACCGTGCTGATCAGCAGCACGTGGTCGGCGCTCGTCGCGGGCGGGGTCACCGAGGCGACGCCGGGCACGGCCGCCAGGTCGGTGTGGAGCGTTGAGGCGAGCTGCTGCCGCCGGGACGCGTCGGCGACCTCGTCGCCGTCCAGCTGCACCACGACGGTCAGCGGCCCGTTCGCGCCGGTGCCGAAGCCCTGGGCGATCAGGTCGTAGGCGCGCCGGTCCGTGCGCGAGGTCGGCTGCGCGCCCGCGTCGACATGGCCCAGGTGCATCGAGGCGACCGGCGCCGCGAGCACGGCGAGCAGAGCGGCACCGCCCGCGAGGAGGAGCCACGGACGTCGGCCGACAAAGGCGGCCCAGCGGTGCCAGACGTCGCCGTCGCCGGTCGGCTCGGCGACGGGCGTACGGACGTGGAGCTTGTCGATGCGGCGGCCGAGCAGGCCGAGCAGCGCCGGGGTGAGCGTCAGCGAGGCGCCCGCGGCGACCACCACGGTCACCCCGGCGGCCGCGCCGAGCGCGCCGATGAAGCCGATCCCCGAGGCGTAGAGGCCGGCCAGCGCCATCGCCACGGTCGCCGCCGCGACGAGGACCGCGCGCCCGCTGGTGGCCACCGTCCGGCCCACCGCCTCGGCCGGGTCCAGTGACTCCTCGGCGCGCAGCAGGGCGCGGAACCGGGTGGCCAGGAAGAGCGCGTAGTCGATGCCGACGCCGAGGCCCATCATCGCGGCGAGCGTCGGCGCGGCCTGGGCGAAGCCGGCGTGCGCGGCGATCAGGCCGAGCCCGCTCAGCCCGACCCCCAGCCCGAGGACGGCGGTGAGCAGCGGCAGGCCCGTCGCCGCCACGCTGCCGAAGCCGACCAGCAGCACCAGCAGCGCGACGCCGAGTCCGATCCCCTCCGAGGCGGCGTCCGCCGACTTGGGCTGGGCCAGCTGGCCGAGCGGGTCCCCGTACTCGACGGTGACGGCGTCGGCGCGCAGCGGCCGCACCGCCGCGTCCACCTTCGCCAGGTAGGACGGGTCGAACGCGGCCGGGTTGCTGGAGAAGCGCACGTCCACGGTGCCGATCGTGCCGTTGGCCGCGATCGCGCCGGGCGCGGTCAGCGGATCGGCGACGGAGAGCACGTCGGGCAGGTGGCGCAGGTTCGTCACGGCCGCCTCGATCGCGGCCTGGTGGTCGCGCAGCGCGCCGTGACCCGCGGTGTCGAGGACGATCGGCGACTCGACGCCGGAGGAGCCCGCGCCGCCGTGGGCCTTCAGCAGGTCGCTGCCGGTCTGCGAGGCCGTCCCGGGCAGCGAGAAGCTGTCCGCGTAGGTGCCGCCCCACCGGTGGTTCGCGACGCCCACGCCGACGAGGAGGACCAGCCAGGCGGCGACGACCCGCACCCCGTGCCGGGCGCACCAGCGCCCGATCCGGTGCAGCAGGCCGGGCGCGCCGGTGATGTCGGGCCTCGGGCCCGCTTCGGTGATCATGGGCCTCACTCTGGCGGGGCGCGGTGGGCGCGGTGTTGGCGGAATGTTCGGGGAGTGTAAGGGCGGCGGCGCACGCCCGGTCCGGGTGGGTCGCCCGGTTAGCATCGGCCTGTCGCACGACCCCGAGAGGCCCACCCGCATGCAGACCCCGCCCCCTGGAGCCGCCTCGCACGGCCTGGTGCTGATCGTGGAGGACGAGCGGCACATCGCCGACGTCCAGCGCCTCTACCTGACGCGGGAGGGCTTCGGCGTCCACGTCGAGTCCGACGGCGCCGCCGGGCTGGCCGCCGCGCGGCGGATGCACCCGGTGGCCATCGTGCTCGACATCGGCCTGCCGGGCCTGGACGGCATCACCTTCTGCCGCACCCTGCGCGACGCGGGGGACTGGACGCCGATCCTGCTCGTCACCGCGCGCGGCGAGGAGACCGACCGCATCCTCGGCCTGGAGCTCGGCGCGGACGACTACCTGGTCAAGCCCTTCTCCCCGCGCGAGCTGGTCGCCCGGGTCCGCACGGTGCTGCGCCGCGCGTCCGTCCCCCGCACGGAGCCGGTGCTCCGCATCGGCGGGCTGACCCTCGACCCGGCCGCCCACACCGTCCTCCGCGACGGCGAGCCGGTCGAGCTGACGGCCACCGAGTTCGGGCTGCTGGCGCACCTGGTCCGGAACCCCGGACGGGTCTTCACCCGTGACCAGCTGCTCGCCCAGGTGTGGGGCTACCCCGGCTACCGCGACACCCGCATGGTCGACGTCTTCGTCTCCCAACTGCGGGCCAAGCTCGGCGGGGCGAGCCCGCTGCGCACGGTGCGCGGCGTCGGCTACAGCGCCGTCGCGCCGGGCGCGAACGGACCGGGCGCGAACGGACCGCGTCCGTGAGCGGGGGTCGTCCGCGCCGGACGCTGGTGGCGCATCTGGTCCTGCTGACCACCGTGGTGGCGGCCGTCGCGGCGCTGCTGACCGGGCTGGTCGCCTGGCAGTCCGCCGCGCACGCCGCCGAACAGCGCGAGCGGGACACACTGACCCGTCAGGCCACCCTGCTGAGCCGACTCCCCGCGCTCTCCCCGGTCGTCTTCCACGGCGCCGAGCGCCTGGCCGGCCCCAACGGCGAGCAGTTCGCCGCCGTCGCCCCCGACGGCACGGTGACGGGCGCGGCCGCCCCCGCCCTCGACCTCGCCTCCAAGGCGGCCCTGCTGGCCGGGCGCTCGGTCTCCACCGACGGCCTGCTGGCGGGCCAGGACGTCCTGCTGGTCGGCAGCCCCACCCCGCGCGGCGGTGCGGTGGTGCTGACCGAGCCGTACGCGACGGTGGATCGCGACACGGATCAGATCCGCCGCGACATCGGGCTGCCGCTGCTCGTCGGGCTGCTGGGCGCGGCGCTGGCGGGCGGGCTGCTGGCGCGCCGGATCGCCCGGCCGCTGACGGCCTCGGCGGCCGTCGCCCACCGGCTCGCGGAGGGTGAACGCGGCCTCGCCGCCCCCACCGGCGGCCCGCGCGAGGCCGCGGAGATCGGCCGCGCACTCACCACCCTGGACGCCGCGCTGGCCCGCAGCGAGGGCCGGCAGCGCGAGTTCCTGCTCTCCGTCTCCCACGAGCTGCGCACCCCGCTGACGGCCGTTCAGGGCTACGCCGAGGCACTGGCCGACGGCATGATCGAGCCGGACCAGGTCCCGGAGGTGGGCCGCACCCTCGCGGAGGAGACCCGCCGCCTGGACCGCTTCCTCGCCGACCTGCTCGCTCTCGCCCGCCTGGAGGCGGACGACTTCCGGCTCGAAAGCGTCGACACCGAGCTCGGCGAGGTGCTCGCCGAGGCGGCGGCCTTCTGGTCCGGTCCGTGCGCGCAGCACGGTGTGGAGCTGCGGGTGGAACGGCCGGACAGCCCGGTGGTCCTCGCCACGGACCCGTTCCGGGTCCGCCAGCTGATCGACGGCCTGACCCAGAACGCGCTCCGGGCGACACCCTCCGGCGCGCCCGTGGTGCTGGCGCTGCGGGACGAGGGCGGTGCGGCCGTCCTCGAGGTCCGCGACGGCGGTCCCGGCCTCACCGAGGACGACGTCTGCGTCGCCTTCGACGCGGGCGCCCTCCACGCCCGCTACCGCACGACCCGCCCGGCGGGCAGCGGCCTGGGCCTCACCATCGCCCACCGCCTCACCACCCGCCTCGGCGGCACCATCGCCGTCCGCGGCCACGGCCCGGAGGGCGGCGCGTGCTTCACCGTCACTCTGAAGGGTTAGTCGCACCACCTCAGGGCGCGGAGCTCTGCTGAGGTGCGGCTCGTCCCCCAGCCTTCGGCCGGGAGGTGCCCCCGAGGTGCCCCCTGCGTCGGCGCGACAAGCCACTCACCCGGGTAGAGCCCCGAACGCGCAGGGCCATCCGCACGTCAGTGGCTTGTCGCGCGGTTCCTCGCGCCCCTGGGTAGGGCAGTGCGGCAGGTGCCTACTCCCCGCGGACGAGGCCGAACCGGCCGTCGAAGCGGCGGTAGAGCAGGCGGCCGCGCCCCGAGTCCGGATCGGCGTAGAACAACGCGGACAGCTCCGCGTCCGCGCAGCGGCGGACCGCCTCGTCGTCGGAGAGGCGGGGCGCCGGGCGCGGGCACAGGGTGAGCAGGGACGCGTCGTAGCGGGGGCTGTCCGCGGGCCGCGTCGAGGCCAGGCGGTAGCCGGTGGGGCCCGCGCGGTAGACGACGGAGTCCTGCTCGGTGGTGGGGTCGGTGAAGAGGTGGGCCTGGTAGTCCATCGCGTCGAGTGTGCGGACGGCGACCTCGGGCGCGCACCAGACCAGCAGCGGCTCCTTGATCCGCGCGATCGCGGGCAGCATCGCCCGCCCCGCGCGGCCGGCCCGCTCCGCCCAGCCCACCGCCGTGCCGGCCGTGCCGGTCGTCGCCGCGGGCAGCTCCTCGGGCGCGTCCGCGCGCTCGGTCCAGGGGCGTGGCCGCCACTCGCGGTTGGAGACCTCGGTGATGCGCTGCCGCAGGCCCTCGACCAGGCGGTCGCCCGCCTGGCGGGCGTCCGCGGCGAGCCGCTGGACGCGGACGCGACGGCCGTCGACCTCCGCGTCGACCTGGCACAGCGTCTGCTCCGCCTCCTCGTCGTGGGTGCGGCTCAGCCGCACCCGGAGCGCCTCGACCAGCCCGTCCGTGCCGCTGACCAGATCGCTGACCCGCCGCCGCACCTCGTGGGCGAGATCCAGCGCCACCCCGTCGGCGCGCACAAAGATCGCCTCGTTCACGAGCCCAAGCCCTCCGCAGTTCGCCTCTCCGGCCACGGGGGAATCTCCCCGCGCAGCAGATCCTCCACAGTCCTCAGGAAGAGTGTCCAGTGCCGAACGTCCCGATTCGTCGGCGGGGTGGCAACTGCCGGGTGTGTTGCGCAGAACTGCGCAGAATATGGATCACCGCGCAGAATTGCGCACAGATGTCTAGGCATTCGCTCAGCCTTTCCCTAGCATCGGTGCGGACGTCGCAGCCCTGTGCGAGTGCCTCCCTCACGTGCGCCCCACGCGCGTGACGTGACGTCATCCCCATCTCCCCGAAGGGACAACCGTGCCCCGTTCTGGATCGAGCACCGCGCGCGGCCTGCGCGGCCTCGTCGCCGTGGTCACCGCCGGCGTCGCCGCCTTAACGACCGGCCTGGCCGCCGCCCCGCAGGCGAACGCCTCCCCGACCGCCACCTCCACCAGCGCGCTCGCCCTCACCCCGCCCATGGGCTGGAACGACTGGGCCCACTTCCAGTGCGGCTACACCGAGTCGACGATCCTGGCCAACGCCCGCGCGCTGGTCTCGACCGGCCTGGCGGCCAAGGGCTACAACACGGTCACCACCGACGACTGCTGGATGCAGACCGCCCGCGACGCCAACGGGAGCCTCCAGGCCGACCCGAGCCGGTTCCCCGACGGCATGGCCTACGTGGGACAGCAACTGCACGCGCTCGGACTCAAGTTCGGCATCTACGAGGACGCCGGCACCTCCACCTGCGGCGGCTACGCCGGCAGCTGGGGCCACTGGCAGCAGGACGCGAACCTGTTCGCGTCCTGGGGCGTGGACTACCTCAAGCTCGACGGGTGCAACGTGCCCTCCGTCAGCGGGCAGACCTCCGTGCAGACCTACCAGAGCGCCTACCAGCAGATGAGCCAGGCGCTCCAGGCCACCGGCCGTCCGATCGTCTTCTCCGAGTCGGCGCCCGCCTACTTCGAGGGCACCGCGGACTGGGACACCGTGCTGGGCTGGGTCGGCCAGTACGGTCAGCTGTGGCGCGAGGGCTACGACGTCGCCACCTACGACGCGAGCAAGCCGAACACCAGCCGCTGGAGCAGCGTGCTGACCAACTACGGCTACAACAACCCGATCCACCGCTACGAGAGCCCCGGCAACTGGAACGACCCGGACTTCCTCATCGCCGGTGACGGCGGCCTGACCGCCACCGAGTCGCGCAGCCAGCTCTCGCTGTGGGCGGAGATGGGCGCGCCGATGATCCTGAGCGACGACGTCACCCAGCTGAGCGCCGCCTCGGTCGCCGACCTCGGCAACAGCGACGTGATCGCCGTCGACCAGGACTCCCTCGGCCACCCCGGCTACGTCGTCTCGCAGAACGGCACGCTCGACGTGCTGACCCGTCCGCTGGCGAACGGCGACCGCGCCGTCGCGATCCTCAACCGCTCGGCGTCCACCGTCTCGGCGAGCACCACGGCCGCCGCGATCGGCCTCACCGGCGGCAGCGGCTGCACCTTCGGCGTCAAGGACCTGTGGTCCGGGGCCAGCTCCACGACGACGGGCGCGCTCTCGGCGTCGATCCCGGCGCACGGCACCGCGCTGCTGCGGATCAGCCCGAGCGCGGGTTGCGGCGGCACCGCGCAGCTGGGCCAGGTGACGGGCGTCGGCAGCAAGTGCCTCGACGACTCCGGCTCCGGCACCGCCGACGGCAACCCGATCATCGTCTACGGCTGCTACGGCACCGCCAACCAGCAGTGGACCCTGCCGGGTGACGGCACCGTGCGCGCCCTCGGCAAGTGCCTGGACGTGCCCGGCTCGGCCACCGCGGCGGGCACCTACGTCGACCTCCACGCCTGCGACGGCTCCGCCGGCCAGAAGTGGACGTACGACCAGGCGGGCAATCTGGTGAACCCGAACTCGGGCGACTGCCTGGACGTCCATGGGGGCGGCTCCGCCGACGGCACCAGGCTCGACATCTGGCCGTGCGGGTACAACCAGGCGAACCAGACCTGGTCGCTGCCGCAGTAGCGCGGCCCGCGTCTTCCCAGGGCGTGGTGCCGCGCCCGTTGCGCGGTCTTGAGCGTCGTCCCTATAAAAGACCCAACTTCGCGCGCGGCACCACCGGGGGAGATTCGACATGACACACACCACTGACGGGGTGGTCCTCGCACTCGACGCCGGGGGCAGCCGGATCAGGGCCGCCGTGCTCGCGCCCGACGCCACCGTGCTGCACCGCGCGAGCGTGGCCACCGGCGTCGAGCGAGGGCCGGACGCCGTGGTCGAGACCGTCCTCGACCTGGCCTCCACGCTCGCGCAGACCCACCACCCGGTGGCGGCGGGCATCGCCGTCCCCGGCGTCATCGACCAGGCGGCCGGGATCTGCACCTTCTCCGCCAACCTCGGCTGGCGGGAGGTGCCGATCCGGCAGTGGGCCGCGGAGGAGCTGGGCATCCCCGTCGCCCTCGGCCACGACGTGCGGGCCGCCGCCTGGGCCGAGGCCCGCCTCGGCGCCGGGCGCGGTTGCCGGTCCTTCCTCTTCGTCCAGATGGGCGCGGGCATCGCCGCCGCGCTCGTCCTGGACGGCCGCATTCTCGTGGGCGGCCACGGCTCGGCGGGCGAGCTGGGCCACCTGACCGTCCGCCCGCGCGGCCGCCTGTGCGCCTGCGGCAAGCGCGGCTGCCTGGAGACGGTCGCCTCCGACGCGGCGCTCGCGGGCGCGTACAGCCGCGCGACCGGCGAGCAGGTCGGCGCGGACGAGGTCTGGCGCCGGGCGCAGGCCGGCGACGACGTCGCCGAGTGGCTCTGGGACCGCACCGTCCCCGCCCTCGCCGACGGCCTCGCAGCCGCCGTCACCCTCTTCGACCCGCGCCGCATCGTCGTCGGCGGCGGCGTGGCCCAGGTCGGCCGCCCGTACGTCGAACCCCTGCGCGCGGCGCTCGAGAAGCGCCTCGGCTTCCAGACCACCCCGGAGATCGTCCCGGCCGGCCTGGGCCGTGACGCGGGCTGCATCGGCGCGGGTCTGCTCGCGATGGATCAGTTGCACCATCCTTCAGGGGCGCGGGGCACTGCGCGAGCAACCCACCCGAGGGGGATGGCCCTGTCCGCACGGGATCTCAATGCCGTGGGTGGCTTGTCGCGCAGTTCCCCGCGCCCCTGAAGGGGTTGCACCTACCTCTGCTGGTAGAGCGTCACGAGGATGCCGTGCGTGGGCTCGCCCTCAGGGTCCTCCTCCAGGTCGTCGACGAGGCGGGTCAGGGCCTCGGCGAACCGGGCCGCCTTGGCGGGGGAGAGCCGGAGGTGGCGGAGGAGGAGGGTGTGGTCCGTGGGGGAGCGGTCGAGTTCCTGGGCGACCGCGCCCAGGAGGGCGGCGGTGCCTTCCGGCTGCGGGGCGTCGACGAGGAGGTGGCGGGCGGTGAGGCGGTAGTACCGCTCGGTTCCGCCGCGGACCGTTCGGGTGCCGGCCTCGCGGATGAGGCCCGCGTCGCGCAGGACCTTGAGGTGGTGGGAGACGCCGCCCTTGTTGACGCCGAGCCGGGCCGCCAGGCGGCTGATCGTGGAGGGCTGCCGCTTCAGTGCGAACAGCAGCCGCTGGCGGACCGGGTGGGCCAGGGCCGCATGCTGCTCGGGGGTACTGATCCGCTGGACGTCCTCGTCCTCGTTGGCGCTCACCCGGCCAAGTGTTAAACGCCGTTGACGCTTGCGCAAGCCGCTGGTCTACTCCCTCCATGACCACCACCACGCTGGACGTCGGCACCGTCGTCGAGGCGGCGGCCGCACGCGTCGCCGAGCACTACGTCTTTCCTGAGATCGGCGCCGAACTCGCCGCCCTGCTGCGGCGCCGCAGCACTGACGGTGCCTACGGGGCCGTCGGCCCGGAGGAGTTGGCCGAGGCCGTCACCGCCGATCTGCAGTCCGTCAACGGCGACCTGCACCTGCGGCTCAAGCACCACGCCGAGCCGGTCCCGGCCGACGGCGAGGGCCAGAAGGGCGCGGCCGCCATGACCGCGATGCGGCGGCGGTTCGACGCCGGACTCGGCGGCGTGCCGCGGGTGGAGCTGCTGGAGGGCGGGGTCGCGTTGCTGGAGGTCGCGCCCGCGATGTTCCCGCTGGAATGGGCGGCGCAGCCGCTCGCCGCCGCGCTCACGCTGGTGGCGCCCGCCTCGGCGCTGATCCTGGACCTGCGCCGGAACACCGGCGGCGACCCGGACACCGTCGCCTTCATCTGCGGCTACCTGCTGGACCGCCGCACCCACCTCAACACCCTGCTGTCGCAGCAGGGCGCGGTGGCCGAGCAGTTCTGGACGCCGCCGCACGTGCCGGGCGCGCGCTTCGGCGGGCGCAAGCCGCTCTACGTGCTCACCAGCGGCCGGACCTTCTCCGCGGGTGAGGAACTCGCCTACGACCTGCAGCAGCTGGGCCGCGCGCCGGTCGTCGGCGAGGTGACCGGCGGTGGCGCGCATCCGCGCGAGGGGTGGACGGTCCACCCGCACCTGGAGGTGTCGGTGCCGGTCGCCCGCGCGCTCAACCCGGTCTCGGGCACGAACTGGGAGGGCGTCGGCGTCGAGCCGGACGTGCCGTGCGCCGCCGAGGAGGCGCTCGACGTGGCGTTGGCGCTTGCGTTGGAGAACCTCGCGTTGGAGAACCTCGCGTCGCAGAACCCGGCCCGGCACGGGAGCCCCGACGCGGGCCGATGAGGTGGTGACCGCTCCGTCCCCGCCGCCGCACGGGATCGGCGGCAGGGTCGGAGCGGGGTCCGAGGGCGGTCAGCTCCAGTGCAGCAGCAGCCAGCCGCGGTGCGGCAGCTCCGCGTCCGATTCCAGCAGACGACCGTCGCGGGCCCCCCAGGCCGCCGGGGCCGGCTCGGCGAGCGGGGCCAGCAGCGTCGCCGTCGCCTGCGGCGGCGCCGCGCCGGGGAAGGTGACGCGCGGTCGAGCCGGGTCGGCGCTGCCGTTGGCGACGGCGAGCCGCGTCCCCGCGGTCGTGCGGACGAGTTGCGGGATCAGGTGCGGTCCGCCGCTGACCAGCGGCAGCTCCGGCCGGTCGCCCTCCAGGAAGCGGACGGCCTCGTGCAGCAGCCGCTGACCGTCGTCGTCGAAGGGCAACTGCTCCGGCGCGGTCGCGGCCAGCACCACGACGCGCCCGCCGCGCGCGTTCGTGAACCGCAGCCGCCCTGGGCCCCAGTCCTGCCCGTCCGGGGTGGTGATCCGCGTCGTGACGGTGGCGTCCGGGGCGGGGGAGAGGCGGGCCAGGGCCGGTTGGGTGTTGACGCTGAGCCAGATCTCTCCGTCCTCGGCCCGGTGGCGCTCGACCGCGTAGGGGCCGGGCTCGGGGACCGGGTGCTGCTCGCGGTCCACGAGTTCGGCGGCGTCGACGCCCAGCAGCGGCCCGAAGCCGCGCTCGACCAGGATCGCGGCGGCCGTGCCGTCCACCAGCAGTCCGCCGCCGAGCAGTCGCTCGACCTCCGCGTCGGCGAAGGCCCAGGCGAGCGGACCGAACACGGCGTTGACGCGGCTGACACCCGCCGCGACCGGAACGCCGTAGCGCAGCAGGAAGCCGGCCGCCGGGCCCGGGTCCGTGGACAGCCCCGCGAGCCCGTCTCCGGTCCGGGTGCGGACATGGGCGGCGGCGTCCTGCCGGAACGGCAGGCCCACCCCGAGCGTCTCGAATCCCTCGTCGGCGCCGTGCCCGTCCGCGACCAGGTCCAGGGCCGGACGTGAGCGGCGCAGCAACTCCGCGATGCGCGGCTGGCGCTGGGCGCGGCCGGAGTGCATCGGGTGGAGGTTGAGGAAGAGCGCGTCCGAGCCCGCGAGTTGGGCGGTGACCAGCTCGGACCAGGTCTGCGCGTCGGACTTGGACCAGGCGGTGTGCGGCCAGTTCTCGATCTCCGGCTCGCTGCTGGCGAAGGCGGGCCGCAGCGCCCGCTGCTGCTCCAGCATCCAGACGGAGGTGCTGAGTTCGCGTCCCGGGGTGTCGCTGTAGGGGGCGAAGTGCGGGCGGTGGGAGACGCGGCCACCGACCGAGAGCGCCTGGAACAGCGCGGGCCAGTCCCGGCCCTCGACGGAGTGAAGGCCCAGGGTCGAGCTCATCAGCCCGAGCCCGGACCGTCCGCCGGAGTGGGTGGCGACGGTGTCGGCGAGCTCCGCAGCCACCTCCAACTGCGCGGTGCGCCACACCTGCTGGAGCAGCTCACGCCACGGGTGCGGCGCGCCGGGCGCGGTGAGCGCCGCCACGACCCGCTCGCGCGTCACCGGCTCGCCGGCCAACTGCCCGAGCCGGTCCAGCATCGGCTGCTCGAAGCCGCCACCCCAGGGCAGCGGGGCGTGGTTGTGGTAGCGGAAGTCGTCCTCCAGCCACAGCACCCGGAAGCCCAGCGCGGCGAAGCGCGCGTAGTGCGCGGTGATCCACGCCCGCCAGCGGGGGCAGGCAAAGGACGCCTGCGCGGCGGCGACCGTGCCGTCGGGCCCGACCATCGGGGTGAAGCCGAGGGCGTCGGCGCGACCCCGGTCGGCGTGGCCCGCGGTGACCCACGGGTTGAGGCTGACCTCCAGCCCTGCCTCGCGCAGGATCGAGGCGCCGGTGGCCGCGGTCTCCACGAGCAGGTCCTCCGCCGGGCCGGCGGGATGGCCGGCGTACAACTCCTCGGCGCCCAGCAGCAGGACTACCTCGTCCACGCCCGCCTCGCCGCAGAACTTGGCCAGTTCGGCGGCCTGGGCGGCGGCGTCCGGACCGGGGTGGAGCTGGAACCGCAGGTGGTACCGGGCGGGCACGCGGGGCCTCCTCGGATGGGCTTCAGTTGACAGGGGGCTCATTTGACGGAGCCGGCGGTCAGGCCGGAACGCCAGAAGCGCTGCAGGGACAGGAACAGGACGACCAGCGGGATCGCGGAGACCATCGCGGCGGTGACCACGATGTTGAACGGCACGGCGGTCGGGCCGATCCCGCGCTGCGACTGCCAACCGACGATGCCGACGGTGACCGGCTGGAGGCGGTCGTTGGCCAGCATCAGTACCGGCAGCAGGTAGTTGGTCCAGATCGAGACGAACTGGAAGAGGAAGACGGTCACCAGCGCCGGGGCCATGACGCGCAGGGCGATGGTCCCGAAGATCCGTACCTCGCCGGCCCCGTCGATCCGCCCGGCCTCCAGCAGTTCGTCCGGCACGGAGGCGGCCGCGTAGATCCGGGCCAGGTACACCCCGAACGGGCTGACCATGCTGGGCAGCAGGACAGCCCAGTAGGTGTTCACCAGATGGACCTTGGAGAACATCAGGTACAGCGGGATGGCGAGGAGCGGCTGCGGGACGAGGACGGCGGCGAGCACCACGTTGAAGGTGACCTCCCGGCCCCGGAACGGGTACTTGGCGAGCGCGTACCCGGCCAGGGAGGAGATCAGCGTGCTGACGGCCGCGCCGCCGACGGCGTAGAGGGCGCTGTTGAGCAGCCACTGCGAGTAGATGCCGCCCTGCTGGGTGAAGACCTGCCGCAGGTTGGCGAAGAACGCGAAGTGGCCGAACCAGAAGCCGTTGCCGGAGAAGAGGTCGGCGTTGGTCTTGGTGGAGGAGACGAGCAGCCACCAGACCGGGACGAGGAAGTAGACGGACGCGACGATCAGCACGCCGAGCGTGACCCAGCGGGCGGGGTTGCGGAGGGCGGTGTTCACAGGGCTGCTCCCCGGCGCTGGACGAGCTTGAGGAAGCCGAAGGAGAGGACGAACGCCAGCAGTGCCAGAATGACCGACTCGGTGGCCGCGGCGTTGAAGTTGTTGGCGTCCACGGCGTCGTAGGCGGCGTAGATGGGCGTGTAGGTGCTGCTGAGGTTCGGCGCGACGTTCCGCAGGATGGCCGGCTCGTTGTAGAGCTGCGCGGTGCCGATGATGGAGAAGACGGTCGTCAGCACGAGGGCGGGGCGCACCAGCGGGATCTTGATCCGCCAGGCGATGCCCCAGGCCGAGCAGCCGTCCATCGTCGCTGCCTCGCTGAGCTCGGTCGGGATGGCCTGCAGCGCGGAGTAGATGATCAGCATGTTGTAGCCGGTCCAGCCCCAGGTCAGCATGTTGCCGATGGTCGGCGCGAGCATCGCGTTCGAGGTCAGGTCCAGGTGCAGGCCCAGGTGGTGGGCGGCGGCGGTGATCGGGCTGAGGCCCGGCGCGACCAGGTAGGACCACATGATGGCGCCGACCACGCCGGGCAGGGCGTAGGGCAGGAAGAACGCGAGCCGGAAGAACCGCTTGAAGAGCGTGGTCCTCGCGTCCAGCAGCAGCGCGAGGCCGAGCGCGAGGCCGAGCATCACCGGTACCTGCACGATGCCGATCAGCAGGACCCGCAGCAGGGAGGCGCGGAAGGCCGGATCGGCCAGCGCGGTCCCGTAGTTGGAGAGCCCGGCGAAGACCTGCGTGGGCGCGGTCAGCCCGAGGCCGTCCCGGTGCATCCGGAAGAGGCTCTGGTACACGGTGTAGCCGATGGGTGCCGCGTACATGGCGGCGAAGAGCAGCAGGAACGGCGCGAGGAACAGCGCGGCGGTCCGCGCCCGCCTCCGTACGTGCGCCGGCGCGCGGCGGGACTGCGTTGGGCGAACGGGTGCACGTGTTGCTGTGGTCGCCTGGCGCGACGTGGCGGTGGTCAACTTTCAATCTCCCTGTGCTTGCACCCTCCAGGGGCGCGAGGAACTGCGCGAGGAACCACCCTGTGCGGATGGCCCTGACCGTTCGGGAACTGACCACACACGGTGGCTTGTCGCGCAGTTCCTCGCGCCCCTGAGGTCGCTGCCACGTGAGGTCAGCCGGAAACGGTCAGGCCCTGCTGCTTCATCTGGGCAACCGTCTTGCTCTGCACCGTCCCCATCACGTCCGGGAGCTTCGCGCCGCCCGTGCCGGCCTGGCCGAGGCCGTCGCCGAGGTCCGTCGAGGTCTGGGTCATCGTCGGGCCCCACTGCCAGGAGGTGTTGATGTGGGACATCTCCGCGTTGAAGACGTCGTAGATCTTCTGGCCGCCGTAGAAGGGGTCCGGCGCGGACAGGGCCGGGTTGCCGAGGCCCGACGTCGCGGCGGGGTAGATGCCGGTGACCTTGATGAGGTTGGCCACGCTGTCGGGGTCGGTGCTCATCCAGAGGGCGAACTGCGCCGCCTCCCTGGCGTGCGCGCAGCCCTTCAGGACCGCGGTGGCCGAGCCGCCGTCGTTGCCGTAGACGGGGTTGCCCGCGTCCCAGACGGGCATCGGCGCGATGGCCCACTTGCCGCTCGTGCCCTTGACGCTGGAGGCGATGATGGGGGTGTCCCACACCGCGTTGACGTCGGAGAGGATCTTGCCGTTCGCCATGTCGCTGTAGAGCGACGGGTCGAAGCTGGGGTCGGTCTTCAGCAGCTTCTTGTCGAGCAGGCCCTGCCAGTAGGAGGCGACCTTGGTGTTGGCCGCGCTGCCGATGGTCACCTGCCACTGCTGGTTCGCCGTGCCGAACCACGGCGCGCCCGCCTGCCAGGCGAGACCGGCGTAGTTGTAGGCGTCGTTGCCGAAGTCGCCGAGGTAGACGCTCGGGTCCGCGGCGTGCACCTTGGCGGCGTCGGCCGCGTACTCGTCCCAGGTGGCCGGGGGCTTGCTGATGCCGTACTTGGCGAAAAGGTCCTTGCGGTACATCAGCGCCATCGGCGCGGTGTCGACGGGTGCGCCGTACGTCTTGCCGCCGATGGTGACCTGGTTCCAGGTCCAGTCCGCGAACTGGCTCTTCGCGGAGGCGGTGGCGTCGGTGACGTCCTGGAGCGCGCCCGCGGCGGCGAAGCTGGGCAGCGTCTCGTAGCCGACCTGGGCCAGGCACGGGGCGTTGCCGGCCTGAACGGCGGTCAGCATCTTGGTGTAGCCGCCCTTGGAGCCGGAGGCGGTCTTGTCGAAGGTGACCTGGATGTTCGGGTGCGACTTGTTCCACAGCGCCACCGACTGGTCGTAGCCGGGCGCCCAGCCCCAGAAGTCCAGCTTGACCGGCCCGGCAGAGGCGGCGTCGGATCCGGTGGAGGAGCCGCTGCTGGAGCAGCCGGCGAGCAGGGCGGTGGCCGTCACGAGAGCGGCGGCCGCAGCCAGCGCTCTTCCGGAGTGGATCGTCAAGGCAGGGCTCCATGTTCAGTGAGGGGAACACAGCGAGGAGAAGGAGGCGTGCTCGATTAGTTCGGCTATTGTTGGAACAAAAGAGAGTCACAGTCAAGACACCCAGCAGGACCGCTACAGTCACTTCGTCTGGAGCGGCAGTCCCACCGACGAAGGGGGAGGGCAGCAGCCGTGGCAACCCGAGCTGTCGAGACGTACCCGCGTGAGCTGGCCATGGCCGGGCCGCCGGGGGCCAAGGACCGGTCCTCGACGCGCCGCGCCAACCAGAGCCTGATCCTCAACCTGCTGCACACCGAGGGCGGCCGCTCGCGCGCCCGGATCGCGGCGGACACCGGCCTGCCCAAGGCGACGGTCACCAATCTGATCGCCGAGCTGATGGAGGGCGGCCTCGTCCGCGAGGGCGGCGCCGAGCGCGAGGGCGCCGTCGGGCGGCCCGGGCAGGTGGTCGAGCTGGACGGCCGCAGCCTGTGCGGGGTCGGCGTCGAGATCAACGTCGACTACGTGAGCCTGATCGCCCTCGACCTGCCGGGTGATGTCGTCGCGCAGCGCCGCCTCGCCGTCGACGTCGCCGGCGTCCCGGCCGAGCAGGTGCTCGACACCGTCGGGGAGCTGGTCGCCGCGACCATGGAGGAGCTGGCCGCCGCCGGTGTGCGGACGATCGGCGTCACGCTCGCTGCGCCCGGCGTCATCGACCCGGTCCGGGGCGTGGTCACCTACGCGTCCAACATCGGCTGGCGCGAGGTCCCGGCCGTCGCCGGGCTGCGCCGCCGTCTGGGCCGTGCCGCGCCGGAGATACACCTGGAGAACGACGCCAAGCTCGGCGCGATCGCCGAGTTCGTCACCACCGACACCCCCGGCGTCCGCGACCTGGTCTACCTCACCGGCGCGACCGGCGTCGGCGCCGGCATCATCGCCGGTGGCAACCTGCTGCGCGGCAACTCCGGCTTCGCCGGCGAGGTGGGCCACCTGCCACTGGGCGACCCGGAGCAGCAGTGCCCCTGCGGTCGCCGCGGCTGCTGGGAGACGGCCGTCGGCCTCGCCGCGCTGCTGCGCCTGGCGGCGGACCGCTACGACCCGGTCCACGACCCCTCGGTCGACGTCGAGCAGCGCCTGGGCGAGCTGCGGCGCCGCGCGGAGGCGGGCGATGCGCGCACCCTCGCCGCGCTGGACGCGCTGGCGCGCGCGCTGAGTTCGGGGGTCGCGCTGCTGGTGGACGTGCTCAACCCGCGACTGCTGGTGTTGGGTGGTCACTTCGCGGTCTTCGGGACGTACCTGGTGGACGCCATAAGGGACGACGTCCGCGACACCGTGATCGCGCCCGACGCGGGCGGCTGTGAGCTGGTGCCCTCGGTCCTCGGCTTCACCGCGCCTGCGCGCGGCGGCGCGTACCTCGCGCTGGACGCGGTCTACCAGGACCCGATCGCGATCATGCAGCTCGCCTAGCGGCGCAGCCGCCTTCGGGGGCGCGAGGTTGCTCGCGCAGTTCCTCGCGCCCCCGGATAGTGCAACTGCACGGGGGGTTGACGCGGGCTCGATTAGTTCGGATTCTAGCGGAACTATTCTCTTCGCTCCGCTCCCACGCGGAAGGACCCCTCGTGAGTAGCTCCCCCCGACCCCGTCTGCTGGCCGCGACCGTGCTCGCGGTCCTCGCCGCCGGCCTACCCCAACTCCCCGCCGCCGCCGCGACCCCCAGCGGGACCATCACCATCGGCGGCCAGTGCCTGGATGACACCAACGCCGCCACCACCAGCGGGAATCCGATCCAGCTCGCGGCCTGCGACGGCTCCGCCGAGCAGAGCTTCGGCTGGAACTCCGACGGCACCGTCACCGTCCTCGGCAACTGCCTCGCCGTCGCGGGCGGGTCCGACGCCAACGGTGCGCTGCTCCAACTGGCGAACTGCTCCGGCGCCGCGCCGGAACAGCACTTCGCGTTCCAGCCGGACAGCACGATCCTCAGCGCGCAGTCCGGCAAGTGCCTCCAGGTGCAGGGCAGTTCCGTCGCCGCGGGGGAGGGTGTCGGGCTGGAGCCGTGCGACCCCTCCCAGGCGCTGGAGACCTGGCAGGCGGCCACCGCGCCCGCCGCCGGCTACACGCTGACCGCCGGTGCCTCCGCCACCAACGGCATCAACGGCGACGACACCCCGGCGTTCCCGTACCTCGACAAGAACGGACAGTTCTACTACCAGTCCGCGCACTCGCTCTACGGCGCCACCGACGGCCGGTCCTGGGACTTCTACACCGGCAGCAACTTCGACACCGCCACCACCGCGTCCATCGCCAAGTCCGGTACCAACAAGGACACCACGGCCTTCTGCAACAACAGCCCGACGGGCGTGAACGCCACCGACGCGCCGTCCGGCTCCGGCTACGCCGAGCGCAACTACTGCGATCTGGTGGGCGTCTGGGTCGATCCGGACACCGGCACCTGGTACGGCCTGGTCCACAACGAGTTCACCCCGCAGCCCTTCGGCGACGGCACGCACTACGACGCCGTCGACTACGCCTCCTCCAGCAACCAGGGCGCCAGTTGGACCATCCAGGGCCACGCGATCACCACGCCGTACAGCACCGTCCGCAACGACACCACCACCTTCCCGAACTCGACGTACTACTACGGGGACGGCGACCCGCGGCTCTTCGTCGACTACCGCTCCGGGTACTTCTACGTCTTCTACATGTCCCGCCTGGTCGACAAGACCGGTGGCTGGGGCGGGTTCCAGGAGCACGTCGCCCGCGCGCCGATCGCGCAGAAGATGAGCTCCGCCTCCTGGAGCAAGTGGTACGACGGCACGTGGTCCCAGCCGGGCGTCGGTGGCAGCGAGAGCGACGTGATCCCGGCCGACGGGGTCGGCTCCGGGTGGGTGCCGCCCGCGCAGGGCTACTCGCCGAGCACGGCAGGCAGCATCAGCAGCCAGGTCGCGGCCGGGACCACGCCCGTCAGCTCGCAGCTGTCGGTGCTGAACATCGCCTGGGACGCCTACCTCGGTAAGTACATCGGTACTCCGGAGAACGAGGCCGGCAGCAACCAGCCGCAGCACTTCTACGTCAGCGACGACCTCGCCACCGAGAAGTGGACCGACATCGGCTCCGCCGGGCCCGCGCAGAGCTCCTGGTACCGCTGGTTCCTGGACCCGACGAGCCTGACCGGCGGCGCCGTCGTCGGCCGTACCTTCCGCTCCTACTGCGAGTACTCCTGCACGCCCAACGACTCGCAGTACACGCAGTTCACCGTCGCCCCCGCGTCCTCGGCCGGGCTCCCGGCCGCGCCGGTCAGCAGCGGGGTGGACTACCAGCTCGGCGCGGGCAACGGCGCCTCCCTCGCCCAGAGCGGTAGCACCCTCACCACCACGACGGCCCCCACCGGGACCGCCGCGCAGTGGACCTTCACGCCCACCGGGGACGGCTTCTTCACCGTCGCCAACGCGGGCAGCGGCCAACTGCTGGGCGTCGACGCGACGAAGAACGCGGGGCGGGCCTGGGACGCGGCCGTCTCCCTCGGCGCGCCGGGCAGCGGCGGACCGACGACCGGCCAGCAGTGGTCGATCCAGACGATCGTGCAGTCGCCCGCCTCCAGCGGCTCCTCCACGCCCACCGGCGGCTACCGCCTGGTCAACCGGTACAGCGATCTCGCGCTCAGCCTCACCACCGGCAGCTCCGCCGTGGCGACCGCCCCGCAGCGAGGCTGGGACAACAGCGGCACGTCCGGCGACACCCGGCCCGCCGCCGCGCAGACGCTCGGCTTCACGGCGGTCGGCGGCTCCGCGGGCGACACCGTGACCGTCGCGCCGCCCGGCAACCAGAGCGCCGCGCTCGGCACCGCGATCACGCCCCTGCACCTCAGTGCGACGGACTCCGCCTCCGGGCAGACCCTCACCTGGTCCGCGACCGGCCTGCCCGCCGGGCTGTCGATCGCCCCGGCCACCGGCACCGTCTCCGGCACCCCGACCGCCGCGACCACGGCGACGGTGACGGTCACCGCCACCGACACCACCGGCGCGGCCGGGCACACCACCTTCACCTGGACCGTCGCCGGCGACCTCAGCGGCACGCACACGCTGACCATCGGCGGCGAGGCGCTCGACGACCCCAACTGGTCGACCACGCAGGGCACCCAGCTGGACACCTGGTCCACCAACGGCGGCCAGAACCAGAGCTGGACGCTCACCCGGCAGACCGACGGCAACTACACCGTCGTCAACGCCTACTCCAAGCTCTGCATGGACGACTACGGCGGCAACACCGCCGCCGGGACCGCCGTCATCCAGTGGGCCTGCACCGGCAACCCCAACCAGGAGTGGACCCTCGCCCGGGCGGCCTCCGGTGCCTACACCCTCACCAACGTCCACACCGGCCTGCTGCTGACGACCGCTTCGACGGCCGACGGGGCGCTGCTCACCCAGCAGGCGAACGCCGGCTCGTCGCTCCAGCAGTGGACGCTCGGCTGACGCGCCGCCGGTGAGAGGTGGCGTCGCCGACCCGTGGGGCGGGTCGGCGGCGCCCACCGGCCGGGGCGGGCCCGGGTGATCCCCGGTGCCCGCCCCGCCGCCCAGGGGCGGCGTGTATAACTCATCCATGTCGAAGAAGCCCGCACCGGACGTGGTCACGCTCGTCGATGTCGCCAAGGTCGCCGGGGTGTCGCGCGCCACGGTCTCCCGGGTGGTCAACGGCAACGCCTCGGTGGCGCCGAGCCTGCGCGAGGCCGTCGAGCGGGCGATCGCGGAGACCGGCTACACGCCCAACCTCGCCGCTCGCTCGCTGGTCACCCGGACGACGGGGTCGATCGCGCTCGCCGTGTCCGACATGAGCGCAGGCCAGATCTTCGCCGACCCGTTCTTCGGCCGCGTCGTCAGCGGCGTCACCCAGGCCGTGCGCCCGCGCGGGGTCCAGGTGGTGCTGGCCATCGTCGACGACGAGCCCTCCCGGCGGCAGTTGATCAACTTTCTGCGCCAGGGCCACGTCGACGGCGTCGTGCTCGTCTCCACCCACGCCGACGACCCGCTGCCGGCCGCGCTGGCCGAGGCCAGGGTCCCGGCGGTGCTGTTCGCCCGCCCGAGCGAGCCGCTGCCGATCAGTTTCGTCGAACTCGACCAGCGCGCGGGCGTCTTCCTTGCCGTCGACCACCTGGTCGCGCTCGGCCGCCGTCGCATCGCCCACGCCTCCGGCCCGCTGGACACCCCCGCCGGCCGTGAACGCTACGCCGCGTTCCGCGAGCGCCTGGCCCACCACGGCCTCACCGAGGCCGCCCACGTCGAGGGCGACTTCACCCAGGCCGGCGGCGGCGTCGCCATGCGGGCGCTGCTCGCCGCCGCGCCCGACGCTGACGCGGTCTTCGTCGCCTCAGACCTGATGGCGCTCGGCGCGGTCGCCGTGCTCCACCGCGCGGGCATCGCCATCCCGGACCGCATGGCCCTGGTCGGCTTCGACGACAGCAGCGCGGCCCTGACCTGCGACCCGCCGCTGACCACCGTCCGCCAGCCGGTCGAGTCGATGGCGGGGCAGATGGCGGAACTGCTGCTGGAACAGATCGCGGCGCCGGAGCGCACGCTCCAGTCCCGGGTCTTCCAGCCGACTCTGGTGGTGCGTGAGAGCGCGTGACACGGCCGGTCCGGCCTAGGATCGGCGGTATGGCGACGCGACTCGTGCAGATCAACATGAAGGCCCGGGACGACTCCGCACTCGGCCGGTTCTGGGCCGAGGCACTCGGCTGGGGGGTCGACAGCGAGGGGCCCGGCGTGACCAACCTCGAACCCCTGGGCTTCACCTACCCCGACCCGGTGGCCGTCTGCATCGACCTGGTCGCCAGGCCCGAGCCCAAGACGGTCAAGAACAGGGTGCACCTGGACCTGGCCACCACCTCGACCGCCCACCAGGAGCAGCTGGTCGCCCGACTGGAGGCGCTCGGGGCGACGCGCGCCGACGTGGGCCAGGGCGACGTCCCGTGGACGGTCATGGCGGACCCCGAGGGCAACGAGTTCTGCGTCCTGGAACCGCGCGAGATGTACCGGGACACCGGGCCGGTCGCGTCGGTGGTGGTCGACTGCGCCGACCCGCACGCGATGGCCCGGTTCTGGGGCGAGGCGATGGACTGGACGCTGCACGAGGTGACCGACGAGTACGCGACCCTGCGTTCGGCCAAGGGCGTCGGCCCCTACCTCGACTTCGTCCGCACCCCGGACGCCAAGACCGTGTGGAACCGCGTCCACCTCGACGTCCGCCCGTACCCCGGCGACGACCCGGCCGCCGAGGCGGCCCGCCTGCGCGCCCTGGGGGCCACCGACCCGGACATCGACCAGGCCTCGATCTCGTGGACCGTGCTGGCCGACCCGGAGGGCAACGAGTTCTGCCTGCTCACCCCCCGCTGAAAGCGTGGACGGCGTCGGTCCGTACCCGTAGGGTGCGGACATGACCGAGTTCCCCGACCTGTCGCGCGAGGCCCGGCTGACCGCCCACGGTGCCGTCTCCACGGCCCTGGCCCTCCACAGCGACCGCGCGCTGGCCGAGCTGCTGGACGCCGCCGCCCCCGTCGGCGCCGGCATCGGCGGGAAGTCGGCCCTGCTGGAGGTCGAGGGACGGCCGGTCTTCGTCAAGCGGGTGCCGCTCACCGACCTCGAGCGCCGCCCCGAGCACGTCCGCTCCACGGCCAACCTCTTCGGGGTCCCGCTGTCCTGCCAGTACGGCGTCGGCCTGATCGGGGGGCCGGGTTTCGGAGCCTGGCGGGAGCTCGCCGTGCACGGCATGACGACCAACTGGGTGCTGGCGGGGGAGTTCGAAGGCTTCCCGTTGATGCACCACTGGCGGGTGCTGCCGGACTCGGCGCCCCTGCCCGACGAACTGGCCGACATCGACCGAGCTGTCGCCTACTGGGACGGATCGCCGCAGGTACGCGACCGGATCGAGGCCCTCGAGCGCTCCTCCGCGAGCGTCGCCCTGTTCCTGGAGTACCTCCCGCAGAACCTGCACGAGTGGCTGACCGCCCAGGTGGAGGCGGGGGACGAGGCCGTGGACCGGGCCTGCGCGATGGTGGAGCGGGAGCTGGAGGCGGGCGTGAGGTTCATGGACAGCCGCGGGCTGCTCCATTTCGACGCCCACTTCGAGAACATCCTGACCGACGGCCGTCGCCTCTACTTCGCCGACTACGGCCTCGCCCTCGCCGACCGGTTCGAACTGACGCCGCACGAGGCCGAGTTCTTCGACCGCAACCAGGGCTACGACCGCTGCTACACCGCGACCTACCTGGTCAACTGGCTGGTCACGGCCCTGTGCGGGCTGCGGCGGGAGGACCGCGACGCCCGCCTCGCGCTCGTCCGCGCGTACGCGGACGGCGAGCTCCCGACCGGAATTCCGGCGGGAGCCGCGGCCCTCCTCGCCCGGCTCGCGCCGGTCGCCGCGGTGATGTCCGAGTTCAACCGCGGCTTCCAGCGAAGGAGTCGGCAGACTCCTTACCCGGCGGAGGCACTCCGCCGGGCCGCCGACGAGGCCGCGTCGCTCCCGCGCTGATCCCCGGCTCACCGCCCGGCCAGCAGCGCCTCCAGGGCCCGGGCGGTCGTCGCGTGATCGGCGAGAACGCCGACTCCGGCCGGACCGGACGGCCCGGCCGACCACGTCCCCTCGCATCCCAGCAGCCGCGCCGCCGCTTCGAGAGCGGCCGGATGGGAGGCCAACAGGGCGACCCCTCCCGTGCCCCGTCTGTGCTCGCCCGGGTGCCGGCCCGGGGCAGGCGCGGGTGCGCGCCACGGCGGGACGAAGGCGTCCAGGGCTTCGAGCCGGTCGGGGAAGACCCGACCCGCCTCGCGGATCAGCAACGGTGCGAGATCGGCGCCGCCGTCGCGCAGGGCGGTGATCAGCGTCGGCAGCCACGGGAGCAGCACCGGGTCGGGAAGGCGGCCGAACGCGTTGGAGACAGCCTCCACCACGAGGTCCGTCAACCCCGGGACCGGCTCCAGCGCCTGGACCAGGCCGCTGAGGTACTGCGGGTAGGCGGGCAGCAGCAGCGGGTTGTCCAGCAGCTCGTCACATCGGCTGCGCAGTTCGGCCCGGGGCAGCCGACCGAGGTGCACCTGGGCGGCCCACAGCAGCGCCAGCTTCGACGGCTCCGCGGGGTGGGACTGGTCGACGGCGAGCTCCAGCTGCGTCCGGTCGCACCCGAGCGACAGGGCGAGGGACTCCATGGTGAACAGGAACCCCAGCATCGCCGCGACCTGACGAACCGTCGCGTCCTCGTCGGCGAACGCGCGGGGCAGCAGGGTGCAGTAGTGCGCGTACCCGGCCGTCACGAACGATTCGATCCACGTGGGCAGGCGGGGCTCGCTGGTGCGGTAGAATGCGAGCAGGCGACGCACCCGCCGAAGGACCTCCGGGGCGCTGTCGACGCTGCGCTCGGTGGCCAGGACCTTCAGGGCGCGCGACCCGAGCTCGTCCGCCAACCGGGCGGAGCGCAGGTGGAGGACGGCGTCCTCGACGGCCTCGAGCACCGTCGCGGTCGTGGCCAGCGGGTGGTAGGCCTTGCGGCGCAGGCGCTGTTCGAGGACCTGCTCGATGCTGATGCCCTCGTAGCCGAGCTCGATCAGGGAGCGCTGGTGGGTGCCCAGCGCGACGTCCCAGGACTCCTGGATCGGGCGCTGCCCGAGCAGCCGCTCGCCCATGATCGGGCGGGCGGCCCCTACGGGCATGAGGTAGCGCAGCATCCACAGCAGGTCGGAGCAGCGCTCCAGTTCGGGCCGGGAGGCGATGTCGAGCAGGGCGCGCTTCACACCGCGCTGCTGGAGGTTCAGGCCGAGCGGGGCGAGCCGGTCGTGGACGTCGCGGGCCAGGGGCGGCAGCGCGTCGTAGCCGACCCGGCCGATCCTGTCGCCGCCCATCATGATCTCCACCAGACGGCGCACGTCCCGGCGGCCGGGCACGGTGTCCTTCTCGATGCAGGTGACCGCGGCGTCCTGGAAGTCGTACGGGGTGGGCTTGGCCCGGTCCCGCATCCCCGCGAGCAGCACGGAGGTCTCGAAGACCGCGATCGCGTCCGCGGTGGAGGCCAGGTAGCCGGCCCGGCGCGCGGCGTGGACGATGCCCACGCACCACCCCAGCAGTTCTGCCTGGTCCAGCTGGTCGAGCGCCGGAGGGCGCCGCAGGAATCCCGAGAGCCGGTCCTCCCGCACGGCCTCGCCGGCGACCGGCGCGGGAGCGGCGGGGAGGGCGGGAGCGTTCTTCCCGCCGCCGGCCTGCCCCGCCAGACGGAACGGCACCACGCGGGTGCGCTTGAGGTTCTTCGTCCACTGCGTCGCGGCGATCGACACCGATCCGGGAGCGAGCCCGAACTGCGCCTCGATCGCGGTGTGGCTCGAAGGGATCAGGCCGTACTGCCACTTGGTGGCCGTACGCGGAGCGATCTCGAAGCCGTCCGCGCCCTCCAAGCCGAACTCGGCGACGCGGCTGGCGGCGTGGAAGGCACCGCACACGTACACGGCCTCGCCCGGAGCGGTGCCGGTGGCCGCCAGGTGGGCGCGCATCCGCGTCCACATGTAACGCTCGCGGTCCTCGTCGACCCGCACGCGTCGCGTGTCGCCCGGCGCGAGACGCCGGAACAATGAGCCGATGAGGAACATGACCTGGCGGTAGGTCTCGTGGTCGGCGTCGCCGAGCGGCAGCTCCACGTACTGGTGCCACCACTCGGACCAGCGCCGCACCCGCCCGTTGCGCAGCAGGTGCTCCTCCAGCTCCGCGAAGCGCGGGCGCAGGTCGCCGATCTCCACGCCGACGGCGTCGCCGTGCAGGGCGCCCTCCTCCTCGTCCGGCTCGGCGGCGGCGGGCCCCGGCTCCGTCCGGCGCGGCTCCCACTGGAAGACGTGGTCGCTGGAGCGGTCCACCAGGACGAGTTCGACGCCGGGCGTCGTCGCCGCGTAGGCGATCGCCTGGTACTCGGCGGAGGCCTCCGTGATCGGCGCCACCACCGACAGCGGGGCCCAATCGGCCGGGAAGCCGTCGAGTTCGGTCGCGAAGGCCTGCACCGCCACCGGGAGCGCGCAGTTGTGCAGCTCCGCCAGGAGCGGCGCCATGTCCTCGCACAGCTCCAGGTAGACCACCTTGGGCTGCTTCTCCCGCAGGCGGCGGGCCATCGCGGCCGCGGAGGCGGGGGAGTGGTGGCAGACGGGGAAGATCTCCAGCGGCTCGCGCGCCGCCCGGTCCACGTCGTCGACCATCCCGAGGAGGATGCCCTCCAGGGCGTCCGGGCCGTCGGCGAGCGTGGTGGCGGCGTCGTGGAGCTGGGCGCGCAGGGCGTCGAACACGCCGTCGGGCGCCGGGCTCACGCGAGGGCCTTCAGCGCGCTCTGGCCACCGTGGAGGAATTGCGTCCACTCCTCGCTCTTCTCGCCGCGCGGGGCGACGACACCGTGCAGGTACTTGTTCAGGATCGAGGTGTCCTCGTCCCGCCGCGCCAGGGAGCCCACCAGCGAGGAGGCGAGCGCGTCCGCGCCCAGCGCCTTGCGGCCGAAGAAGTTGCTGTGCAGGATCGCGTCCTCCAGCACGCCGATCTGCTCGGCGCTGGACAGCGCCGACTCCAGCCGCTCGTCGTCGCTCCCGGCCGCGGCTGCGGCCTCGCGCAGGTCGCTGAACGACTGGAGCAGCACGTCCAGCAGGGTCGGCGGGACGTCCAGCTCGATCTCGTGGCGGCGCAGCAGTTCCTCGGTGCGGAACCGCACGATCTCCGCCTCGCTCCTGCGGTTGGTGACCACCGGGATGCGGACGAAGTTGAACCGGCGCTTGAGCGCGGAGGAGAGGTCGTTGACGCCCCGGTCCCGGCTGTTGGCGGTGGCGATCACGCAGAAGCCGGGCTTGGCGAAGACGATGCCGTCCTCGTCCAACTCCGGGACGGAGATGTACTTCTCGGAGAGGATGGAGATCAGCGCGTCCTGGACGTCGCTGGTGGCCCGGGTGAGCTCCTCGAACCGGCCGACCGCACCGGTCTCCATGGCGGTCATGATCGGGGACGGGATCATCGACGCGCGCGACTGGCCCTGGGCGATGACCATCGACACGTTCCACGAGTACTTGATGTGGTCCTCGGTGGTGCCGGCGGTGCCCTGGACCACGAGGGTGGAGTCGCGGCAGACCGCAGCCGCCAGCAGTTCCGCGAGCCAGGACTTGCCGGTGCCCGGGTCGCCGATCAGCAGCAGCCCGCGGTCGGAGGCGAGGGTCACGATCGCCCGCTCCACGATCGAGGCGTCACCGAACCACTTCTGCTCCACCGTGCGGTCCAGCCCGTCCCCGGGCCGGGAGCCGAGCACGAAGGTGCGGATCATCTTCGGGGACAGCCGCCAGGTGAACGGCTTGGTGCCGGTGTCGACGGACTCCAGCCAGGCCAGCTCGTCGGCGTACTTGGTCTCGGCGGGGGCGCGCAGCAGGTCGGACATGTTCGGGGTGTGGCCTTTCTAGGCGCGGCGCTGGTGGGCGCGGTGCTAGGCGAGGAAGGTCTTGAGCTCGCGGACGAGCTTGCGGATATGGCCGGAGATCACCGGCGTGCCCAGGTCCTTGAACCGGTCCTTGAACCAGGGGTTGACGGCGGCCCGGCCGGAGCTGGTGACCGAGCCCACGGGGATGAACTTCGCGCCGGAGCGGTGGATCGCGGCCATGCTCGCGAACAGCGGCTCGCAGCGCGACTCGTAGAAGTCGCTGATCCACACCACGACGGTGTTGCGCGGATCGGTGATCATCGGCTGGACCAGGTTCATCGCGACCGTGCCGTCGGTCCCGCCGCCGAGCTTGGTGCGCAACAGCGTCTCGAAGGGGTCGCGCACCCACGGGGTCAGGTCCAGCGCCCGGGTGTCGTAGGCGACCAGGTGCACCCGGACCCGGGGCAGCCCCGCGAAGATCGAGGCAAGGATGGTGCAGTTGACCATCGAGTCGACCATCGAACCGGACTGGTCGACGACCACGATCAGGTCCTGCGGTGTCGTCTTTCGCGCGGTGTGGCGGTAGTGGAGCTGGTCGACGTAGAGCCGCTCGCCCTCCGGGTCCCAGTTCGGGAGGTTCTTCCAGACCGTGCGCTTGAGGTCGAGGTTGCGGAAGGTGCGCTTCGGCGGGACCGACCGGTCCAGCTCGCCGACGCTCGCCTGCGCCACCTGGGTGCGCAGCACCTCGGCGACCTCGTCGACGAACCGGCGGATCAGTCGCTTGGCGTTGGCCAGGGCGACGCCGTCCAGGTTGTCCTTGTCCCGCAGCAGTTGCTCGATCAGCGACATGCTCGGGGTGAGCTGCGCGGCCAGGGCGTTGTCGGCCAGCACCTCGCGCAGACGCATCCGCCGGACCAGGTCGGCCTCGATGTCGGCGACCTCCGGGCCCAGCGGGTTGGTGCGCAGCTCCCCGGGCCGGCAGCCGAGCGCGCGCTCCAGCCACGCGGTGTCGGACTGCCAGCGGGCCAACTGGCCTGCGGTCACCTCCCCGCGACCGGTGGCGAAGGTGTTCAGCAGCACCTTGGACACCAGCGCCGCCCGCCGCACCTCCGCGGCCCGGTCGCGTCCGGTGTCCTCGGCGGGGACCATCACCGAGTCGAACTCCTCGGCGAGCTGCGGATGGCGTTGCACGACCGCGTCGACGGACGCCTGCGGGTCCAACAGCGCGGACGGCAGGCCGAGGGCCTCGACGACGTCCAGCGACGCCGTCTCCAGCGCCGGCTGCTCGTCGTGGTCGAAGAGCCGGGCCAGCAGCCGCCAGTACAGGACCTGACGGCGGTTGGCCTCCGGGTCCGGCAGCGGGGCACCGGGCGTGCCGGTGGCCGTGGTGGTGAGGGCGGCGTGGGTGAGGGCTGCGTCGTCGGTCATGAGCGCAGCAGCTTTCCGGCGCGCTCCCGCAGCACCTCGACGGCGTCGGTGGCCGCCTTCTCGGCCTTGGCGCCGTTCTTGTCGGTCGTCCCACCGGCCCAGGCGCCGGCGTGCACCGCGACGGGCTTCTTGCGCACCGTGGCCTGGACCGCGAGCGGCTGGAGCCGGAACGAGCCCCCGTCCCAGCGCAGCAGGGCGATGCAGGCCGAGGACGTGGAGAGCGCCTCCGCGGTGAGCGGCGAGGCCGCCGGCAGGCGGTCGACGTCCACCGCGAGCCGCTGACCGCCGATCAGGAACGCCACGCTCCCCTCGTCCGCCTCGCGCTCGACGGTGTAGCCCTCGACGAGCACCGGTTCGGCGATCCGCGCCGGGTGCCGGTCCAACGCGGCTGTCGCCGGGCCGGAGACCGCGGGCAGGGCGACGCGCGCGGTCGCGAACGCGTCCGCGTGCGCACCCGGGGCGGCCCGACCCTCGCTCCAGAGCAGATCCCCCTCGTCGGTGAGGGGCATTTCCGTGAGCTCCATGGCCCGGCCCTCACCGGCGGCGGCCAGCAGCGACAGGTGCGGGCGCAGCAGCTGCCAGCCCCCGGCCCCGACGACGGTGTCCGGCTTCGGCGCGGACACGGACGCGCGCACCAGGCGCGCCGGACCGCCGTCCGCCGGCTCGAACACCCCGTGCACCTGGGCCTGGACCGCCGTCGCGTGCTCCTGGAGGTCCACCCCGAGCGGCAGCAGCCGACCCGTCACCGAGGTGGTGGTCGTCGCTTGGGCGCCGAGGGCACCCGGCTGGGTCAGCAGCATGCCCCTGGCCCACAGGTCGGCCCAGCGGCGCAGCGGTGGCCGCTCCAGCGTGCGGCCGGGGCAGGACGCGGCCAGCTCGGCGGCGAAGCCGTCCAGCAGCACGGCGAGCCGCCGCAGCCCGGGCTCGGGGAGCAGCGCCGACACGACCGGCGCCGCCCCCGCCACGAGCTCGTGGTCCATGCCCGACCAGCCCGCACGCGCCAGATCGCACAGCCACGCCCGTGCCGCGGCCAGCAGGTTGACCGGCAGCGGCGCACCCGGCTCGAACGGCGGCGCCACCGCGCGCGAGCGGGCCGTCGCCTCGTCGACCCGGGCCACCAGGGCGTCGTGCACGGCGCCCAGCAGCGCCGTCCGCCCAGCGGCGAGGGCGGTGAGGTGCTGCTCGTCCGCGATCCCGGCCGCCGCCTTCTCGGCCGCCTCGGCGACCAGCGCGTCGACGGGGGACCCGCAGACGGCGTCGACCAGCGCGCTCAAGCCGGCGGCCTGGGCGGGCTGAGGCCGTATCAGCCCGCCCGCCAGGACCCGGTCGAACGCGTCGACGGCGGCGAGCGCCTCGTCCAGCCCGGGCAGGGCACCCGTCAGCAGTTCGGCGCGCATCAGGCCACCGCCCCGGCTGAGGGGAACCAGTGCATCTCGGGCAGCGGCGCGGTGGTCACCGGCAGCTCCAGATAGCTCAGGTGACGCAGGAACCGGGAGAAGACCTGCCCGGTGACGGCCGGCGCGTCGGCGGCCTGCTGGGGCCGCGCCGCGCTCATCGCCGCCGAGACCTGGTGCGCCTCCGGGGACACGTCGGTGACGTCGGTCCGCAGGTACCGGGCCACCCGCTCGCCGCCGTACTGGAGCACGGCCTCACCGATCAGGGCGCCGATGTGGTTGCAGAACCCGCCCCGGATCCCGCCGCAGGGGCGGTTGTTGTTGGTGCGGCAGGCGTACGCGAAGTCCCCGGCGGCCACGGACGACACGTAGACGCGTGAGATGTCCGAGCCGCTCGACACCACTCCTTGCAGCCGGCCGTCGGCGAGCTCGACGAACGGGACCTTCGCGAGCTTGCGCGGCCGTGCGGGCTGCACCACGCGCACCAGGCTCGACTCCTCCCAAACGGGCAAGGCAAAGCCTCCTCGAGGCGAAAAGGGAGATGCTCCTGCCGGACCCGGCGGAACACGATCAACCTATCCGGGAGGACTGACAACGCCGCGTGCCGGCCTCCCCGAGGGGGAGGCCGGCACGCGGGCGCTTTCTGTGCTGGACCCTCGCTGTTCGCTAGTCCATCGCGTCCGCGGTGATCGCCGAGCCGAGCGTCAGCCCGCCCGAGAGCGGCAGGTTGCGGGACGAGTCGCCGACCAGGATCTGGTAGGTGCCCGCGCCCGCGATCCAGTGGTTGCTGGTCGTGTCCCACGAGGCCAGGTCGTGAGCAGTGACCGTGAAGGTGACCGTCGTGGAGGCGCCCGGGTTGAGGGTGACCCGCTGGAACCCCTTGAGCTGGTGCGGGGGTTCACCCGCGGACGCCGGATCGGCGACGTAGAGCTGTGCCACCTCCGTCCCCGCGCGGCTGCCGGTGTTGGTGACGGTGGCCGTCACCGTCGCCTGACCGTTGTTCACCGCTCCCACCTGAAGGTTGCCGAACGAGAAGCTGGTGTACGACAGCCCGAAGCCGAACGGGAACAGCGGCGTGACGTTGTTCGCGTCGTACCACCGGTACCCGATGTCCAGCCCCTCGGAGTACTGCACCGTCCCGTTGACGCCCGGCCACTGCGCGGCCGTGTTCGCCGGGACCTGCGTGAGCGAGGTCGGGAAGGTGATCGGCAGGTGCCCCGAGGGGTTCACGTCGCCGAAGAGCAGCGCCGCGATCGCCTGGCCGAACTCCTGGCCCTGGTAGAAACCCTCGAACACGCCCGCGACCTGGTTCAGCCACGGCATCATGATCGCCGAGTTGTCGTTGAGGACCACGATCGTGTTCGGGTTGGCCGCGGCGACGGCCGAGATCAGCGCGTCCTGGTTGTTCGGCAGGTTGAGCGTGGTGTTGTCGGACTCCTCGTGTCCGTAGTTGTCGGCCGCGAAGACGATCGCCACCTTGGAGGACTGCGCCAGGGCCACCGCCGAGGCCTGGTCCGAGCCGTCGTTGTAGGCGACCTGGACGTTGGTCCCCGCGGTGCGCTGCTGGAGGCTGTACAGCGGGTCGTAGGTGCCGGTGCTGGTGGCGCTGCCGCTGCCGGCGCCGCCGGTGATCGCCCCGGACGAGGCGTCCGTGCCGATGACCGCGATGGACTCCGACCCGTTCGGGTCGAGCGGCAGGACGCCGTTGTTCTTCAGCAGCACCGTGCCCTCCTCGTCGCCGCGCAGCGCCACCGCCCGGTGGGCCGGCGTGGCGACGATCGCGGTGGTGGAGCCGCTGGGCGCCTTGTCGAACATGCCGAACCGGAACATCTGCGTCAGCACCCGGGACACCATCGTGTCGAAGGTCGCCTGGGTGACCTGCCCTGCGGCGACCGCCTGCTCCAGCGAGGAGGCGAAGAACCCGCCGAAGGGCATCTCGACCGTCTCACCGGCGTTCGCCGACGGCACGGTGGAGTGGATGCCGCCCCAGTCCGAGGTGATGAAGCCCTGGAACCCGGCCTGCTGGTACATCGGGACGTTCTCGATGGCCGGGTTCTGGCACGAGTAGTTGCCGTTGACCATGCTGTACCCGCACATCAGCGCCGCCGCGCCGCCCTTCTCGATGGCGGTCTGGAAGCCCGGCAGGTAGATCTCCTGCAGGGTGCGCGGGTCGATGATCTCGTTGCCGGGCGCGTTCGGCTGCTCGATGTTGTACGCGGCCGCGTGCTTCACCTCGGCCATCACGCCCTGGCTCTGCATGCCCTGGACGTCGGCGCTGACGATCTCGCCGGTCAGGTAGGGGTCCTCGCCGAAGGTCTCGTAGGCGCGGCCCCAGCGCGGGTCGCGCACCATGTTGATCGTCGGGCCGAGGGAGACGTTCACCCCCTTGCCCGCGAACTCCTGGCCCACCGCGACACCGAAGCTGTGCTCGTAGTCGGTGTCGAAGGTCGCCGCCGAGACCTCGCCGTCGGGGAACTGGGTGACCCCGCCGAGGCCGTCGCCGACTCCGCTGGGCCCGTCCTCCAGGTTGACGCTCGGAATGCAGAGCGAGGGCTGGCCGGCGATCTGCCCGATGTAGACGTTCGAGCCGTCGCCGTAGAGCATGGCGTCCTTCTGGTCCTGCGTCATGGCGCCCATCAGCTGGGCGACGCGGGTCGAGACGGCCACGTTCGGCTCGTTGATCCAGGGGCAGCTGCCCGGTGCTGGCTGAGGCGTGGGCGGTGGGATGGTGACGGTCTGGTTCCCGACCGTGTAGACGGAGAACTCCCACAGCGAGTAGCCGTAGCCCGTCCCGCGCGCCGTGCCGTACATCCGGACGTAGCGACCGGTGCCGGTGACGTCGAGGGTCTGGGTGCCGCCGGTCCCGGTGGTGGTGGAGTAGATCGTCGTCCAGTTGGTGTTGTCGGTCGAGGTCTGGATCTGGAACCCGGAGGCGTAGGCGTTCTCCCACTGGAGCACCACCTGGCAGATCGGCAGGCTGCCGCCGAGGTCGACGTCGATCCACTGCGGGTCCGAGGAGGCGCTCGACCAACGGGTCAGCGTGCTGCCGTCGGTGGCGTAGAAGGGGTCGTACGCCGGGTTGCTGTCCTGGATCGAGGAGGCCGTCGCCGGGTGGCCGAGGGCCGCGTTGGTGGTGCCGCAGTTGCCGGTCCCACCGCCGCCGCCACCGCCGCCCGAGCTGCCGCTGCCACCGGTGAACACCTGGAACTCCCACAGCGAGTAGCCGTAGCCGGTGGCGCGGGCGGTGCCGTACATCCGGACGTAGCGGCCGGTGCCGGTGAGGTTGAGCGTCTGGTTGCCTCCGGTCCCGGTGGTGGTGGAGTAGATCGAGGTCCAGTTCGTTCCGTCGGTCGAGGTCTGGATCTGGAACGCCGTGGCGTACGCGGTCTCCCAGTCCAGGGCGACCTGGCAGACGGGAAGGCTGCTGCCGAGGTCCACCTGGAGCCACTGCGGGTCGCTGAACGCGCTGGACCAGCGTGTTCCGGTGTTGCCGTCGACGGCCGCCGAGGCGGGCGTGCCCGCGTTCTCGGTGGACGAGGCGGTCGCGGGCTGGTCGAGCGCGGCGTTCGTCGTCCCGCAGGACGCACCGCCGCCGGCACCGGTGGTGCCGTAGACCTGGAACTCCCAGAGGGAGTAGCCGTACTGGGTGGCCCGGGCGGTGCCGTACATCCGGACGTAGCGGCCGGTGCCGGTGACGTCGAGGGTCTGGGTGCCGCCGGTGCCGGTCGTGGTGGAGTAGATCGAGGTCCAGTTGCTGCCGTCGGGCGAGGTCTGGATCTGGAAGGCCGTGGCGTAGGCGGTCTCCCACTGGAGGACCACCTGGCTGATGCTCGCGCTCGCGCCGAGGTCGACCTGGAGCCACTGCGGGTCACTGGCCGCGCTGGACCAGCGGGTGGTGGTGTCGCCGTCGACGGCCGCCGAGGCGGGGAAGGCGGCACTCTCGGTGGAGGAGGCGCTGGCGGTCCTGCCCTGCGACAGCAGCGTCCCCGCGGCGTGCGCGGCGGGCGCACCGGAGACGACGAGCGCGGTGAGCAGGGCCAGGACGGCGAGCGTCGCCGTCCACAGTGATCTGACGGTCCGTCGGGGTGCAGGAGCGAACCCCGGCGAGCGTTGTGCGTTCATGACGTCCTTTCGCTCGTGGAGGCGCTCAGTAGCCGACGGCGACTTCGAGCCACTGCGGGTTCGCGTGCGAGATGTACGAGGACTGGCCCGCGTAGTCGTCGTACGGGAAGCCGTACGCCAGGCCGTTGATGGCGTGGTCGTGCCAGAACTTGGCGTAGTAGTTGGCCGGGGCCGCCAGGTAGTACTGGCTCGGGTCGGACCACTGGGCCTGCGGCAGCGTCGCCACGTGGCGGTTGAGCGCCGCGCACTCGGCGGCGTTGCTCGCCAGGGTGCCCGCGCAGCCGAAGATGTTCGAGGTGGTCTCGTTGACGCCGGCCGAGTTCGCGTACGCGGTGAAGTAGTTCGCGTTCACGCCGCCCGTCTGGAAGCTCGGGTCGGAGCCGGGCGCGATGATCCGGTAGGGCGCCTGGGTCTGTGCCAGCACCTTGAACTCCTGTGGCACCGCGTTCTGGAAGTCCGTGAACACCTGCGCACGGCTCTCGTCGAACACCTGCTGCGTGTCGCCCACCTGGACGTCGTAGCCGTCGCTCGCGTGCAGCCGCATGGCGATGGGCAGGCCCCAGGCGTCGACGCGGGTGGTGTTGCCGTTGAAGACGCCGGCTCCGACGGTGAACTCGATGAAGTCGAAGTACTTGCTGGTGGGTGAGCCGAGGTAGAAGTACATCCGGCCGGAGGAGTTGGCGGGCATGTCGAGGTAGGGCTGGTCCGCGATGGAGTGGGTCTGCCCGTTGAAGCTCCAGTACACCTGGCTGTCCGGGTAGGCGCCGTTGGTGCGGTTGAGCACCTTGACCATGAGCACGTTCTGCGCGGGCGGAATGCTGCTGGTGTCACCCCAGAACGGGTCTGTGGTGCCGGAGTTCGCGGTGAACACCTGGAACTCCCAGAGGGAGTAGCCGTACTGGGTGGTTCGCGCGGTGCCGTACATGCGGACGTAGCGGCCGGTGCCGCTGACGTTCAGGGTCTCGGTGCCGCCGGCACCCGTGGTGGTGGAGTAGATCGTGGTCCAGTTGGTGGCGTCGTCCGAGACCTGGATCTGGTACGCCTTCCCGGCGGCGGTCTCCCACTGGAGCACGACCTGGCAGATGGTCTGGCTGCTGCCGAGGTCGACCTGGAGCCACTGGGGGTCGCTGAACTGGCTGGACCAGCGGGTCCCGGTGTTGCCGTCGACGGCCGCCGAGGCGGGCGTGCCGGCGTTCTCGGTCGACGAGGCGGTGGCGGGCGCGTTCAGCGCCGCGTTCGTGGTGCCGCAGCCGCTGGTGGCGCCCGCCGTTCCGTAGACCTGGAACTCCCAGAGGGAGTAGCCGTACTGGGTGGCCCGGGCGGTGCCGTACATGCGGACGTAGCGGCCGGTGCCGGTGACGTTGAGGGTTTCGGTCCCGCCGGTGCCGGTCGTGGTGGAGTAGATCGTGGTCCAGTTGCTGCCGTCGGGCGAGGTCTGGATCTGGTAGGCGGTGGCGTAGGCGGTCTCCCACTGGAGGACGACCTGGCTGATGGTCGCGCTCGCGCCGAGGTCGACCTGGAGCCACTGGGGGTCGCTGAACTGGCTGGACCAGCGGGTCCCGGTGTTGCCGTCGACGGCCGCCGAGGCGGGCGTGCCGGCGTTCTCGGTGGACGAGGCGGTGGCGGGCCTGCCCTGCGAGAGCAGGGTCGCGGCGGCGTGGGCGGGCGGGGACTGTGCGAGGGCCAGCAGCAGGCTGGCCAGCAGGGCGGCCACCGCCAGAAGGGCGCGCAGGGACGCCCTTCCGCGTGTCAGTGACTGTGCTCCGGGCATACGGCGACTCCTCAGGCGCGCGTGCGTGCAGGTGGGTGGGACGCGCAGCGAGAGTGAGGGGGAGGCTTCCCGGCGGCCAGCCTGAGAGAGCGCTCTCTCGCACGAGCAGTGTGCGGAGGCGCATAGGTCATGTCAAGAGCGGGAACGTTCTCCGAGGCGGTGGCGGCAGCCGGAGTTGTCGGTCCGTCAGCTCTTCGCGCAGAGGCAGAACGGATGGCCCGCCGGGTCCAGCAGGACGCGCCAGTGGTCCGGGTTCGGCTGGGCCTCGGGCCGGGTGGCGCCGAGCCGCAGCAGGGCGGCTTCCGCGGTGTCGAGGTCGGCGACCTCGAAGCAGAGGTGCGCCTGCTGCGGGACGGTCGGGTCGGGCCAGGTCGGCGGACGGTGGTCCGCAGCACGCTGGAACCCGAGGAACAGGCCGTGCTCACCGATCAGCCCGGCGAACTCCGCGTCGGAGCCCGGGTGGAGGGCGAGCCCGGTCGCCTCCGCGTAGAACGCGGCGAGGGCCGCCGGGTCGGGGCAGTCGAGGGTGAAGGCCGCCGGACGCATGATCGGGGGCACGGTGTCGCTCCTCGCTCCTGCCCGACTCGCCACCTGTTCGGGACCCTCCCGCCGACCCTAGGCGGCCTTGCCGTCCGGAGCCAGCGGATATCGCCGCGCTGGCGCGCTGCCGCGCCGCGTCGCCGGGCCGCCGCGTCGCGTGTCGGCGCTACGCCTGCGGCAGGCGGCGCAGGACCAGGGTGACGAAGCCCCAGGTGTCGCGGTAGACGCGCAGCCACTCCTCGCGGTGGGTCGCCGAGAGCTCCAACGCCTGGGCGCTGGAGGGGTCCTGCGGGTGGTCCAGGGCCCAAGCGGCCAGGGAGCCGGTCCAGGACCACTCGTAGGCGTCGAGCTCGCGGCGGGTGGAGAGGTGGCCCTGGACCGGAACCAGGCCGGCGGCGGTGACCTGGGCCAGCACGGTGGGGAGGTCGCCCGAGTCGCCCAGCATCTCCCTGGCCTCTGCGGTGGGCTCGCGCTCGAAGTAGCCGTCGCCGACGAGGAGGCGGCCGCCGGGGGCGAGGTGCGCGGAGGTGGCGGCGAGGGTACCCGGCAGGCCGTCGAAGGCGTGAGCGGCGCCGACGCAGAGGACCGCGTCGAAGCCGTCACCGCCGTTCGGGTCGGCGAAGGCCCCGGCGTCCTGCTGGACCAGGGTCAGCCGGTCGGCGACGCCGAGGCGCTCGGCGCGCTCGCGGGCCTCGGCGAGGGCGCGGGCGGAGAGGTCCACGCCCACGGCGCGGAGCCGGGGGTGCCGGATGAGCGCCCGCAGCAGCCACTCGCCGCTGCCGCAGCCGAGATCCAGGACGCGGCCGCCGTCCTCGCGGGCCGCCGCGTGGGCGACGGCGTGGTCGATCAGCGAGCCGACCGTGTCGTCGTCGAGCGGCGCCGCGACGGGGTGGTCGGTATGGGCGATCAGGGAGAGCTGGTCACGGTTCACCGGACGCAGGGTGCCACGCGCGCCGACGTCCGGCACCTGGTTTTCCGCTCTGCGCGGGCACCGCGTCTCAGTAGTGGGCCGTGATCCGCCGGGCCGGGCCGTCGACGGTCAGCAGCCCGCCGTAGGGGAGGACCAGCTGCGGATCGGTGTGTCCGAAGTCGACGTCGAAGACCGCCATCGTGTCCGGCGCGTACTCGGCCAGCGCCCGCAGGACGGCCTCGCGCTGGTCCTTGCGGTACGCGGCGCGCTCCGCCGGGCCGAGCGGGCGGTCGAAGTTCCACGCCTTGGCCCGGGCCACGAGCAGTGCGGGGAAGCGCCGCAGCAGGCCGCGCTCGCCCATGCAGCGCAGGATCCGGTGGACCTCCGTCGCGCTCGGCATCTCCTCCGAGGTCTCCAGCAGCAGGACGCAGCCCTCGTAGGCGTCCGGCGGCAGGATCTCGCGGTCAGCCATCAGCAGCCAGGAGAGGATCTCCAGGTTCCCGCCCCAGGTGCGGCCCTCGACGCGGCGGTCGGCGTGGTGCCAGTGCCACGGCTCGGCGGGTTCGGTCTCCGGCTCGCGGGTGAAGGTCCCGGCGTCGGCCCAGTTCCCGACGACGCAGTCGACCCGGTCGGGCTCGGTGAGCACGCGCGGTCCGCTCTCGAAGAGCGCCGCCCGCAGCGTGTCGAGGGTGAGCGCGTGCATCGCGACGGGGCGGCCGTACTGCGTCATCACCGACCCGCCGTGGTAGGCTGGGACGCCGAGGTTCCACAGCAGCACCAGCAGGTTGGTGTTGTCGCTGTAGCCGAAGAACGGCTTGGGGTTGGCCCGCAGCAGGTCCCGGTCCAGGTACGGCAGCACCCGGATCTGGTCGTCGCCGCCGATACTGGCCACCACCGCCTTGATCCGCGGGTCGGCGAAGGCCGCGTGCAGGTCGGCCGCGCGCTCCTGCGGGGTCGCGCCCATCCGCCGCGTCGTCGGGTAGCAGACCGGAACCAGCCCGAACTCCTCCGCCAGCCGGCGCAGGCCCAGCTCGAACGGGGCCGGGAACAGCGCCGGCAGCCCGGCTGAGGGTGAGACGACGGCGACGGAGTCGCCGGGGGAGAGCTTGGGGCTTCGCTGCACGTCGGATCGCATACGCAGGATGGTACGAGGACGCCGGGTGCGGCGTCGCCGGACTTGCGCCGATCCGGCTTCACACGTCGCGCTTCTCCACCAGGACGAGGGCGACGACCACCGAGACGAGTGGCCACAGCAGGAAGACCCACCACTCGCCCCGCGGGTGCACCGGGTACTTCATGTAGGGGTTGACCCGGTACGGCGTCAGGTCGTGGAGGAACTGGAACGCCCGGAACGGCATGGCGTGGTCGAGGCAGGCCGACCAGTAGTGCTGGTCGGTCAGGAAGTCCGGGATGAGCAGCAGGAGGGAGACCACCGCGACGACGGTCGCGGCGCTGTGCCGGATCACCGCGGCCAGGCCCAGGCCGACCAGGCCGCTCACGACGGGGAGCAGGATCGCCGCGGTCAGGCCGGACCGGATGCCCGGTTGGGAGAGCGAGATGCCGGCGTGCTTGCTCGACAGGATGGCCTCGGACAGGCCGAAGGACGTGAAGGTGAGCACCAGGCCGAAGGCCAGCATCACCGCGGTCAGTACCGCGATCTTCGCGCCCAGCAGCGCGCGCCGGGACGGCACGGCGGCGAAGCTGACCCGGATCAGGCCCGAGGAGTACTCGCTGACCAGCGACATCGCCCCGAGCACGCCGGCCACGAGCAGCACGGTGATCCCGGCGTTGTTGGTGAACGTGTCCGCGAACGCGCTGCCGGGGACGAAGCCCGCCCGCTGGGCCGCCGAGAAGTGGTCCCAGTCCTGCACGTCGGCGAGCGCGGAGTTGGCGTTGAGCCAGACGATGCCGATCGCGCCGAGCGCGTAGCCCCAGCGCATCGAGCGCATCGACCAGAGCTTGAACCACTCGCCCGCGAGCAGGTCGCGGAACCGGGCGCTCGGCTCGTCGGGTTCGGCGCGCGGCGCGGTCGTGGCGGCGGGGGCCGTGCTGAGGGCGGTCATCGGGTTTCTCCTGTGGCGTACTCGACGCTGTCAGCGGTCAGTTCCATGAAGGCGCGCTCCAGCGAGGCAGTGGTGACCACGAGTTCGTGCAGCCGCAGGCCGTGCTCGAAGGCGAGGTCGCCGACCCGCTCGCTGTCCATGCCGGTGACCAGCAGGACTCCCGCGCCGTCGCGGGTCACGTCCGCGCCCCCCGCCTGGAGCGTCCCGGCCAGCGCCGACGCGTCGGGCGTGCGGACCCGGACGCCGGAGCCCTGGCCGCGTGCGGCGAAGGCGGCCAGCGGCTCGTCGGCGATCAGCCGGCCACGGCCGATGACGACGAGACGGTCGGCGGTGTGCTCCATCTCGCTCATCAGGTGGCTGGAGACGAAGACCGTCCGGCCCTCGGCGGCCAGCCGCCGGAACAGGTCGCGCACCCATCGGACGCCCTCCGGGTCCAGGCCGTTCAACGGCTCGTCGAAGAGCAGCACCGGAGGGTCGCCGAGCAGGGCCGCCGCGATGCCGAGGCGCTGCTTCATACCGAGCGAGAAACCGCCGATCCGGCGGCGCGCGGCGTCGGTCAGGCCGACCTCGGCCAGTACCTCGCCGACCCGGCGCAGCGGGATCGCGTTGGTGCGGGCCAGCATGCCCAGATGGGCGGCGGCGCTCCGGCCGCCGTGGACGTCGCCGGCGTCGAGCAGGGCGCCCACGTGCCGCAGGCCGCGCGGCCGTTGCCGGAACGGCCGTCCCTGGACGCTGACGGAGCCGCCGGTCGGGTCGTTCAGCCCGATGATCATGCGGAGCGTGGTGCTCTTGCCCGCGCCGTTGGGGCCGAGGAACCCGGTGACGCAGCCGGGCCGCACGGTGAAGGTCAGCTCGTCCACGGCGGTCGTCGAGCCGTAGCGCTTGGTGAGGTGGTTGACTTCGATCACACGAACCACCGTGCCCGTGCGGACGGTGCCGCGTCGTCGGCCCAGGGCGGACATCTGGAGACCGTCGGTGTCACCCCTGGTCGTACGCCCGCGGGCCGATGTCCGGTGAGGGCGGTCCACGTACGATCACCGCATGAGCGCTCCGTCTGCCTCCGCCCCGCTCCCCGCCGAGCCCGCCACGTCGCAACCGCTGCTGCGGCGGGTGCCGGTCGGCGTGTGGGCGGCGCTGGCGTGGGCGGCGGGGATGGTCTCGGTGCTCCTCGTCCTGGTCCCCCTGCCGGGGGAGTCGCCGCAGGACTTCCACCCCGGACTGAGCCTGCCGCCGGGAAATCTGACGACGCTGCTGGTCGCGGCGGGTTTCTCACTCGGCGGCAGCGCGCTGCTGCGCCGCCGCCCGCTGACCGCGATGGCGCTGCTGCTGACCGGCGCGGTGTGCTCCGCGATGGTGCACAACTCCTCGGCGATCCAGGTGCCGAACCTGCTGGCCTGCGACGTCGCGCTCTGGTTCGTGGCGGCGACGCGGCCGGTGCTGCGCACGCGGATCGCGACCGCCATGGCGGTCTGCGTCGTGATCGGGTACTGCGCGGCGCGGCTGGCGAAGGGCTGGGCCATCGGTACCCCCGACGAGCTGTCGGCGTTGCTGACCGTCGCCGTCGCGGTGCTGCTCGGCCGCTCGGCCCGCCAGTCGCGCGAGCGCCAGGCCGAGCAGGCCGTGCACGCCACGGAGCACGCGGTCGTGAACGAGCGGCTGCGGATCGCCCGCGAGCTGCACGACATGGTCGCCCACACGCTCGGCATCGTCGCTCTTCAGTCCGGCGCGGCCCGCCGCGTCATCGCCACCCAGCCCGAGCGGGCCAGGGAGGCGCTCGGCGCGGTCGAGGACGCCAGCCGGGAGACGCTCGCGGGCCTGCGCCGGATGCTCGTCGTGCTCCGCGCGGTCGACGGCTCCGCGTCCGGGAGCGGTGCCGCCCCCCTGCATCCCGCGCCCGGCCTCGACGACCTGCCCGGGCTGGCGGCCGCGACGACGGCGGCGGGGGTCCGGGTCGCGCTGGAGCTGGACATGACGGGTGAACGGCCGCCGCTGGCACCGGAGGTGGAGCTGGCCGCGTACCGGATCGTGCAGGAGTCGCTGACCAACGTCGTCCGGCACGCGGGGGCGAGGTCCTGCCGGGTCTCGGTCGGCAGGGGGGAGGGCTCGCTGCTGGTGGAGGTCGCGGATCCCGGCGGTGCCCGGCCGGGCGCGCGAGGGGAGGGCGCCACGCCCGGCTACGGTCTGCTCGGCATGCGCGAGCGCGTGGACCTCCTCGGCGGTGAGTTCCACGCGGGCCCGCACGGGACCGGCTTCCGCGTCACCGCCCGCCTGCCGCTGGCTGAGGTGGGTGCGTGAGCGCCGCCGCGCCCGTGCGGATCGTCCTCGTCGACGACCAGCCGTTGATCCGCGCCTCGCTGCAGATGGTCGTGACCGACGCGCCCGATCTCACCGTCGTCGCTGAGGCCGGCGAGGGAGCGGAGGCCGTCCGCGTGGCGGGCGACCTGCGCCCGGACGTCGTCGTGATGGACATCCGTATGCCCGGCATGGACGGCATCGAGGCCACCCGCCGCATCGTCGACGCGGACGGGACCTGCCGCGTCCTGATGCTGACCACCTTCGACGACGACGAGTACGTCTACGGCGCGCTGCGTGCGGGCGCATCCGGCTTCCTGGTCAAGGACATGGCCCTGGACGACATCCTCACCGCGGTCCGCGTCGTCGCCTCCGGCGACGCGCTGCTGGCGCCGAGCGTGACGCGGCGTCTGATCGGCGCGTTCGCCCGGCCTCGGGCGGCGCGGACATCGGCCCGGTTGGCGGTGACGGACCGCGAGCAGGAGGTGCTGACGCTGATCGGGCGGGGGTTCTCCAACACGGAGATCGCGGAGGCGCTGGTCCTCAGCGTGACCACGGTGAAGACGTACGTGACGCGGCTGTTGGCGAAGCTGGGCGCGCGGGACCGCGTGCAGTTGGTCATCCTGGCCTACGAGGCGGGCCTCGTCTCGGTCGAGTGACCCCGTAGGGGCGCGAGGCTCCGCGCGAGAAACCACCCTGTGCGAATGGCCCTGCGCGTTCCGGACCGTCCGCATGTCAGTGGCTTGTCGCGCAGAGCCTCGCGCCCCTGAGGTAGTGCCTACTTCCGCTGTGCCACAACTACCGCGTCGTGCAGGGTCTCGCCGTTCGGCAGAGTGCGGGCGCGGGTCTCCGCGTGGATCTGCCACATGGCCGGGTCGAGGTCGGCGGCGACCTGTTCCGGGGTGTACATCATGTCGAGGAAGACACCCGGCCCGCCGCCGTCGCGCTTGTCGCGCGGGTGGTGGCCGACGATCAGGAGGGTGCCGCCCGGGGCGACGGCGTCGGCGAGCGCCGCGAAGAGCGCCCGGCGGGGGTCCGTCGGCAGGTGCATGAACTGGGCCGTGACCAGGTCGAACGAGCCCGGTGCGGGCGGGGCCTCGCGGAGGTCCGTGTGGGACCAGGTGAGGCGGCCCGCGGTCTCCTCGCCGGCCGCGCGGGCGTGCTCGGCGGCGCGGGCGAGGGCGACGGTGGAGATGTCCGTGCCGGTGACCTGCCAGCCCCGCGCGGCGAGCCAGATCGCGTCGGCGCCCTCGCCGCTGCCCACGTCGAGCGCGCGGCCGGGGGTGAGCGACGCGGCCTCGGCGACGAGCTGGGCGTTGGGGTTGCCGCTCCACAGGGTCGGGCGGGCGCGGTACCGGTCCTCCCAGGCGTCCTGCTCGAACATGGTCCGCGTCTGCTCGCGGTAGGCCTCGACCGCGTCGCGGGTGTCCGCCTCGACGAGGTCGGCGTTGATCGTCGCGCCCGCGCGCAGGCCCGCCGCGGCGGCGACGACCACCTGGGCGGCGGGATCGGCGACGTTGCCCGCGACCCAGACGCCCGGCACGTCCGTCGCCCCCGTCGGGTCCGACGGGACGCGGCTGCCGACGACCTGGCCGGCGAACTCGACCGGCACGGTCGACAGCCCGAGGCACTCCAGCAGCTCCGCCCGCGCGGTCATCCGGGTCCCGACGACCAGCGCGTCGAGCGCGACCAGCTCACCCGAGGCGAGACGGACGCCGGTGAGACGGTCCTCGGCCGACTCCACGGCCACGACCGGGCCGTCCACCACGTGGATCCCCCGCGCGGCCAGGCGCTCGGCCTGCCGCGCGTCGGGGCTCTCGGCCCGGTGCCGGAGCACGACGACGCACTCGGTCCACTGCCGCCACAGTTCGGCCTGGTGCCAGGCCGCCGGGCCGGTGGCGAGGATGCCGACGGCACGGCCGCGCACCTCCCAGCCGTGGCAGTACGGGCAGTGCAGCACGTCGGTGCCGAAGCGCTCCGCGAGCCCCGGAACGTCGGGGAGTTCGTCGACCAGGCCGGTGGTGACCAGCAGCCTGCGCGCCCGCACGGCGACGGTGTCCCCGGGCGTGGCCACCGTGACGACGAAGCCCTCGCCGTCCTTGGCGGCGTCGGTGACCCGCCCGGCGACGAGCTCGCCGCCGTAGTCGGCCAGCTCGGCGTGGCCGTCCGTGAGCAGCTCGGTGGGGGTGGCGCCCTCGCGGCCCAGGTAGTCGTGGACGTGCCCGGAGGGCGCGTTGCGCGGTTCGCCCGCGTCGACGACCAGGACCGAGCGTCGCGCTCGGCTCAGTGCGACCGCGCCGCTCAGTCCGGCCGCGCCACCACCCACCACGACCACGTCGTACGCCTCGTTCACCGGGGACTCCTCTCGCCGTTCCGACCTGTCCCCGCCACGGTGCTCCCGACCCTCGCGATCGGCAAAGTAACGTTGCCGATATGGCAAATCCGGAGAGCGACGACGACGCACAGGTGCTGGCCCTGGTGGGCCCGAGGCTGCGGGAGCTGCGGAAGAAGCGCGGCACGACCCTGGCCGGGCTCGCCGAGACGACCGGGATCTCGGTGAGCACCCTGTCCCGGCTGGAGTCCGGCGAGCGCCGGCCCACCCTGGAGCTCCTGCTGCCGCTCGCCCGCGCCCACCAGGTGCCGTTGGACGAGCTGGTCGGTGCGCCGGAGGTCGGCGATCCACGGGTGCGGCTGAAGCCGGTCCACCGGCACGGCGCGACGATCATGGCGCTGACGCACAACCCCGGCGGCGTCCAGGCCTTCAAGATGATCATTCCGCCCGAGCGGTGTGAGCCCGACCTGCGCACGCACGAGGGCTACGAGTGGCTCTACGTGCTCGCGGGAGAGCTGCGGCTGGTCCTGGCCGACCACGACCTGGTGATGAAGGCCGGTGAGGCCGCCGAGTTCGACACCCGTCTGCCGCACTGGTTCGGCAGCACCGGCACGGCGCCGGTCGAGGTGCTGAGCCTGTTCGGCCCGCAGGGCGAGCGCATGCACGTCCGCGCGCAGCCGCGCCGGGCCGCCACCTGAGCACCCGTCATGGGGGCGGGCTCAGGACACGACGTCCTTGGCGCGGAAGTGCCGGAACGCCAGCGCGCCGAAGACCAGCGCGAGTGCGACCGCCATCGACAGGCCCTCGACCACGCCGGTCCAGTCGGGGTTCGGCTGGAGCACGTCCACCCACGCGTACATGCCGTGGGTGGGCAGGAAGTCGCGCAGCGAGCCGAGCGCGGTGATGTTGTCGAGGATGCCGGAGAGGATCGCCAGGCCGACCGCGCCGCCGACGGCGCCCAGCGGCGCGTCGGTCAGCGTCGACATCCACAGCGCGAAGCCCGCGATCGAGAGCTGGCAGACCAGGAGGTAGACCGCGACCAGCGCCAGCCGTCCCGCCGCCGTGCCGGCGGGCAGCGAGCCGGCCAGCGAGAGGTGCAGCTCGCCCCATCCGTAGGCGGCGGTGCCGACGCCGAGGGCGACCAGCGGCAGCACCAGCACCGCGACGGCGCTGAAGCCCAGGGCGACCGTCAGCTTGCTCGCCAGCAGCCGCGCCCTCGGCACCGGCGCGGCCAGCAGGTAGCGCAGCGAGGACCAGCTCGCCTCGGAGGCGACGGTGTCCCCGAAGAAGAGCGCGACCGGCACGCTGAGCAGGAAGCCGCTGGCCATGAAGAGCACCGCGAAGGCGAAGTTGACTCCGGAGGCGGTGGCCGCCGCGATGAGCGACGGGCTGCCGTCCCGCCCGGAGGGAGTCCCGCCGACCGCGAAGGCGGCCCAGACGATGACCGGCAGCGCGACCATGATGCCGAAGACGACGAACGTCCGGCGCCGCGACAGCTGTCGGCGCGCCTCGACGCGCAACGGCAGCGTGCGGGAGGGGCGGTAGCCCGGTGCGGCGCCGGACGTCTGGACGTTGACGGTCTCGGTGCTGCTCATGCGCGGTCTCCGGTCAGGGTCAGGAAGGCGTCCTCCAGGCGGCGGTGCGGGCCGACCCGCTCCACCGGCACGTTCAGGCGCAGCAGTTCGGCCAGCAGGCCGGCCACGGGCAAGCCGCCCCCGGCGTCGAGTCGGACCAGCAGCCCCGGTTCCTCCGTGGCGGGGGCCACCGAGGCGACGCCGTCCAGCCTGCGCAGCTCCGTGACCGCCGAGTCGATCGCCTCGGCGCTCATCTCGCCGGTGCCGACCAGCAGTTCGTCGTCGTTGCCGGTGATCTCCGCGACCGGGCCCGCCGCCAGCAGCCGGCCCTGCGTCATCACCACCAGATGGGTGCAGGTCTGCTCGACCTCGGAGAGCAGGTGGCTGGAGACGATCACCGTCCGGCCGCCGGCGGCGTAGCGGGTGATCACCGCGCGCATCTCGCGGATCTGCTGCGGGTCGAGGCCGTTGGTCGGCTCGTCCAGGATCAGCAGTTCCGGCAGGCCCAGCATGGCCTGGGCGATGGCGAGGCGCTGCCGCATGCCCTGCGAGTAGGTCCGCACCGGGCGCTCCAGCGCCTCGCCCAGGTCGGCGATCTCCAGCGCCTGCGCGACGTGCGCGTCCGCCTCGGGGCGGCCGGTGGCGCGCCAGTACAGGTCCAGGTTGGCCCGGCCGCTCAGGTGCGGCAGGAAGCCCGCGCCCTCGACGAACGCGCCCACCCGCGACAGCACCGGCGCCCCGGCGGTGACGGGGTGCCCGAACAGGTGCACGCTGCCCGCGTCCGGCCGGATCAGGCCCATCAGCATGCGCATCGTCGTCGTCTTGCCCGCGCCGTTCGGACCGAGCAGGCCCAGAACCTGGCCGCGCTCGACCCGGAAGGACAGGTCCTTGACGGCGTAGCGGTCCGTCGAGCCCTGGTAGCGCTTGGACAGCCCCTCGACGACGAGCGGCAGCGTGGCGAGCTCCTGGTCGAACGCCCGCGTCACCCGACGGCGCCGCGCCCCGCGGCCGGTGACCACGAGGGCGACCGCGAGGGCCGCGGCCACCAGCGGGACCAGCCAGACCCAGAGCGGCAGCGAGGACCGGTCGTCGGTCAGCGCCGCGTCCGTGGGCAGGGTCAGCGCCGTGCCGGGCGCCAGCGAGAGCCGGTAGACGGCGGGCTGCGCGGGGGAGGAGAAGCCCAGGTCGGTGCTGGCCAGCACGAGGCGCAGCCGGTGACCGGCGGCGAAGTCGTGGTCCACGGCGGGCAGCCGCACCTCGACCGGGCCGGAGGCGGTGACCCGCAGCGGCGTCACCAGCTGGTGCGGGAGGGTGGTGGTGCCGTCCGGGGCGACGTCGTACAGCTTGGCGAAGAGCACGGCCGGGGCCGTGCCGTCCACCGTCACCTGGACCTTCACGCCGGGTGAGCCGGTCAGTTGCAGCGGGCTGCCCAGGGGCGCCGACTGGAAGGCGGCGTACTGGCCGGGCATGTCCTGGCTCAGTGACACGTTCCCGCCGAGCAGGCCGCCGAGCTGTCCGAGCGCGCCGAGCCCCGGCACCGAGGAGATCGCGGGCGGCATGCCGCCCGCCGGGTTGGCCACCGCCTGCGGCGGCCCGTCCAGTGCGACTGTCCGGCGTCCGGTGCCGTCGACGGTCGGGTAGCGGTCCGCGCTCGCGCCGATCTGCACCACCTGTCCGGCCGACACCGACACGCCCCCGGTCCGGGTGACCCGGAACGCCGGGCCGGTGTCCACGCCCTGGTCGTGCTTCAGGTACCTGTCGAACCAGGCCAGCGTGCGGGCCTGGACCCGGGCGCTCTCCTGGTCCCCGCCGTCGTGCCCGCCGGAGGACCAGTCCACGGCGACCGGCGCGCCGTTGGCGCGGATCGCGCGGGCCATCGCGTCGGCCTGGGAGAGCGGGAAGAGCGAGTCGTTCTGACCCTGGGTGATCAGGGTGGGCACCTTGATCGACCCGGCGACCGAGTCAGGGCTGGACTGCGCGAGCAGCGCGGTCGCGGCCGGGTCCGAGGTGCCCGAGAGCGCGGCGCGCTCGTAGACCTGGCACAGCGCGGTGGTGAACCGGCAACCGGTGGCGTCGGTGCCGCCCGTGCCGCCGTGCCCGCCGTTCGTGCTGCCGGTGCCACCGGTGGTGAAGAAGACCCCGGCCCAGAGTTTCTTGAAGACCCCGTCCGGGAAGAGCGCGTCGTTCAGGTCCCACCAGGTGATCTGCGGCGCGATCGCGTCCACCCGGCGGTCGTGACCGGCGGTCAGCAGCGAGATCGCGCCACCGTAGGAGGCCCCGGCGATGCCGACCCGCGGATCGTCCGGTCCGTCCCGCAGCACGTCGGGGCGGTGTCCCAGCCAGTCGATCAGCCGCTGCACGTCCGCGACCTCCCGGTCCGGCGCGTCCAGCCCGATCGCGCCGGTCGACTTCCCGAAGCCGCGCGCGGACCAGGTCATGACCCGGTACCCGTGCTGCGCCAGGAAGCGCGCCTCGGCGGCCATGTCGTCCTTGCTGCCCCCGAACCCGTGCGCGAGCAGCACGGCGGGCCGCGGCGTGGCGTCCCCGGTGGTGAAGTACGCGGTGTCGATCCTGACGCTCTGCGAGCTCCCGGGCGTCTCCGGCATGGTGAACACCTGGTCCTGCTCCGTCACCGCCACGGCCCCGCCACCCCCGCTCGCCGCGACGGCGGTCCCCCCGCCCAGCACGACCAGGGCGGCGACGGCGGCGGCGGTCCACCGCCGCGTCAGACGGGGTCGCAACGGCACGAGCACATCCTTTCGGGAGCAGTCTTTCGGGGAGCGGTCTTTCGGGGGAACGGCCTTTCGGCGAACAGCGGTGGCGAGGGCATCGTAGGCACAACGATCACCGTGACCGCGACCTGCCCCCTGCCAGTGCCGCCGCCGGTGCCGCCGAAAGCCGTGCCGCCGACCCGGCGTCAGCGCTCGTCCAGCTCCGCGAGGAAGTCCAGCGCGGCCGCCCAGGTGCGGTCCGCGGCCTGGGCGTCGTAGTCGTGGAGCTCGGGGTCGGTGAAGAGGTGGCCGGCGCCCCGGTAGCGGTGGATCTCGACGTCGGCGCCGGCCCGGAGCATCCGCAGGTACCAGGCGTTGAGCCAGTCCTCCGTCTCGTACACGTCGGGCTCGGCGACGTGGAGCTGGACCGGGATCGAGGTGGCGGCGTCGTCGGCGATGTCCGAGGTGCCGTGCAGGAGCAGCAGGCCGAGGGCGCGGTCGTCGGCGAGGGCGAGGTTCTGTGCGATCGCGCCGCCCAGGGAGAACCCGGCGTAGACCAGGCCGGGGCCGTCCGTGCCCAGCAGCGGGGCGACCGCCTTGACCGCGCGGTGCAGCAGCTCCTCGCGGGTGATCTCGTCCCGGTAGGCCAGGCCCGACTCGACGTCGTCGAAGGTCCGGCCGTCGAAGAGGTCCGGAGTGTGCACGGTGTGCCCGGCCGCACGCAGGCGCTCGGCGGCGGCGTGGACGGCCGGACGCAGGCCGTAGGTGGAGTGGAAGAGGACGATCTGGGCCACGGACGGGTTCCTTCGCAGGCTGGACGGGGTGCCCGTCCATCATCGCCGATGGGCGGCGGTGGGTGGCGTCCCGACGTGCGCGGCGATGCGCTCACTACCGCACCCTCGGCCGGCACCTGGGCATCACCGGCCTCCCGGAGAGCTACGCCGGGTTCGAGGCGCTGCTGGACGCCTACGAGCGCGAGCGCTTCGCCTTCGACGCGGGCGGACGGGCGGTCTCCGACGCCACCTTGGACATCGTCCGGTCCTGGTACCCGGGCCCGGTGGGGCGGTTGATGCGGCACGCCACCGTCTGCCTGCTCGACGACGAGCTGCGCGAGGCCTTCCGGTATCCCGCGCCGCCGCGCGCTCGTCGCGGCCGTGCGCGGCGGGATGCGGCTGCGGGGGCGGATCGTGCGGCTGCTGCCGCCGCGCCGGGAGCCGTTCCCCGCCCGCAAGGGCCCCAACGTCCGCGGCTGTTCGGGCGGTTACCGCCTGGCCGAGCTCGGGGTGTTTCCCGCGGGCGGGGGCTGCCCGGTTCCCCACAGCGAGGGGAACCCGGCCGTCGCCGAACGAGCCGCCGCACGAGCCGCCGACTGAGTCGCCGAACGAGGCGTGCCCGCTGCCTTCCGTAGCGCGGTACGTGCGTGAAAGCCTCGTGCTCCCGCAGCTCCCCGCCGTGTTCCGCTCCGCGCCGCCGAAGATGGGGGTTCCCTCATGGGCCCGTTCCTGCCCGATGCCGTCCGCGACCAGGCGGTGCGCCGCCCCGACGCGCCCGCCGTCAGCGAGGGCGACCGCACCGTGGGCTTCCGGGCCCTGGACCGGCGCAGCAACCGCCTCGGTCAGGCGCTGCTCGCCGAGGGGATCGAGCCGGGGGCCAGGGTCGCCTGCCTGGTGCGGCCGGGCATCCTTTCGGCCGAGTTCCTGCTGGGTTGCGCCAAGGCCGGTTTGGTGGCCACGCCCCTCAACTGGCGGCTTGCAGAGCCGGAGTTGGCGGCGGTCGCCCGGGACGCCGGGTTTGCGGCGGTGATCACTCAGGAGGAGTTCCTGTCCGGTGCGCTCGCCGTCCGCGCGGCGCTGCCGGGGGCGCGCCTGATCGTGGACGTGGCCGACACGGCGGAGGCGGACGGCACGGCGGGGCCGGACGGGCTCGCCTACGAGCCCTGGCTCGCCGCCGCCTCCGACGCCGACCCCGGGCGCGGCGGTGCGGGGGAGGGCGGTACCGTCTGCCTCCAGCTCTACACCTCCGGCACCACCGGGCAGCCCAAGGGCGTCCAGCTCACCCTGCGCAACCTCGACGCGGGTGACCACCTGATGCGCGAAGTGGGGTGGGACGAGCAGGCGGTGAGCATGAACGCGATGCCGTTCTTCCACATCGCCGGGACGGCGTGGCTGGCCCACGCGCTGGTCGCGGGCGCGCACACGGTCACCGTGCCGGACCTGGTGCCGCAGCACGTCGTCGAGCTGATGGAGCGGGAGCGGATCAGCCACGTCTTCTTCGTCCCGGCGGTGCTGCACATGCTGACCTCGCTGCCGGACATCGAGAAGCGGGACTTCTCCGCGCTGCGGCTGATCGCCTACGGAGCCTCACCACCGATCACCCCGGCGCTGCTGCGGCGTTCGATGGACTGCTTCGGCTGCGGCTTCCTGCAGATCTACGGCCAGACCGAGACGGCCGGCACCGCCACCCGCCTGCTGCCCGAGGACCACGACCCGGACGGGCCCCGCGCCCATCTGCTGCGCTCCGCCGGGAACCCGCGGGCCGACGTGGAGATCCGCGTCGCCGACCCGCTCACCGGCGAGCCGCTGCCCACTGGCGCGGTCGGGGAGATCTGCACCCGCTCCCACTACGTCACCCCCGGTTACTGGCACCGCGAGGACGACAACGCCCGCCTCTTCGGCGAGGACGGCTGGCTGCGCACCGGCGACGCGGGCCGGCTCGACGCGGAGGGCTACCTCTACATCACCGACCGGATCAAGGACATGGTGATCACCGGCGGAGAGAACGTCTACCCGGTGGAGGTGGAGGCAGCCCTCGCCGAGCATCCGTCGGTGCTGGACGTGGCCGTCTTCGGCACGCCCGACGAGCGCTGGGGCGAGGCGGTCACCGCCGCGGTCGTGCTGCGTCCGGACGCGGGACGGGTCGAGCCGGAGGAGCTGATCGCGTTCACGCGGGAGCGCATCGCCTCCTACAAGAAGCCCCAGCAGGTCCACTTCCTCGACGAACTGCCGCGCAACCCCACCGGCAAGATCCTCAAGCGGGTGCTGCGCGAACAGTTCGGAGAGCCGTCCTGAGGCACCGTTGATTGGATCTTCGTCCGGTGTCATCGTCACGTGCGAAGCCGAAGGAGGCGACGCCGTGGCGCAGTCACTGTCACCGTCGGGCAAGGCCGCGCCGGTCCTGGCGGACCTGGACGCGGAGTCGCGGGCACTCGACGCCCTGGTGGCCGGGGAGGGGCTCGACTGGGCCGCGCCGACCCCGGCGGCGGGGTGGACGGTCGCCCACCAGATCGGCCACCTGGCCTGGACGGACCGGCGGGCGTTGATCGCCGTCCGCAGCCCGGAGGCCTTCGGCGAGGAGGTGGGCCGTGCCCTCGCCGGTGGCGAGGAGTTCGTCGACGCCGCCGCACGGGCCCAGGCCCGCAAGCCGGGCACGCGGCTGCTCGCGGAGTGGCGTGCCGGGCGGACCGCGCTCGCGGCGGCGCTGGCCGAGGCCGAGCCCGGTGCCCGCTTTCCCTGGTACGGGCCGCCGATGAGCGTCGCGTCGATGGCGACCGCGCGGCTGATGGAGACCTGGGCCCACGGCCTCGACGTCCGCGCCGCGCTCGGCCTCGGGCCGCGGCCGGGCAGCGGGCTGCGGCACATCGCGCGACTGGGCTTCCGCACCCGGGACTTCGCCTTCGGCCTGCACGGGCTGACGCCGCCGGCCGGGGAGTTCCGCGTCGAGCTGCGGGCGCCGTCGGGGGAGATCTGGGTGTTCGGCCCGCAGGACGCCGCCCAGCGGGTGAGCGGCGACGCGCTGGAGTTCTGCCTCGTGGTCACCCAGCGCGTCGACGCGGCGGCGACCGGCCTGGTCGCTCTCGGCCCGGACGCGCGCACCTGGCTGGGCCTCGCCCAGGCCTTCGCGGGCCCGCCCGGTCGAGGGCGCGGACCGGAGCCGACCGAGCAGTGTGGGGGAGCCGTATGAGCGAGACACCCGAGCGGGTCCTGCTGCGCGAGACCGTCCGGCGCTTCGTGAAGACCGAGGTGCTGCCACACCTCGACGCCTGGGAGCGCGAGGGCGAGCTGCCGCGCAGCTACCTCCGGGACGCGGAGATCGAACGCCACTACCGCGACGTCCGCATCCTCGCCATCGGCGGCGGCGCGGACGAGATCCTCACCGCCCTCGCCGCCCGCCGCCTCGGCTACACCGCCTGACGGCGGCCGGTTTCGGGGGTTCCCCCTCGGGTGTCGCATAGATTCGACGGACCACCCGAGGGAGGGACACCGATGTCGCTGCACACACCCCGACTGACCCTGCGCCGGTTCCGCGAGGAGGACGCGGCCGCGCTCGCGGCCTACCGCTCCGAACCGGACGTGGCGCACTACCAGAGCTGGACGGCGCCGGTCGCGCCGGAGACCGCGTGGGCGTGGGTGCGTGACTTCGCGGCGGGCTCGCTGGAGCGGCCCGGCTGGTTCCAGTACGCCGTGGAGCTGACGGCGGAGCGCCGCCTGATCGGGGACATCGGCGTGCGGATGCACGAGAACCTGCGCCAGGCCGAGCTCGGCTTCACCCTGGCCGGGGCCGCGCACGGGCGCGGATACGCGACCGAGGCGGTCCGGGCCGTGCTGGACGACCTCTTCGAGGCGCGCGGCCTGCACCGGGTCTCCGCCGAGTGCGACGCCCGCAACGTCCGCTCGGCAGCGCTGCTCGAACGCGTCGGTTTCGCCCGGGAGGGCCGGCTGCGGCAGGCCACCTGGATGAAGGGCGAGTGGACGGACGACCTGGTGTACGGCCTGCTGGCGGCGGACCACCGGCCGAAAGACCATTGATTCCGTGCCCCGCTCTCGTCTACCGTGACGATCAGAAGTACGAAATCAGTGTCTGATCTGTAAGAGCGAAACGAAAACGGTTGCCCCGGAGGGCATGAGATGTCAGAAATCGCAGTCACGGACCGTACGCGCCACCGCCGGATGCGGGAGAACGGCAGCACCCGGCGCGAGGACCTCGACGCGGTGCTGGCGGCGGGCTTCGTCTGCCACCTGGGCGTGGTCGTGGACGGCACCCCGATGGTCGTGCCCACCTGCTACGGCGCCACCGCCGACACGCTCTACTTCCACGGCTCCGTCGCCAGCCGCAGCCTGCGGCAGGACCCCGCCGCCGAGGTCTGCGTGACCGTCACCCACGTCGACGGCCTGAGCCTGGCCCGGTCGGTGTTCGAGCACGGGATCAACTACCGCTGCGTGATGGTCTACGGCACCCCGCGCCTGGTGGAGGGCGACGAGAAGCTGGAGGGTTTGCGCGTGCTGACCGAGCAGAGCGCGCCCGGCCAGTGGGACTACGCCCGGCAGCCGAACCGCAAGGAGCTCGCCGCCACGGCGCTGCTCGCGCTCGACCTGACCGAGGCCTCCGTCAAGATCGCCTCCGGCCCGCCGGAGGACGGCGACGGCCCCGACGCGGAGCTCGGCCTGTGGGCCGGCAACGTCCCGATCCGCACCGTGCTGGACGCGCCCGTCCCGGCGCCGGACCTCGCCCCGGGCATCGCGCTCCCGCCGCACATCGCCGCGTACCAGGCCGGCTGAGCACCCCCGCGCGGCGAAGCCACCCGTCGATGGCCTCGGGCTAACACCTGGTCGGCCCGCCCCCGCTCGTCGCCGTGACCGCAGGCACGGCGCGGCCGTCCTCGGGCAGCGGAAACGCCCGGCCGGGCCCCGCAGGCGTCCGTCCCTCTCGTGGCCTGTCCCGGCCCCCCGCGCCCGCCGTTGCGGCGTAGCTCACGTCCGGCTGAGAGCGGAAGCCGTGCGGGCGGAAGATAGCATGGTCGGCGTCGCCCGGCTCGATTACCGCGAAAGATGATTTTGTGACTGTCAATGACGACGTGTTCACGGACTGGATGAACCGCGAGGAGATCGCGGAGTCGATGATTCCGATCATCGGCCGACTCCACCGGGAGAAGGACGTCAACGTCCTGCTGCACAGCCGCTCCCTGGTGAACAAGTCGGTGGTCAGCATCCTCAAGACCCACCGGTTCGCCCGCCAGATCGCCGGCGAGGAGCTCTCGGTCACCGAGACCTTTCCCTTCCTCCAGGCGCTCACCACGCTCGACCTCGGTCCGTCCCAGATCGACCTCGGCATTCTCGCCTCGATGTACAAGGCGGACTCGCGTGGCCTCACCGTCGAGGCATTCACCGCCGAGGCCGTCGCCGGTGCCACCGGGGAGAACAAGCTGGAGCGTCGCGAGGCCCGCGACGTCGTGCTCTACGGCTTCGGCCGGATCGGCCGCCTGCTGGCCCGCCTGCTGATCGAGAAGGCCGGCTCCGGCAACGGGCTGCGCCTGAAGGCGATCGTGGTCCGCAAGGGCGCGGACGACGACATCGTCAAGCGCGCCTCGCTGCTGCGCCGCGACTCGATCCACGGCCAGTTCAACGGCTCGATCACGGTCGACGAGGCGAACAGCACCATCATCGCCAACGGCAACGCGATCAAGGTCATCTACTCGGACGACCCGACCACCGTCGACTACACGGCGTACGGCATCGACGACGCCATCCTGATCGACAACACCGGCCGCTGGCGTGACCGCGAGGGCCTGTCCAAGCACCTGCAGCCGGGCATCGCCAAGGTCGTCCTGACCGCGCCGGGCAAGGGCGACGTCCCGAACATCGTGCACGGTGTCAACCACGACACCATCAAGCCGGACGAGCAGGTCATCTCCTGCGCCTCCTGCACCACGAACGCGATCGTCCCGCCGCTGAAGGCGATGGAGGACAAGTTCGGCGTGCTCCGCGGCCACGTGGAGACCGTCCACTCGTTCACCAACGACCAGAACCTGCTGGACAACTTCCACAAGGCCGAGCGTCGCGGTCGTTCCGCCCCGCTCAACATGGTCATCACCGAGACCGGTGCCGCCTCCGCCGTCGCGAAGGCCCTGCCGGACCTCAAGGCGAAGATCACCGGCAGCTCCATCCGCGTCCCCGTCCCGGACGTCTCGATCGCCATCCTGAACCTTCAGCTGGCCCGCGAGACCGACCGCGACGAGGTGCTGGACTACCTGCGCGAGGTCTCGCTGACCTCCTCGCTGCGCCGCCAGATCGACTTCACCACGGCGCCCGACGCGGTCTCGATGGACTTCGTCGGCTCGCGTCACGCGTCGATCGTGGACGCCGGCGCCACCAAGGTCGAGGGCGACAACGCCATCCTCTACCTGTGGTACGACAACGAGTTCGGCTACTCCTGCCAGGTCATCCGGGTCGTCCAGTACGTCTCCGGTGTCGAGTACCCGACCTTCCCGGCCCCGGCGGTCTGATCCCCGTCGCATTCCGGTAGCCAGGCGAACCGGCCCCGCACCCGTCACGGGTGCGGGGCCCGTCGCGTTCGGCCCGCCGCGTTCAGACCACGGCTTCAGACCACGGCTTCGCTGTGCTCGTCCAGCCCGTGCTCGTCCAGGCCGGACTCCTCCAGGAAGCCCCCGGACTGGTGCTGCCACAGCCTCGCATAGGCACCCTCCGCCGCCAGCAGCTCCGCGTGGGAGCCCTGTTCGACGATCCGGCCGCGGTCGAGCACGACCAGGCGGTCCATGCCGGCCACCGTGCTGAGGCGGTGGGCGACGACCAGCGCGGTGCGACCCTCCATCAGGCGCCACAGCGCCTCCTGGACCAGGACCTCGCTCTCGGAGTCCAGCGCGCTGGTCGCCTCGTCGAGCAGCAGGATCGGCGCGTCGCGCAGGATCGCGCGGGCGAGCGCGACCCGCTGGCGCTGGCCGCCGGAGAGCTTGATCCCGCGCTCGCCGACCATCGTGGCGAAGCCGTCCGGCAGGCTGTCGGCGAACTCCGTGACGTGGGCCGCCTCCGCCGCCTGGCGGATCTCCGCCTCGGTGGCGTCCGGGCGGGCGAAGGCGATGTTGTCCCGCAGGGTGCGGTGGAACATCGCCGGGTCCTGCGGCACGTAGGAGATCAGGCTGCGCAGGTCGGCCTGGCGCAGCCGGCTGATGTCCTGGCCGCCGATCCGGATCCGGCCGCCCTCGATGTCCGTCATCCGCAGCAGCAGCCGGGTCAGCGTGGTCTTGCCGCCGCCGGACCGGCCGACCAGGCCGATCCGCTCGCCGCCCGCCACCGCCAGCTCCAGGCCGGAGAAGAGCGGCTTGTCGGCGCCGCCGTGGGTGAACACCACCCGCTCGAAGCGCACGTCCGCGCCACGCGGCCGCAGCGGCTCGGGCTCCGGCACGTCGACCACGGTCGGTGGGGTCATCAGCAGCTCGGTGAACTGCGCCGCCTCCGTCATCGAGCTCTCCAGGCGCCGGTAGATCTGGTTGAACTCGAACATGATCCGCGTCGCGTTGGAGAAGTAGGTGAAGGCCACCACGACCTCCTCCACGCCGCCGTGCCCGTCCGTCGCCGCGACGACCGCCAGCAGCAGGCCGACCGCGTTGGCCAGCACGGACATCGGCGCGACGAGGGTGTCGATGCGCAGGTTGCCGTAGTCCCACGAGCGCAGCGAGAGCCGCCGGGACTCCGCGACGCGGGCCCGGTGCTCGGCCGCCTCGCGCGCCTCGGCGGCGAACGCCCGCACGGTGTCCATGTTCATCAGGCTGTCGGCGACGTGCCCGGAGACCTTGGCGATGGCCTCCTCGCGCTGGTTCACCAGCGCCTGGCGGTGGCGGATCAGCGGGGCCACGATCACGGCCGTCAGCAGGATCATCGCCAGCAGGGTCACCACGAGCAGCGGCTGGTAGTGCCACAGCACCACCGAGCCGAAGACCAGCGGGACCACGCTGCCGACCACGTTGAACGTCAGCGTGTCGATGACGTCCTCGAACCGGGAGGCGAAGCTGAGCACCCGCTTGGTGAGCGAGCCGGCGAAGTTGTCGTGGAAGAAGGCGGAGTCCTTGGCGAAGAGCTCGTCCATGCCGACGACGTAGAGGTGCTCGATGCCGAGGGCGTCGACGCGGTTCAGGCAGTGCAGGCCGACGCGCCACAGGGCCTCGGAGACCAGCAGCACGGCGCCGAAGCCGAGCACGTAGGGGAGCAGGGCGGAGAGGCCGGTCCCGGCGCCCGGCCCGCCGGTGCCCGGTCCGTTGGCGATCCTGGCGACCAGCTTGGCGACCAACAGCGGTGCCACGTAGGCGATTCCGATGTTGCCGACGGCCGGGCCGAGCATGGCGGGCAGGGTCAGTAGCCGAAGCCGGGTCAGTTCCCGGCCGTAATATCGAAGGGCGAGGAGGACCGCGCCGCGACGCGGTCGTCCCTCGGTGGATTCCGGCTTGGACATCGCAGGTCCCAAGTGTCGTAGGGCATGCGGAACCATCCGTGCGAGTACGGAGGGGTGGGTCAACGAGTGTCCCGCCGGGCCGTCCGGGGCGTCCAAGCCTTTTTCCCCGAACGGGTGAGTTCGCGCCGTCCGGGTGCCGCTGTCCGGCAACGCGACGGCCGCCCCTCCCGGGTGGGAGGAGCGGCCGTGTGGGGCGGGCGATCAGCCCTCGTCGGGGGCTTCCTGGCGCTGCGCCGGAAGGGTCGGGGTGCCGGGGGCGTCCTTGGGCGTCATGCTGTCGAAGAAGCGCAGCAACTCGACCGGGAACGGCATCACCAGGGTGGAGTTCTTCTCGGCCGCCACCTCGACGACCGTCTGCAGCAGACGCAGTTGGAGCGCGGCGGGCGTGGCCGACATCTCGCGCGCGGCCTGCGACAGCTTCTGCGAGGCCTCCAGCTCGCCCTCGGCGGTGATGACGCGGGCGCGGCGCTCGCGGTCGGCCTCGGCCTGACGGGCCATCGAGCGCTTCATCGACTCCGGCAGCGCCACGTCCTTGATCTCGACGCGGTCGATGTGGATGCCCCACTCGGCGGCCGGGCTCTCCAGCATCACCTCCAGGCCCTGGTGCAGGGCCTCGCGGCCGGAGAGCAGCTCGTCGAGCTCGCTCTTGCCGATGATCGAGCGCAGCGAGGTCTGTGCGACCTGGCCGATCGCGAAGGTGTAGTTCTGCACCTTGACCGACGCGGTCACCGGGTCGACGACCCGGAAGTAGAGCACCGCGTCCACCCGGACGGAGACGTTGTCGCGGGTGATGCCCTCCTGGGAGGGGACCGGCATGGTGACGGTCTGGATGTTGACCTTGCGCATCCGGTCCAGGACCGGAACCAGCAGCGTGAGTCCGGGCTGCCGCACCGCCTGGCGCACCCGGCCGAACCGGAACACCACACCGCGCTCGTACTGCTGCACCACCCGCAGGCTGTTCAGCAGCCCGATCAGGAAGACCACCGCCACGACGACGCCCACGACGCCCAACACCATGGTTCTGCACTCCTCGGAAGTGAACGGCCTGGCCCGAGGGTCCGGCCTCTCCGTCGTGCCGATCACGGCGGGCTGACAGAGGTTAGCCCCGGGCCCGCAGTTCGTCCAGAAGTCGCTCGGCGTCGCGGTCGCGCCGGTCGGCGGAGGCGGGCCAGGCCGAGCCGGCGGACCTGGAGGGGGGCTGACGTCGGGTGAGGCGCGCGTTGCGCTCCAGCCCGAGGACGAGGACGGCGACGACGATGAGGAGAATCAGGATGCCCATGGCATAAATCCTGCGCTCGTTCAGATCCTGCCACCAGTGGCAGAAGTGTCCAGGTGCATCGATATCCTGCCAAGGGCGCCGTACGATGTCCGCATGCTGCGCACCGTGGCCGTCGCCCTGATCGACGATTTCGCCCCCTTCGAGTTCGGCGTCCTCGCCGAGGTCTTCGGCATCGACCGGACCGAGGACGGTGTGCCGCCCTTCGACTTCCGGGTCTGCTCCGCGCGGCCCGGTGAGCCGGTCCGCACCACCGTCGGCACCACCATGACGACCACGTACGGCTTCGACGCCGCCCTGGAGGCCGATCTGATCGGCGTCCCCGCCTACCTGATCCGCGCCGCGTACCCGCCCGAGCTGATCGAGCTGCTGCGCGCCGCCCACGCGCGCGGCGCGCAGCTGCTGACGGTCTGCAGCGGCGCGTTCGCCCTGGCCGAGGCGGGCTTGCTGGACGGGCGCGCCTGCACCACGCACTGGCGCCACGCCGAGGAGTTCGCCACGCGCTTCCCGCTGGCGCGGCTCGATCCGAACGTGCTCTACGTCGACGACGGCTCCATCACCACGAGCGCCGGTACCGCCGCCGGCATCGACGCCGCCCTGCACCTGGTCCGCCGCGAGCTCGGCTCGGAGGCGGCCACCGCGATCGCCCGCCGGATGGTGGTGCCACCGCAACGGGACGGCGGGCAGCGGCAGTTCATCGTCCAGCCGGTGCCCGAGCACTGCGCGGACAGCCTGGACCCGCTGATCGCCTGGCTCTCCGAGCGGCTGGACAGCGAGCACAGTGTCGCCGACCTGGCCCGTCAGGCCCACATGTCGGAGCGCACCTTCGCCCGCCGCTTCGTCGCCGAGACCGGCACCACCCCGCACCGCTGGCTCTCCGCCCAGCGCATCCTGCACGCCCGCCGCCTGCTGGAGCAGACGCCGATGAGCGTCGAGGAGATCGCCCGTGCCTGCGGCTTCGCCACGGCGGCGATGCTGCGCCACCACTTCCGCCGCGCGGTCGGCGTCGCCCCGGCGGACTACCGCCGGAGCTTCGCGCAGACGCGATGACGGTCCGTCATCGGCCGGCGGAGGCCGGGGCCGGGTGGGGGTCGCGGAAGGTGAAGGCCTCGGGGCCCTCGCCTCGTTCGCGCAGCAGGGCGAGGCGCTCCATCGCCTCGCCGACGGTCGGCCGGTGGCCGGCCGGGACCCACCACAGGACCGCGTGGGGCTCGGTCATGCGGGTGAACCACTCGCGGCGGCGGCTGAGCACGCGCAGGTGGTCGCTGCGGTAGACATAGGCGCGCAGCGCCTCCACGGACTCCCAGACCGAGCAGTTGATCAGCAGCAGGTCGTCGGTGTCCTCCGGGCGCAGCATCGTCGCGTCCGCGCCGCTGTCGTCGACCAGGCGCCAGACGAACCCCGGCGACTGTTCGGCGAGCTCGTTGACGGCGGGCAGCTGCTCCACGAACGAGGCGAGCTCGGGGCTGTCGATGGGGGCGACGATGCGCCCGACGTTGACCTGGGCGAGATGAAAGCCAGTCATGGAGCCAGGATGGCGGCCACGCTGCTCTATCGTCAATGATTTTTTGTTTTAGAGATCGCCAGGTGCGATCCGTCGGAGCGCGACGCAGCAGCCGTCCGGGCCGGGCGACATCTCGGCGCTCCAGCCCCTCGACTCCGGCGACGCGGAGGCGCCCGCAGCGAGCAGCCCCTCGATCAGGGCCAGGTTCATCCCGCAGACCAGCGCCGGGAACTCCTGCGCCAGCGCGTGGAACGGGCAGTTGCGCAACCGCGTGACGGTCTCGTCCTCGCCGTCCGGGCAGGGCTCGTAGCCGCGGGCGCGGAGCGCCGCGACGGGATCGCCCTGCGGCGCCTGCGCGGCGCCGCGCGCGCGGGCGGCGCTCTGGAGGGCGTGGTCCAGTCCGGCCTGCTCGACCGTCTCCGCCAGCAGCCCGGCCGCCGTGTCGTAGGAGCGCGGCGGCATCGAGACCGCGTGCTCGCGCCCCGCCCGCCGGTACACCTTGGCCGGACGCCCGGCGCCCGGGCCGGTCCGCCCGGAGAGCCGACGGAAGGCCACCTCCAGCAGTCCCGCCTCGACGAGCTTGTCCAGGTGGAACGCGGCCAGCGCGCGGGAGATCCCGACGGCCTCGGCCGCCGCGTCCCGCCCGACCTCGGCGGGCGCCGCGGCGACGAAGCGGTAGAGCCCGCGCCGGACCGGATCGCCCAGCGTTCCCAGGGCCGTGAGCGCGTCGTCCTCGTCGGTCATCGCACGAGTCTATGACTCACCGGCGGGACGGCAGCCGGGCCGGGGTCTGCTCGGGTCCGGGGTCTGCTCAGGTCCGGGTCGGTGCGGGCCGGTCCCGGTCGCCGCCGTCGACGCGTCGCGGCCTGCGGCGCAGGCGGCGCCAGAGGGGCGGGACCGCGCCCGCGAGCAGCACCAGGACCAAGGCGGCGAGGACGCCCTCCCACGGCTCGGGGAAGAGCGCGCCGCCCACCACGCCGACCGCGACGAAGGCGATCGCCCAGACCAGCGCCGCCGGCAGGTCGGCCAGCGCGAACCGGCGCCTCGGCCAGCCGGAGAGCAGGCAGGCGGCGAAGGTGGGAACGCGGCCGCCGGGGACGAGGCGGGCGACGACGAGCGCGCCCGCGCCGTGCGCGTCCAGCCGGGCCTGGGCCTCACGGGCGCGGTGGCCGTGGCGACTGCCGTCGATCTTCTCCTGGATCGCGGCCGCCCAGCGGTTCTCGGCCCGCCCGGCCACGCTGTACAGCGTCACGTCCCCGCACCAGGCGCCGACCGCGCCCGCCAGCACGACCAGCGGCACGTCCAGGGGTGCCCAGGAGGAGTGGAAGGCCGCCACCGCCGTCGCACTGACCAGCGCGGCCGTCGGCACGATCGGGACGACCGAGCCGAAGGCGACCAGGAGCGTCAGTGCCGGTGCGCCCACCGCCTCGGGGGTCCCGGGATCGGCGGCGAGCTGCAGCGCGCTCACGCCGGGCCCGCGTCGTGAGCCGCCGTCATCCCTGCCCCCGTTCCGCCCGCCTGCTGCCTGCCTGTGGTCCGCAACAGGGTACGTCGCGAACGGATGAATCCGGTGATACCGGCACCAATCGAGCGCTGTGGCGTAGAGCCGGAGCAAGGCCCGACGTGGCCCGACGCGGTCGTGCCGGACGTCTTGTGTTCTCCGCTCCGGCGCCCCATCATGCTCGGGCGCCTCCGCTTGCACGTGTCACCATCCCCGACCCGCACACGGAACGAGGAACCCTCATGACACGACGAACGCCCCGCAAGGCCGCCCTGTTCGCGGTCGCCGCCACCGGGCTGGCCCTCTCCCTCACCGCGGCGTCACCGGCCGCCGCCCACGCCGGACACCACGGCGGTTCCGCCGGAGCGCTGCCGCCCGCCGGCGCCGTCGGCCACGTCCTGGTGATCGACCTCGAGAACGAGAGCTACGCCGCGACCTTCGGCCCCGGCTCGCCCGCGGCCTACCTCAACGGCACGCTGCTGCCGCAGGGCGAACTGGTGCAGAACTACGCCGCGGTGGGCCACGTCAGCCTGGACAATTACCTCGCCCAGGTCTCCGGGCAGGCCCCCAACCTGGTCACCAGCAGCGACTGCGGCACCGCCACCGGCGCCGGCTACCTCGACGTCCGCCCCGGCACGCCCGACCCGGACCAGACGCGCTACCCGGGCCAGGTCGACGGCCAGGGCTGCGTCTACCCGGCGGGCGTACCGACCATCGGCGACCAGTTGCAGTCCGCCTCCTACCTGCCCGGCCTCCCCACCGTCGTCGACTGGCGCGAGTACGCCGAGGACATGGGCAACGACCCGGCCCGCGACGGCGGCGCGACCGACCCGCTCGGCGGCACCGACTGCGCCCATCCGACCCAGACCGCCGGGTCCGCCGCCGACGCCACGGGGAACGCCGAGGGCCCCAACGCGACGGGCTCGCAGGTGAGGTCCGGCATCACGGACCAGTACGTCGACCGGCACAACCCCTTCGTCTACTTCCACTCCGTCACCGACGCCGCCGCCTCCTGCGCGCGGCACGTGGTGCCCCTCGGCGCCGCCACCGCACAGCCCTCCGGCGGCTACCGCTACTCCGGACACCTGGCCCGAGACCTGGCCGGCCCCTTCACCACCCCGCGTTTCGCCATGATCAGCCCGAACGTCTGCGACGACGGCCACGACGCCACCTGCGCGGGCGTGAACGCCGCCGGTACCACGACGGGCGGCCTGGCCGGCGCGGACGCCTTCCTCAAGGCGTGGATGCCACTGATCCTGAACTCGCCCGCCTACCGGGACGGGTCGATGCTGGTCATGGTCACCTTCGACGAGGGCGACGACACCGACACGGCCGCCACGGACAACGAGCGGCCCGGTCCCGGCAACGCCAACCCCGGCTACTCGCCGCTGCTCAACACGCCGATCCCGGCGTTCGGCGGCGCGACCTACTACCAGCTCCTCGGCGTCACCGGCCTGACCCCGGGCCAGCAGCCTCCCGCCGGCACCATGCCGGGCGGCGGCCGCGTCGGCGCGGTGCTGTTCAACCGCTTCTGGATCACCCCGGGCAGCGTCGACACCACCGGCGCCTACAACCACTACTCGGCCCTGCGGACCTTCGAGGACCTGCTCGGCCTGACCACCGGTGGCGCCGACGGCCGCGGCCACCTCGGTTTCGCCGCGTCGGCCTCGGACTTCGGCCCGGACGTGTTCAACAGGGTGCCCCGCTGACGTCAGGTCCGGCCCTCGCCGGGCAGCCGCGCCTCGATGCGCTCCAGCAGCGCGCGGAGCGCGGCCACGTCGTCCTTGTCGGCGAACTGGTCTCCGTGGCGCAGGCGGACCAGCACCGCACCGCTCGGCTCCAGTTGGACGAGCGAGGTCTCCTCGATCCCGTCGCCGCCCTGGGTGTGCACGGCGAGGGCGACGTCACCGCGCGAGATGCCCTGCCGCCGCATCGCGGGCAGGTTCAGTGCCCCGTCCTGCGCCAGCGTCGTCGGCGACCCCTCCAGCAGCCGCGCGATCCACGGCCACCGCGCCCCCTGCCGCACCAGCACCGCGTCCGTCAGCAGCAGCACCACCGCGCCGAAGATCCCGCCGCTGACGGAGTTGTCGTTGCCGATGACGGCGTTCTGCACCACGTTCGACAGGAGGAGCATCACGACCAGGTCGAAGGTGTTCAGCTGCGCCAGCCCGCGCTTGCCGACCAGGCGCAGCAGCACCAGCAGGGCCAGGTAGACGATGATCGTGCGCGCGGCCTTCTCCCCGTAGGAGACGCCCGCGATGAACATGTCGTTCCACATCCCGGCCACTGTAGGGACCGCACGTTCGGCGCAGGGTCAGGCCACGCCGTGGATGCGGCGGACGAGGATGCCGCCGAGGAGGGTGGTGAGGGCGGTGGCGAGGTAGAGGCCGGTGTAGTTGCCGAGGTGGGCGATGATCGGGGCGGCGAGGGCCGGGGCGAGGACCTGGGGGCCGGAGTTGGCGATGTTGATGACGCCCAGGTCCTTGGCGCGGTCGCGGGCCTCGGGGAGGACCTGGGTGACCAGGGCCTGGTCGACGGCGAGGTAGACGCCGTAGCCGGCGCCGAGGACGGCGGCGGCCGCGAGCGCGGCGGGCCAGGTGTGGAGCAGGGCGAGCAGCACCGCCGCGACCGCCATCACCACGGAGCTCAGCACGACGAACGACTTGCGGCGCCCCACCCGGTCGGAGACCCGGCCGACGGGTATCGCGGTCAGCGCGGCGAAGAGGGTGTAGACGACCGTCAGGATCAGCACTCCGGTGCCCGGGTCGCCGTAGTGGACGGCATCCGAGAGGAAGTACAGGAGGTAGAGCGTGCCCAGCGCGTTGCCGAGGTTGATCAGGAAGCGGGTGAGCCAGGCCCAGCCGAAGTCGGGATGCCGCTTCGGGCTGACCCAGAACGAGCGCGCGAACGCCCGCCCGTCGAAGGCGGGCCGCAGTGCGCGGGGGAGTACCGGCTCGGGGTGGCGCAGCACGAACGGCACGGCGAGGACGACGGTGAGCAGGGCGAGGGTGCCGTAGCCGGACCAGACGCCGGTGACCAGCAGCGTGGTGACCAGGGCGCCGAGCACCAGGCCGAAGGACTGCATCAGACCGGTCCAGCCGGAGACCTGGGCGCGCTGGGAGAGCGGGACCCGGTCCGCGATCGGGGTGGTGACCCCGGCGAGCATCGCGTTGAGCCCGGCCTGCCCGACGCACCAGCCCACGGCGACGCCCGTGACGGTGTGCTGGGAGGCGGTGACGGCCAGCCCCGCCGCTCCGGCGAGCGCGCCGCCGAGGATCCACGGGCGCCGCCGCCCGAAGCGGCTGGTGGTCCGGTCCGACAGGGCGCCCGCGAGCGGGTTCACCACGACCGCGACGAGCGCGCCGAGCCCCGTCACCAGCGACAGCGCCCCGCTCTTACCGTGCGGGTCGATGTGCTGGAGCTGGAGCGGCAGCAGGATCTGGATGGGTGTCATGAAGGCCATGAAGACGGCGAGCGTGGCGAGCGAGAGCGTCACCGTCCAGCCCGCCCGGACCGGGACGGTCGGTTCGGCGAGGAGGGCGGTGCCGGCTCTCTCGTCCTCCTGCAGGGCCTGGCTCATGACGGCTCCTTCGGTGCGGGCGGGGTGCGCGCCCGGTGGGGGTGGGGTGGAGCTACGGGCGCTGGGAGGCGATCAGGTCGCGGTACCACGCGAAGCTGGCCCGGGGCGTGCGGACCTGGGTGGCGAAGTCGACCTCGACCAGGCCGAAGCGCTGCCGGTACCCCTCCGCCCACTCGAAGTTGTCGAGCAGTGACCAGGTGAAGTATCCCCGCACGTCGACGCCTTGGGACCGGGCCTGGGCGATCGCGCCGACGTGGCCGGCCAGGTAGTCGACGCGGGCCCGGTCGTCCAGCCCGGCCGGCTCGCTGCACCCGTTCTCGGTGATCCACACCGGCGGCAGCGCCTTACCGTAACGGGCACGCAGGCCCACCAGCAGTTCGGTGAGCCCGTCCGGGACGACCGGCCAGTCGAAGGCCGTACGCCGGTACGCCTGCTCGGGCTCGGCGAGGTCGAACGGCAGGACACCGGACGGGTCGGCGGGGGCGGTGACCCAGGTCGGGTTGTAGTAGTTGATCCCCAGCCCGTCCAGCGGCGCGGCGATGACGGCGGCGTCGCCCTCGCGCACGATCCCGCCCCAGCTCGGGTCGGGCTGCCCGAAGGCGGAGAGATCGGGGTAGGAGCCCAGCAGCAGCGGGTCGTTGAAGAGGCGGTTGTGCAGGATGTCGTAGGCCTCGGTCGCCCGGTGGTCGGCCGCGCTCTCGGCGTCGGAACGCAGGCGCACCGGTGAGCAGTTGTTGGCGATCAGCACCTGCGCGTCCGGGACCGCCGTCCGGATCGCGTCCACGGCGAGTCCGTGGCCGAGGAGTTGGTGATGGGCGACGGGCAGCGCGTCCAGCAGCAGGGCCCGGCCGGGCGCGTGGACGCCGAAGCCGTAGCCGAAGGACATGTGCACGAACGGCTCGTTGAGCGTGATCCAGCGCCGCACCCGGTCTCCGAGCCGCTCGGCGACGACCGCCGCGTACGCGCCGAAGCGGTAGGCCGTCTCCCGCGACATCCAGCCGCCCTCGTCCTCCAGCGCCTGCGGCAGGTCCCAGTGGAAGAGCGTGGGTGTGGGTTCGATCCCCGCCTCCAGCAAGGCGTCGACCAGCCGGTCGTAGAAGTCGAGCCCCCGCGGCTCGACCTTGCCCGCGCCGGTGGGCAGCACGCGCGGCCAGGAGATCGAGAAGCGGTAGGCGTCCAGCCCCAGCGCGCGCATCAGCGCGACGTCCTCGCCGAAGCGGTGGTAGTGGTCGCAGGCCACGTCACCGGTGTCGCCGTCGCGGACCGCGCCCTCGCGCCGCACGAACGTGTCCCAGATCGACGGGCCCTTGCCGTCCTCCTCCGCCGCGCCCTCGATCTGGTACGCCGCCGTCGAGGCGCCCCAGACGAAGTCGGCGGGGAAGCGGGGGAGGGGGGCCGGTTCGGCGGACCTGGTCGTCATGTGCACCGCTCTCGTCGTCCATGAACATGAGATTCACTCATGTTTTGCAGGCAGTGTGGTGCCGGGGGGCCCTCCTGTCAATGGTTCGCGTCAGCCCGCGTCAGCCTGCGTCGAGCGCCTCGCGGACGAGGGAGGCGGTCGTGGCGGCCGCGGCGGGGCTCGCGTACCGGGTGCGCGGCCAGAAGAAGCCACGCAGGCCGTCGCCCTGGTTGCGGGGCACGACATGGACGTGCAGGTGCGGCACGGACTGGCTGACGCGGTTGTTCATCGCGACGAAGCTGCCCTTGGCATCGGTGCCGCGCTCGACGGCGGCGGTCAGCCGCCGCACCCGCTCGAAGAAGGGGCCGACCTCCGCCGGGGTCAGGTCGGTGAGGGTGCGCGCGTGGCGGCGGGGGATCACCAGGACGTGGCCGGGAAAGAGGGGTCGGTGGTCGAGGAAGGCGACGACGAGGTCGTCCTCGTAGACGGTGTCGACGCTGATGTCCCCGGCGGCCACGGCGCAGAATGTGCAGTCCACGCGCCTGATTGAAAGCCAGTCGGCGCCCGGCTCCAAGCAGGCGCGCCAAAGGGCCCTCCGGGCCCACGCGAAGGGCCGCCTGCCGCTCGTCGGTGCGAGCGGCAGGCGGCCCGGTCTGCTGACCGGAAGGTGCTGGGGATGTCCGGGTAGCAGCCGCCGTCACCGTTGAGCAGGAGCTGCGCGCCGGTCTGGGGACCGTGCGGATCAGGAGACGCCCCGGGATCCGAGCCAGTGAGCCAGCGTCGCCATTGCTTCCTCAGCGGAAGGGAGGACGCCGAGGCACCCCAGGAAGCCGTGGAACGTGCCCGGGAAGAGCTCCACCCGCGCCGGGACGCCCGCCGCGGCCACGCGGCGCGCGAAGCGAAGGCCCTCGTCGCGCAGGGGGTCGCAGTCCGCCAGGACGAGGAGCGTCGGCGGGAGGCCGGACAGGTCCGGGGCGAGCCCCGGGGAGGCTCGGGGGTCGAGGGGGTCGCCGTCCGGGCCGAGGTACTGCTGCCAGTACCAGCGCTGGTGGGCGGTGGTGTGGAAGAAGCCGGTCGCGAAGGCCGCGGCGGATGCGCCGTCGAGCAGCGCGTCGAGCACCGGGTAGACGAGCAGCAACCCGGCTGGGCGCTGCGGCTCGCCGCGCAGGGCGGCGGCCGCGGCGGCGGCCAGGTTGCCGCCGCTGGAGTCGCCCGCGACGACCACCCGGCGTGCGTCGCAGCCGAGCCGGGCCGCCTCGGCCAGCGCCCACCGCAGGGCCGCCGTCGCGTCGTCGACGGCGGCGGGAAAGCGGTGCTCGGGAGCCGCCCGGTGGTCGACCGCGAGCACCAGCGCGCCCGTCCGCGCCGCGAGTTCGCGGCAGAGGCGGTCGTGGGTCTCCAGGCCCGTCAGCACCCAGCCACCGCCGTGCAGGAACACCACGAGCGGTCGCCCGGGCGCGCTGCCGGGGACCGTGCCGTCGGGCGCGTCACCCGTGGCCATGGTGAGCGGTCGGCCACCCGCGCCACGGGAGCCCCCGCCGGGGTCGTAGGCGCGGATCGGGACCGGGGCGTCGGCGCACGGGCCGACGGTGAGCAGTGGGTGGCTGGGGCGCGTGGCGCGCTCGCGCGGGGCGACGCCCGCGCTCGCCGCGCGGCGCAGTGCGGCGGCGGACAACGGGGCGCGGGCCGGGTCGGGGAAGGCCGCCGTCATCGCGTCGCACAGGCGCCGCGCCAGGGGTGGGAGCGGGTCGTCGCCCCGGCTCACGTGGTCACCCCCGCCCGGCCGTGGAGCCGCCGTCGACGGTGAACTCCGCGCCCGTCACGTACGCGGCCGCGTCCGAGAGCAGGAACGCCACCAGCTCGCCCACCTCCGCCGCCGAGCCCATCCGCCCCAACGGGATGTGCGGCCACGCGGACGCGGCACGGGTGGCTTGCGGCAGCATCGGGGTGTCGATCACGCCCGGATGCACGGAGTTGACCCGGATCCGGTCGGCCGCCAGGTCGAGCGCCGCGCAGCGGGTGAGGCCCCGCAGGCCGAACTTGCTGGAACCGTAGGCGGCGTGGCCGCTGATGCCGGTCAGGCCGGCGATCGAGGAGATGTTGACGACCGAGCCGCCGCCTGCGGCCCGCAGCGCGGGCAACACGGCCTGAAGGCCCAGGAAGGGCCCGACCAGGTTGACCCTGAGCATCGCCTCGAACCCGGCCCTGCTCTCCTCGCCGACCGGCGCGGTCCGCCACACGCCGGCGTTGTTGACCAGCCCGTCCAGGCGCCCGAAGGCGCTGACCGCCTGCTCGACCGCCTTGGCCCAGTCGTCGGCGTCCGTCACGTCGTGCGGCACGAACACGGCCTGCTCACACCCGAGTTCGGCGGCGAGCTCGCGGCCCTCCGCCTCGCGCACGTCGGTCAGCACGACCCGCGCGCCCGCGCCGGCGAACTGCCGCGCCTCGACCGCGCCCTGGCCGCGTGCCGCGCCGGTGAGCAGGACCACCTTGCCGTCCAGTGAGACCCCCGCAACGGAAGCGCTCATACGCCTGCCAACTCCCTCGCCCGTATCTGCGGGATGACCCGCTCGCCCCACTGCCGGATGGTCTCCAGGCAGGCTTCCTGCGGCACCGTGCCCATCTGGATCAGGCAGATGACCTCGTCCACGCCGATCGCACGCAACCGTTCGACGTAGGCCAGTGCGGTGCCTGCGTCGCCGTACGCGTGGTCGGCGTTGAAGGTGCCCGTCGCGCTCGGGCGGACCGGGACGCGCGCCTCGTGGAGCTTGGCGACGAGCTCCTCGCGGTCCCGGGCCAGCGCGCCGACGTGGTCGTCCCCCTCCGCGTAGCCGGAGGGGTCGGGGGCCGGGCCGCCGCCGTACCAGTGCGCGATGGACTCGGCGAAGAAGCGCTGCCCGCGCGTGCCGAGGCGGTAGGCGCGCTCGGGGTCGTCCAGCACGATCGTCGGACACAGCGCGGCGAAATGGTCGTTGACCTGGTCGGAGACGAGCCGCTCGCCGGTGCGCGCGGCGATCGCCGCGTCGTAGACCTCGCGCATCGCGGCCACGTCCTGTGCCCCCGCGAAGCCCAGCACCAGGGCGCCGAGCCCGAGTTCGGCGGCGGTGCGCAGCGTCTCCCGTTTGCTGCACGCCATGAAGAGCGGCGGGTGCGGCCGTTGGACCGGGCGCGGCAGCACGGCGCCGGGTCCGATGTCCAGAGCGCCGTGCCATTCCAGGCGCTCCTCGCGCCAGGCGGCCGAGATGATCCGCAGGGCCTCCTCCAACTGCGGGTAGGTGTCGTCCGGGTCGACGCCGAACATGGACGTCTCCTGCCGGGTCGCCCCGCGTCCGCCGCCGATGTCGACGCGTCCGCCGGAGAGCACGTCGAGCATCGCGGCGCGCTCGGCGACCCGGACCGGGTGCTGGTAGCCGAAGGGCAGGGTGACCACGCCGTGGCCGATCCGGATCCGCGAGGTCCGGGCCGCCACGAAGGCGAGGAACACCTCCGACGCGCTCATGTGCGCGTACTGGGTGAGTGAGTGGTGTTCGACCGCCCAGATTCGGTCGAAGCCCGCCTCCTCGGCGAGCACGGCCTGCTCCACGCAGTCGTGGAGCAGCTGCCGTTCCGCCTCCGGTGAGGGGTCGGCGAGTTGGGCCTCGAAGATCACGGAGAACTTCATGGAGCCTCCCGATATGCCTGAATGAGATATGACTAGCAGTCATATCTCAAAGAGGGAAGAGAAGTCGGCGGACCCTGCCTAGACTCCCGGTCATGGCCGACCATGCCGACGAAGAAGCCCCGCTCCCGCTGCCCGCGACCAGCTGGGCGGTGCTCGGGCTGCTCTCCTTCGGTGCCGAACTCTCCGGTTACGACCTGAAGAAGTGGGCGGACGCCTCGCTGCGCTACTTCTACTGGAGCCCGTCGTTCAGTCAGATCTACGCCGAGCTGCGGCGTCTGGAGGCGGCCGGCTGCGCGACCTCGCGCCTGGTGACACCCGAGGCCGGGGCGCGGCCCAAGCGCCTGTACCGGATCACGGATGCCGGGCTGGCGGCGGTGCGCACCTGGGCCCGGCAGGCGCCGGTCGACCCGCCGATGCTCAAGCACCCGCCGTTGCTCCGCCTCTGGCTGGGGCACCTGGCGGAGGCCGACGACCTGCGCGGGACGCTGGACGCCCACCGGGCGGACGCCGAGCGTCTGCGCGCCCGAGCCGCCGCGGATCTGGCCCTGGCGGCCGACGAGCCGGACTGGGCCTACCCGCTGCTGGCGCTGCGGTGGTCCGAGCGCTACTACGCCGCGCAGGCGGAGCTCGCGGCCGGACTGCGCGCCGATCTCGACGCGATGCTCGCTGCGCGCGGCGAGCGGCGCGCTACGCGCGCAGACCAGGGCTGAGCTGCTGATTCCACCGAGCGGTCGGCGCGAGGTGATCTTTCGTCCGCTAAATGCCTGTTCTGTCCATGTTGACGTGGTGTCAGGCGCCTGCTTCTCTTTGCAATGCACGACACAGCACCCCCACATGTGGTGGCAAGCAGAACGCTCTGGGTCACGGCGGCAGGACACCCTCGTGCGCATTGAGTTGATGTGTGCACGACATATCTTGGCGTCCCCGTTCCTGTGTTCGTCCCTTGATCTGTTCTCCGAGAGAGGACCCCTCGACGATGGGTATATCCCTTCGCGGTGGAGTGCGGCGTGCGGCCCTGACCGGGCTCGCCTCGCTCTCCCTGGTAGGTGCCGCCGCCGTCGGCCTGGCCCCACAGGCCGGCGCGGCGACCGCCCCGACGGCCAACCCCTACAGCCCGGCCTACGGGCACTCCTACCGCCACGGTGCGATTCCGACCGTCGCCCAGAACGCGAAGATGAGCGAGTGGGCGGCCT
>NZ_JBGCCA010000035.1:0-119445 GCF_041261265.1 Streptacidiphilus sp. MAP12-33
CGCCACCTCCGGATCGAGGTTGTTGTTCAGCATCCGCAGGGCGGCCTCCTGCTGCCAGCCCAGGGTGCTCAGCTCGGTGCCACGCGCGGCACGGACCGTGCGCGGGCCGCTCTGCTGCTGCGCCATCGTTCGCGTCCTCTCATCGGTGATCGGCGATGTGGATAGATTCATTCACCATCGACGAGTCTGAATGTAGCCGTTCATTCGCGGCTCCACCAGAGTGCGCCGGGCAGGAGTCACGTTTGTCCGCTTTATCAGCATTTGGCACCTATGCTGTCACGACACGGACGACCGAGAGGAGAGCCTCGTGGGCCCGGTGGAGTTCCTGGTTCTCGCCTTCCCCGGTGACAGCGTCGGCCCGACCGTCCTGGGCCCGCTGGAGCGGCTGCGGCGGGACGGCGGCGTGCGGGTCCTGGACGTGCGGGAGCTGCGCCGCGACGGGAACGGCGCCGTCACCGCGGGGCCCGGCGAGGCCGGGCTGATCACGGACGAGGACACGGACGAGGCGCAGGAGTTGCTCGGCCCGGAGGAGTCGGCCCTGCTGCTGCTCGTCGAACACGTCTGGGCCGCCGAGCTGTCCGCCGCCTTCGAGGCGGCACGCGGACGGGTCGCGGCCTCGGTCCGGGTGGTGACGGAAGCGGACTGACCAGGCGGGCCCGTCAGGGGGTCAGCGCCGCCCGCGTCAGCAGGCCGCAGCCCACCAGGGTGCCGACGCCCCACAGGACGACCAGGGGCGCGACCGAGCCCGCCGTCCCCGGCACGGGACGCCAGGGGGTGCTGTCGTCCCCGCCCGCGAAGTAGAACATCGGCACCGGCGTGCCTTCCGGCCCCGGGCAGGCCCCGCCGAAGCGGAGCTCGGCCCACGAGCCGTCGGGCTGGTCGACCGAGCACTGGGTGTAGACGGTGCCGTGCGTCCCGGTCTCCTGCATCGCCGAGTCGACCCGGCCGACGCCGTGCTGACCGAAGCAGAGCATCACCGCGTCGGCGGCACCGGCCGAGCCCACCAGGAAGCCGACCGCCGCGAGGGCGTACAGGACGGCGATCCGCCTCGGGGCGGGCACGCGCCGGTAGGCCGTGCGCCTGACCAGCGGCGCCCAGCCGGCGATCAGGCAGACCGCGCCCAGGACGGCACCGAAACCGAAGTCCAGCGAGGCGAGGCCGGTCGTGGTCGCGAGCGCGAGGAACAGCACCAGCGACCAGGCGAACCACCACCGCCGGTCGCGGACCGGCGGCCTGTGGACGACCGGCTGCGCCTGGCCCGGCGCCTCCCCCGCCGTGCGCAGGCCCGGCTTCGGCCGGCTGGTCAGTCCGTGCTCCGCGAGCGCGGCCTCGAACTCCGCCGCACTGCGCGAGGTGATCATCCGGCCGGCCTCTCCGGCCCGCGCGATGTCCTGGACCGAGGCGGTCCCGGGATAGGCGTCGGTGAAGCAGACCAGGACGCTGACGACCAACCCGCGCTGGTAACGGCCCTTGGCCGCCAGCCTCTCCAGCTTCGCGGCTGTGAACCCGGCCTTCCGCAGCGCGTTCACGCGCGCCGGGGTGAGCTCCGGCAGATCCGCCTCACGCCAGGACGCCGCCGCGTCCGCCACCGGATCCCCGTCACGCCGTGCCCCCATGGTCTCCCCCTTCGACCGGCCCTCGGACCGACAGACCGACGATCCGATGGACCCACAGGCCCAGGGGACTCTAGTCCAGGGCCGCTGCCGCCTCCCAGGGCCAGTGGTCGCCGCCGCCCGCCTCGATGAGCGGGATGAGCCGGAAGGCGGCGTCGCCGAGCCCGCCGAAGGTGTGGCGGTTCGGGCCGGACGGCGCGTGGCCCACGCCGTACCCGGCCAGGTTCCAGGTGTAGCTCGGCACGTGCGCCGGAATCCCCTGGAAGACGTGACCATGCGGCGACCAGTGGGCCTGCTCGTCGGTGACCACGACGATCCGGTCGTGCCCGGCGTAGTGCCGCCGGACCGCCTGGGCGGTGTTGGTGCCGCCGAGGTCCCCGAACCGGTCCACGGTCCGCAGCAGCGAGGCGCCCGGGCCCGGCACGAGGGGGCGGCTGTCGGTGCCGAACTCCACGAGGTCGGCCTGCTCGGCGCGGAGCGCCACGGCCGTGCCGAAGACGGCCGCGGAGTCGGCCCGGTTGAGCTGGGTCTGCGCGCTCGGCCGGTCGAACATCGATCCGGAGCGGTCCACCAGGACCAGCGTCCTGCCGGGCAGCGCGGGCACGTTGGCGAGGGAGTGGCCGAGCGCCGTCTCCAGCGCCGACTCCCAGCGGGAGGACGGAACGCTTCGGTACGCGGCGAGATACCGGAAGGGGAACTGCCGTGAGCGGGCGACCTCGGCCGGGTCCGCGATCCGGCGGGCGACCTCCTCCGCGGCGCGGGCGCCGACTCCGGCCTCGTCGAAGTTCCGCAGGTTGCGGACCAGGGCCATGGGCCCCATCGAGGGGATCACCGCCTCCCACACCGCGGCGTCCAGCGGGCCCTGCAACCAGCCGGCCAGCGCCTCCCAGGTCATGCCGGCCGCGGCCAGCCGCTCGGCGCCTCCCGGTGCGGTGACCCGCGCGTACCGCTCCTCGACCGGGACGGCGAGCAGGGCGTGGTGGGCCACCAGCAGCGGCTCCTCCGCGGGCGGCAGGGCGTACCGGGGCCGGTGGCGCCGGTCCAGCGCGTAGCGGAACAGCGCGCCCTGCCAGGGCCGGTCCGGCGCGGGTGCGGGGTGGGTGAGCTCCAGCACGTCGCCGAAGCGGAAGGGGTGCCCGTCGGTGTCGTACTTGAGCAGGGCCCGGCCGGTGTAGAGACGGCGCACCGCGTCGGCGACCCCGCGCTTGAGCGGCTGCGGCAGCCGCCGCCCGTAGCGGGAGGTCCAGTAGGCCAGCAACTCGCCCGGCTCGTCCGGCCGCTGGAGCACTGCGGCGACCGCCTCGCGGCACCAGCCGGGCCGGCCCGCGTCCCGCCGCGCCCGCACGAACTCGGCCGCGCCGACGAGCGAGGCGGTCCGCATGTGCGCGTCCCCGCGCAGCCAGCGGAGCAGGCTCACCACCCAGGCGGGGTCGGTGAGCGCGAGGTCGCGGACCAGCCGCAGGTAGCGCTCGTCGCGGGAGCCCGCGGCCTCGTAGAAGCTGCGCTGGCCGACCAGGTTCGCGGCGGCGAGGAGGAAGAGCTCCTGCTTGGGCTCCCGGACGTAACCGGCGCCGCCCTCGGGGTTCACGATGTTGCTGACGGTCAGCCAGGCCCGTGCGGGGTGGACGGCACCCGGGAGCATCCAGCTGCCGTGGACGGAGAGCGGTGAGTCTGCCCCGCTACGGGTCAGACCTGGTACTTCGGACTGGATCTCGGCTCGTGCTTCGGTCTTGGCGCGCTGGCGGTTGAACCGGCTCACGCAGAAGTCCCCCAAAATGGGCGGGTCGTGCGCTCGCGCGCACAGGCGTGGAAACGCCCTCCGAGATCAGAAGGGGGCACCGGTGGTGTGTTGTCAGGAAGTAACCGGGGCCGCGCGCATCGGAGGACGCATCGGAGAAACTACCGACGCCGCACCTGACGCGCATCCGAATTTCCGCCCCGGTCCTGTCCCGGCTCAGCCGTGCACGACCGCTTTCACGTTTCCGGCGGCCGGGCCGGTGGTGACGAAGCCGCCGAGGGCGCCGCGCCGGCCGAACAGCCGCCCGTCCTCGGTGCGCGCCCAGAGCAGCTTCTCCTCGCGCCGCTCCCAGCGGGCCAGCCGCAGGGCGGCGAGCCGCAGCCCGACCCCGTAGCCCAGCACCGCGAGTCCGGCCGCGGGCCCGGCGAGCACGCCCAGCGCGGTGGTCACCGGGATGCCGATCAGCAGCCCCAGCGCGTGCCCGCGCGCGAGCCGCCGCCGCGTCTCGTCCGGCGGTTCCAGCGTCACCGCGAACGCCGCCTTCTCGGCGGCGGCGGCCTGCGCCGCGAACCAGCGCCGCCGCTGGAGCAGCCCGGCCACCAGCCCGAGCACGAACAGTCCGGCCCCGATCACCGAGCCGCGCCCGAGCCCGGCCAGGTCGGGGATCAGCAGCCCGGCGACAGCGCCGACCGCACCCGTCCACATCAGCGTGCGCGCCACGGTCTCGCGGAGGACGACGACCCGGGCACGCGCATAGGTCCCACGCAGCATGGCGGGACGATAACTCCGGCGGATGAGAATTGTCTTGGGGTGTGCAGGGCCCGATCGCTACGCGAAGGCCGCCGCCGAGACCGGACGGTGGCGCAGGCCCAGGCGGTCGTAGACGCGGCGGGCCGGGGTGTTGTCGTCCTCGACCATCAGCGCGACCGTGCCACGGCGTGCGAGGCCCGCCCGGGCCAGGGTCGCGCAGAGCGGGAGGGCGAGGCCCTTGCCGCGCGCGTCCGAGGCGACGGCGATACCGCTGAGCAGGGCGACCTGCGGGGCGGACCAGGCGAGGGCGCCGATCGCGAGCAGGCGGTCGGCGTCGTCACGGAAGGCGGCCCAGCGTTCGACGCCCGGGACGCCCTCGCGGGCGTAGGAGGCCGGGTAGGCGGCGTCCAGGAGGGCGTCGACGCCCGTCGTGTCGTCGAGCCAGTCCGCCTCCCGCTCCGGCGCGACCGTCTCGTGGGCGTCCATCCAGCCGAAGTGGCCGACGACCTCCAGGCCGGGAACGGCCGCGGCAATCGCCGCGATCACCGGGCGCTCGCCGAACGGGCGGAAGCTGCGGGGCAGTTGGGGCAGCACCTCGCGAGCGAGGGCGGCGCCGGCCTCCGGCGAGCGGGCGGCGACGCCGACGCGGTCGCGCGTCGAGATCGCGGGTGCGGCGGCGATCACCGCGTCCTCACCCGCAAAGGCGCGCCCGCCGCGGGTCAGCCCCTGCGCGGTCCAGAGGACCAGCGGGTCGTCGGTGAGCGCGACCAGCTCCTCGACGGAGAAGATCTCGCGCGCCGTCCTGGGCTGCCTCGCCCCAAGCTGCGTCATCCCAGGCTGCGTCATCCCAAGAAGAGCCCGCGCGTCGCCGCCTGCTGCTCGAACTCCTCCAGCCGCAGCACCGAGCCCGGGAGCTCGTCGCACATGGCCTGGAGCAGGACCCGGCCGAGCATCATCGGCGCGCACGCGGTGTCGAAGACCAGGCTCGACCCGACCGCCGCCGGCAGCAGCAGGTCGGAGACGGAGGAGACCGGCGCGAACGCGCTGTCGGCGACGGTGACGACGGTGAGCCCGGCGGCCTTGGCCACGTTCAGGGCGTCCAGGAGTTCGCGCGGGTAGCGCGGGAGCGCGAAGCAGATCAGGGCGGTCGCGCCCGCGACGCGGGCCTGCTCGATGCGGTCGAGCAACATCGATCCGCCCTCGTCCAGCAGCCGGACGTCCGGGTGGACCTTGGCCGCGAAGTAGGCGAAGCCGTTCGCCTGGGCCGAGGCGGCGCGCAGGCCGAGGACCACGAGCGGCCGCGAGGCGGCCAGCAGCCGTGCGGCCCGGAGCACCGGCTCCGGGTCGGCGAGCACCGCGGCCAGGTGCTGGAGGTTGGCGATCTCGCTCAGCACCGCCTGCTGCTGCTCGTTGCGGACGATCTCGCCGGCGGTCTCCCGGGCGCCGCCGCCGAGACGGACCGACGCCTCCGCGCCGGGCTCGGCCAGGCCGAGCTCGCGCAGCCGGCGCCGCAGCGCCGGGTAGCCGTCGAAGCCGAGGGCGACGGCGAAGCGGGTGACCGAGGGCTGGCTGACGCCGGCCAGCTCGGCCACCTCCACGCTGGACAGGAACGGGGCCTCCGCCGCGTTGCGGACCAGGCAGTGCGCGATCCGCCGCTGAGTCGGCGTCAGCCGGTAGCCCTCGAAGAGCCGGAGCAGCCTGCTGGAGGGCCCGCTGCTGGGCGGGGCCTCCACCGGCTGGGGCGGTGTCACGCTCATGTGCGCCTCCAGCGGGCGGGCGGGCGATTCAGTAGGTGCCGACTCTGCATGACCACATGCAGAGTCGGCAAGTCCCTTCTCACCTGCCGGTATGAAGCCGATACAGATCGTTCCGGTAGTGGCTGCCGCCCTGTGTCAGGCCAGCGGGCCGGTGACCGCCTCGACGGCGGTGACCAGACCGCCGCCGCACACGAAGCGGTAGGCCGCCTCCAGGTCGGGGGCGAGGAAGCGGTCCGAGCCCGGGCCGCCGACGCCGGCCTCGCGCGCCGCGGCGACGGCGGCGGCCGTGGCCGGGGCGAGCGGGCTGGCGCCCTCGCCGGTGTGGCTGTAGGTGCGGATCTCCAGTGCGCGGGCGGAGGCGACCAGCTCGACGGCGAGCACGCGGGCCAGGTTGTCCACGGCCTGGCGCAGCTTGCGCGCGGCGGACCAGCCCATGGAGACGTGGTCCTCCTGCATCGCCGAGGACGGGATGGAGTCGACCGAGGCCGGGACGGCGAGCCGCTTGTTCTCGCTGACCAGCGCGGCCTGCGTGTACTGGGCGATCATGAGGCCGGAGTCGAGGCCCGGGTCGTCCGCGAGGAACGGCGGCAGGCCGTGCGAGCGGTTCTTGTCCAGCAGGCGGTCGGTGCGGCGCTCGGCCACCGAGCCGAGGTCGGCCGCGGCGATCGCGAGGAAGTCCAGCACGTAGGCGACGGGCGCGCCGTGGAAGTTGCCGTTGGACTCGACGCGGCCGTCGGGCAGCACGACCGGGTTGTCGACGGCGGCGGCGAGCTCGCGGTCGGCGACCAGCTGGGCGTGGGTGAGGGTGTCGCGACCGGCGCCGGCGACCTGCGGGGCGCAGCGGATGGAGTAGGCGTCCTGGACGCGCGGCGCGTCGTCCTGGTGGTGGCCGGTGAGACCGGAGCCCTCCAGCACCTTCAGCATGTTGGCGGCGGAGGCGGCCTGGCCGGGGTGCGGGCGGATGGCGTGCAGCTCGGGCAGCAGCACGCGCTCGGTGCCCAGCAGCGCCTCCAGGGACATGGCGGCGGTGATGTCGGCCACGGTGAACAGGCGGCCCAGGTCGGCGATCGCCATCACCAGCATGCCGAGCATGCCGTCGGTGCCGTTGATGAGGGCCAGGCCCTCCTTCTCGGCGAGCTCGATCGGCGCGATGCCGGCCTCGGCCAGCAGCTCGCCCGCGTCGCGGACGGTGCCGTCGGGGCCGTAGGCGAGGCCCTCGCCCATCAGGGTGAGCGCGCAGTGCGAGAGCGGCGCGAGGTCGCCGGAGCAGCCGAGGGAGCCGAACTCGTGCACGACCGGGGTGATGTCGGCGTTGAGGATCGCCGCCATCGTCTCGGCGACGACCGGGCGGACGCCGGTGCGGCCGGAGGCGAGGGTCTTCAGGCGCAGCAGCATCAGCGCGCGGGTGACCTCGCGCTCGACCTGCGGGCCCATGCCGGCCGCGTGCGAGCGGACCAGCGAGCGCTGGAGCTGCGCGCGCAGCTCCGGGCTGATGTGACGGACGGCCAGGGCGCCGAAGCCGGTGGACACCCCGTAGACCGGGCGCGGCTCCGCGGCGAGCGCGTCGATCCGCGCGCGGGACGCGGCCATCTCGGCCAGCGCGTCCCCGGAGAGCTCCACCTTGGCGTTGCCGCGCGCGACCGCGATGACGTCGGCGGGGCCGACGTTGGCCTTGCCGATGACGACGTTGTGCATATCCATATACGAAATCACATCATGTGAATGGCCCTATGACAACAGGAGTCGCCCGCGTACCGTGGGTCGCGACACCGCCGAACCGGGACGAGGGAGCGGAGACCATGGGCCGGGTGACCGAACGCCGCCGCGTGACACGTCTGCGCGACGGGCGCCGCGACGCGCGCCCCGACGCGCTGGCGGCCGAGGAGCCGCTGGAGATCCGCGTCGGCGGCCGCGTCCTCACGGTGACCATGCGCACCCCCGGTCACGACTTCGACCTGGTCGCCGGATACCTCGCGGCCGAGGGCATCGCGTCGCGGGCCGAGGACGTCCCCGCGCTGCGCTACTGCGCCGGGACCAACGCGGAGGGTGTGAACACCTACAACGTCGTCGACGCCCGTGTGTCGCGTCCGGAGACCGTGCCGGTCTCGGCGTACCGGAACCTGTTGACGAGCAGCGCGTGCGGACTGTGCGGCGCGGAGACGGTGGACGCGGTCCGCAAGCGGCTTCCCGCCGACCTCTCAGACGACCCGATGACGATCACCGAGGACGTCCTCTTCTCCCTCCCGGACACCCTGCGCGCGAGCCAGCGCGCGTTCGACTCCACCGGCGGCCTCCACGCGGCGGGCCTGTTCACGGCGGACGGCCGCCTGCTCTGCGTCCGCGAGGACGTGGGCCGCCACAACGCGGTCGACAAGGTCGTCGGCTGGGCCCTGCGGGAGGATCTCCTCCCACTGCGGGGCCACGTCCTGATGGTGAGCGGGCGCGCGTCGTTCGAACTGGTCCAGAAGGCGGCGATGGCGGGCATCCCGATGCTCGCCGCGGTCTCCGCGCCCTCCGCTCTCGCGGTGGACCTGGCCGAGGAGGCGGGCCTGACCCTCGTCGGCTTCCTCCGCGGCCGCGGGGGGAACGTGTACACGGGCCTGGAGCGCGTAGCGCTCTAGGGGCGCGAGGCCCTGAGGTGAGTGCAACTAACCGAGGAGCTTCAGCAACGGCTCGGCCGCCTTCTCCACGGCGGCGAGCGCTCCGGCCGCCGCCGCCACTCCGCCCAGCAGGCCGGTCAGGCCGCTCAGCGCGCGCCGGACGCGGCCGGGGCTCGGCGACGGTGCGGACGCCTGCGTCTGGAGGTCCTCCAGGTGCGCGGTCGCGTCCTCCGCCGTCTCCGCGTCCAGACCGAGCGACGGCAGTCGTCCCAACAGTGCCGTCACCGCCTCCGCCAGCGGGTTCGCGGTGGGCGCGCCCACGGACGCCTGCGCTCCCGCGCCCACCGCCTGCGCGCCGCTCACCACGGAGTTGATGTTCTGGATCCCCGACTCGTTGCGGTACTCCGCAGCCATCTCAGTTCGTCCCCATCCGTGCCGTCGGCACCGTCGGTTGCGAGCTCGCCGACGAGCCGCTGCCCGTGGCCTGCGCGCCGTTCACCGTGCTGTTGTAGTTCTGGATGCCGTTGTTGATGGTGACGTTCTGCACCATCGCCTCGAACTGCTCGGCGCTGTAACCGTGCTGCTTCAGGGTGAACACCACCGCCGCCTGCGTCCGCTCCTGGACCGCCGAGCGGACCCGCTGCGCGTCGAGGTACTGGAAGAGCACCTCGTAGCTGTTCTCCGCCCCCAGCTCGCGCACGCTGACCCGGGGGGCCTGGTCCACCTTGCGGTCGTGGGCGAGCATCCGCTCGCGCCAGCGGGCCTTCCACCAGCCGCGCAGGCCGGAACCGACCGCCGAGCCGGACTCCAGGACGTTGTCGGTCAGGTCGCGGCCCAGGTGGGTGAACGCCTGCCAGAGGCTGCGCAGCAGGTCCAGGCCGTCAGGACGCAGGGCCTGGTCGACCGCGCGGTAGCGCTCGGCGACCGGCGGCAGGATGTACTCCAGGCCCTCCAGATAGAGCTGCTGGCCCTGGAGGGTCACCCGGACGAAGGTGGAGACGACCACCTGCCCGCCCCAGAGCTCGGCACGCGCCTCGACGTAGTGGCGCAGCCGCGGGTGCGCGGCCGCGTCGAGGGCCTGCGCCGCCCCCGGCGCCAGGAGGCGCGGCGCGGCGGGCGCGCCGGGGGCCGGCGGCGAGAGGGTCCCGTGCCACGCCTCGGAGCGCTCCACGCGCAGACCGGAGCGGAAGACGCGGTCGCGGACGGTCAGCTGGTGCAGCGCGTCGCCCGGGTACGCGGCGCCGACGGAGAGGCCGCGCAGCCAGGCGGTGATGGTCTCGTGCGCCTCGGCGACGGTCAGTTCGGTGGCGTCGACCCCGGCCACGGCAGGGCGCAGCTCGGTGTGGATCCGCCAGTCGTCGATCCAGAGGCCGGAGCCCACGAACGGCTCGAACGCGCCGAAGACGGTCTCCGCCTCGATCGCGCCGGAGCGCAGCCGGTCGAAGACGGGCCGCAGCGTGGCCGGCGGCTGGTACGCGGGCTCGGTCGAGCGCGGATCGCCGATCTCGGCGAGGCGGCCCTGCTGCAGGTGGCGGGCGATCGCGCCGATCAGCACCCAGGCCACGATCACCAGCGCGGGGACGGTCAGCCCACCGGGATGCCCCTGGACCTGGGCCACCGGGTACCCGTTGCCGTCGAAGCCGGACTGGTCGTTCGGGAGGCCGCTGACCAGTACGCCGATCAGCAGGGAGACCTCCGCCAGGTACAGCAGCCAGAACACGGCCAGCGCGACGCGGCGCAGTTGCTCGCGCGTCTGCGGCGCGTTCAGCCGGGGCTCCATCCGGACCACGACCCAGGACACGAACCGCGCCATGTATCCCCACACGAGCGCCTGCAGTACGACGCCCAGCGCGAGCGCGGTGCCCACCCCGTCGAAGGCGAGGCCGACGAGCAGGACCAGGAAGCAGGCCAGGGCCGTCCACAGCCGGTGGCGCCGGGCCCGCAGGCACTCGGCCAGCACCGCGGCGATGTCGGTGCCCGGCGCGGGGGCGGGCACGCGGTGGCGCTCCTCGACCAACTCGCCGATGACGGCCCGGCGGAAGGGGCGGCTCAGGTGGGCCGCGGCCTGCAGATGCCGGGTGGCCTGCCCGCCACCGGGGCCTGCCTGGTCCTCGACCCAGTCCGGCACCCCCACGCCCGGCACTCCCGTGCCCGGCCCACCCGTGCCCTGCGGTGCCGCGCTCGCCTCCGACGGCGACGAGATGGTCATGCGGTGTCAACTCCCCCGAGTCCGTTGATGGATGCACAGCATGTTCGAGCCATGGCATGCCGGTCAACGTCGCAAGGATGACAATTGATGTCACGTCAGTTCACGGTGGGCTCGGCGGGCCCGACAGCGCGACCGCGACGAGCGCGCGCAGGGTCGGGCCGACACCGGACAGCGACAGCGTGGCCTCGTCCGCGAAGAGCTCCAACAGCCAGCCGCCGGCCGGGTTCGCGCCGCCCGCGGCGACCATCGCGCGGTAGCCGCCGACGACCAGGACCGCCTCCTCCGCCGGGTCGTTGCCGGGGACGCCGGTGCGCAGCCCGAAGCTGCCGCCGCGGATCGCCAGTGCGGTCAGCGGGTAGGCCTGGAGCTCGAAGACCGCGTCCGGGGCCTCGTTCATGGCGCGCTGGACCTGCGCGCGGACGCTGCCCGGACCGCGGGTCATCCGGCGCACGCCGTAACCCGCAGTGTGCATCGTGGTGGAGCCGGGCGGCAGGTAGGAGACCCACCAGGCGACGGCGTCGAGCAGCTGCGAGACGGTCTCGGCGACGGTCTCCAGCCGGGCCAGCGAACCGGCGGGCGCGGGGTGGTCGTCGAGCGCCGCCGTCGCGGCGGCCAGTAGCTGGCCGGGGTCGGCGGTGTGGCGGGCGCCGCGGAAGCGGCGGCGTTCCGTGCGGCGTCCCGCCCCGGGCCGCGGGCCGCTGTCGGCGAGGCTGACCGTCGGATCCGGCAGGCTGCCGCGCCCGGCGACGACGGGCTGCGCGGCGGGCCCGGACTTGGCCCGGTACTGCGCGGCGTCGGCCAGCCGGAAGAGCCGGTCGGCGGTGGTGACCGGGCCGATCGGGTCGCCGGTGGAGGCCACCCCGCAGGCGACGCCCTCGCCCTGCTCGATGGTGAGCGCCTGCGCGCACAGCTCCTCGGCGACGCGGACCACCTCGTCGGCGCTCGGGCCGCTCGCGACCAGGCAGAACTCGTCGCCGCCGAGCCGTCCGGCCAGCGCTCCCGGCAGCATGGCCCCGCACAGGGAGAGCTGGTTGGCGAACTGCTCCAGCAGGCGGTCCCCCCACTCGTGGCCCTTCTCGTCGTTGACCCGCTTCAGGCCGTTGACGTCGCAGACGACGAGGGAGACCACACTGCCGTCGATCCGGTGCTGCTCCAGCGCCGCGTCGAGGCGGGCGTCGACGGAGCGGCGGTTGGCGAGTCCGGTCAGCGGGTCGGTGAAGGCCAGACGGCTGACCTCCTCCAGGCGCTCGCTCTGGGCGAGCCCGGCGGAGAGCTGGGCGGCCAGCGCGGTCGCGAACTCCGCCTCGTCGTCGCCGAAGACGGGGCGGCCCGCCGTGCGGGCCAGGTAGAGCTCGCCCCACGCCCGGCCCCCCAGCAGGATCGGCGCGACCAGGCAGCAGGCGCGGCCGCGCCGCCGCAGGCCCGCGGCCCGGGCGCGGCTGACAGGGCCGTTCGCGGAGCCGCCCTCGGCGCTCTGCACCCAGGCCCTGGGCAACCCGTCCTGGGTGTAGATCTCGCCGAGGCCGCGCTCGGCGAGGAACCGCGCGATCTCGGGGTACTCGGCGAGCGGGTAGGACTCGTCCCTCGGCAGCGCCTCCTCGCCGGGCGCGAGCAGGCCGTCGTTGACCAGCACCCGCAGTCGTCCGCGCTCGCGCTCCCACATCGAGATGGCGGCGAACTCGGCGTCGAGCGCCTCCCGCGCGAGCCCGGCGGCCACCTGGGCGGCGGCCCGCCCGTCCGGCGCGGCGGCCATGGCCTGGGCGAGCCGGACGACCGCGCGCAACCGCGCGCCCGGAACCGGCTCGGTCGGCGGGGCGTCCTCACTGGCACTGGCCTGCACGGTTCTCCTCGTTCCCACGACGCGCTCTGCTACCACCGAGAGTACGGACAAACGGGATAAATACCACGCAAGCGAACGGGTTCGTCCTGGAGGGCCGTCAGCGGGCGCTGCTACGGTGACGCAGACGCGACACTGCTCCGAACAGGTCACAGGTCACGGGGGAACCGCATGGCTATCGAACTTCCCGGCGAGGTCGCCTCGTTCCTGCAGTTCATCGGCATCAACTGGCCCCAGATCAACGAGGACAGGGTCCGCGAGTTCGCCTCCCACGTCCGGGAGTTCGCGACGAACATCGAGGACACGCACCAGCAGGCGACGGACACCGTCAAGGCCATGGGCCAGCACTACCAGGCCAACTCCTACGAGCTGCTGGTCTCCAAGTGGGCCCACCTCTCCCAGGGCCACATGCAGGAACTCCTGGACGCCTGCCACGTGTTGGCAGACGCACTGGACGCGGGCGCGGACTACATCGTCGGCATGAAGACCGAGTGCATCGCCGAACTCGTGGGCCTCGCCGCCAGTTTCATCGCCGACCAGGCGGCGGCGGTGGCCACCCTCGGGCTCGCCGAGGCCGCGATGGCGCTGATCGTCAAGGCGGCGGAGACGGCCGTCGACTACCTGGAGCAGCAGCTCGTCCAGTACATCATCGGCCAGGTGATCAACGCGGCGCTGACGCCGCTGCTGGGCGTGGTGGAGAAGGCCGTCGCCGGGATGACCTACTCCGCCCTGGAGGACATGCTCGGCGTCAGCGGCAACGGTCCGGGCGACGGCTTCATGATCCACCCGGAGAACCTGACCGCCCACGCCCAGCTGTTCGCCGTCCACGCGGAGGCCGTCCAGAGCCACGCGCAGAACCTGACCGGCAAGCTGGCCGGCATGAGCTTCGAGTAGGGACGTCCGCCGGTGGGCAACCAGATCGCGCACGCCGTCGAGGAGGCCGCGCAGAAGGCGGAGCAGGGCCTGTCCGGCCCAGGACGTCGCAAAGTCGTACCACGGCATCCTCGACACGCTGCGCGAGTGAGTGAGCTCGACGTGACCGAGCCGACCGTGTTCAACGCCCTCTTCGTGCCCGAGGGCATGCCGTCACCCCAAGGTCGGACATGCAACTGACCGGTCACTCCACGGACTTTGTCGTCGGCACCGGGTTCGCCGACGCCGTCAGGGCCTTCCTCGCGGCCCAGACCGCCCGCTGGTCCGGCCTGTACTTCTGCGGCGAACCGGCCACTGCGGACTGTGCCGACCTCTGGCAACCGGACGCCCACGCGGAGTCGGAGCACCCGGACATCCTCACGTTCTCCAGCGGCGCGGCGATGGAGGAGTTCTGGGAGGAGCACGGCTACGCCCCGAATCGCGAGGGCGAGGGACCGTTTTCGCTCTTCTACCTTCACCGTCGCAGCCTCGTCCGAGCCCGCCTGGACGACGAACTCCTGACCGACCACCCCGACCTCACGGCCGCTGTCCGTGGCACGACGCTGCTGCTGTCGGACTTCCACCTCGTTTCGCTGGTCACCCCGGGCGACCCGGAGACCGATCCCTTCTCCGCGTCCGTTCTGAACGACTTCCTCCGCTGCTTCGCCCTGGGAACGGGCTCCTCGTGACAGTTCCCTTCCCCTTCGACCTCGACCGGCCGCGAGAGCCCTGGGTTCTGTTCGCCCGGCGGAACGAGAACGTCGTCCAGGGCGCGCTGTCCGCCTTCGCCGCCGGGGGTGGCCGGATCCACCGGTTCCGGGCCGGGGAGCTCCGCGACGAGCGGGCCCTGCACCCCTGCCAGCTCTGACCTCGGAATCCGTTCGACGCGACCGGACCGGGCGTGCTTCGCTACCGGCCATGGAATCCGTGTCCCCGCCCATGCGACAGATCCGCGCCGCCCATGACGACGACACGCTGACCGTCTATCAGGCCTACTCCCCGGCCATCGCCGACCCCGCGCTCGCCGCCGGGACCTTCGTCGCGCCGTTCAAGCGGGAGCGGATGACATGGATCAAGCCGTCGTTCCGCTGGATGATGTACCGCTCCGGCTGGGGTGGGAAGCCGGGGCAGGAGCGGGTGCTGGCCGTGCGGATCCGGCGCGGCGGGTTCGAGTGGGCCCTCGCGCACGCGTGCCTGAGCCACTACGACCGCGACCTGCACGCGGGCGCCGCCGCCTGGAAGGCGCAGTTGCGCGAGAGCCCGGTGCGGATCCAGTGGGACCCGGAGCGTTCGACCAACCAGCAGGAGCTCCCCCACCGGGCCATCCAGATCGGCCTGACCGGCGAGGCCGTCCACCGTTACGTCGACGAGTGGATCGTCGGCATCACCGACGCCACCGCCCTCGCGCACGAAGCCCATGCCCTCGTCCGCGCCGGTGACCCGGCGGGGGCAGACACCCTCGTCCCCGCCGAGCCGCCTTACCCGCTCCCGGACGCACTCCGCACCCGGATCGGCGCGAGCGCGGTCAGTTGACCGTCACGACCGCCCGGTCGTTGCACGGGTTCTGGTCGAACGGATGCCGGCTCTCCGACTGGACCAGCCCCCGGGCGTGACGGACGACCGTGTTCACCCGCAGGTCGAAGGTGAACCGGGCCTGGGCGGGACGGCTGCTGTCAGAAGGCCGCCCTGTTCACCCCGGATTCACGCGATCGGTGCGTTCACACGCCCGGCACGCGCCGGGTCAGGAGCCACGGTTCGACCAGCCCGAGACCGCGGACGGGTCGGCGCCACATCGGCTGGAGGGCGAAGCGGTACTCCGCGTCCGGGAGTGGGGGCTGGATGTGGGGCTCGCCGGGGCCCGGTGCGCCGACGCCGACGGAGGAGATGGTCTGCAGGGCGTCCGGGCCGCCGGCGTCCGTGGCCGGGGCGGCGCCCTCCCGTTCCAGGGCGGCGGCGAACTCCTCGTCGCACAGGACGGCGTCCTTGGGGGCGATGGAGGTGAGGCGGGAGGAGAGGTTGACCGTCGTGCCGAAGACGTCGCCCATACGGGTCGTCACCGTGCCGAAGGCGATGCCCACGCGCAGGGCCGGCATGGAGTCGTCCTTGCCGAGGGTCTCCACCAGCGAGAGGCCGATGTCGGCGGCGGTCGCCGCCTCGTCCGCGACGAAGAGGATCTCGTCGCCGAGCGTCTTGACCAACCGCCCGCCCCGCCCGGCGACCAGGTCCGCGCAGGTGGACTCGAAGTTCTCGACGAGCTCGCCCAGCTCGTCGTCCTCCAGACGGCGCGACAGACGGGTGAAGCCGACCAGGTCGGCGAACCCCACCGCCAGCCGCCCGCTCTGCATCTCCTCGTCGTTCTCGGCCTGGACGACGCGGCCGGTGACGGCGGCGAGCTGACGCCGCCAGACGTAGATGAGGAACTGCTCCAGCTCCGGCAGCAGCAGCTCGACGAGCGGGTAGGCGACCTCCGCCCGGGTCAGCCCGGGCTCGGAGGCGGCCGTCAGGTGCTCCAGGAAGGTGTCGATCTGCCACTCGGCGAGCCGGGCCGTGGTCTGGCCGGTGGAGCGGGCGACCTGAATGGCCATCCGCTCGCTCAGCAGACCCGCCTCGACCATGCCGGCCAGGCGCCGCAGCGCGATGACGTCCGTCTCGGTCAGCGCGCGCGACTGCCCGATGTCGGCGAAGCCCATGGCCCGCCAGAAGCGCGAGGCCAGCTCCATGGAGACGCCGGCGGCGCGCGCCGCCTGGTACGGGGTGTACTGGCGCTCGGAGTCCAGGATCAGCTGTTCCAGCTGCAGGGCCACGGAGTCGCGGTGCTGCTGCTCCGCGCCCTGCCGATCCCGGTCCCGGTCCCCGTCGCCCACCTGTCCGTCCGTCCCGTCCGTCCTCGTGACGCTCCCGTGCCGCGGCGACGGGCGTGTCCTTGCTCACACCTCGCCCAGTGATACTCGCACGGAATGGGCCCGTCCGGGGCATCCGCCCCGGTGAGAACCCGCGCGGTCGACGCTCAGGCGCCGCGGACGTGGATCACGTCGCCCGCGGAGACGGCGTGCTCCGCACCGCTGGGCTCGCGCAGCACCAGCCGGCCGAGGTCGTCCACGTCGACCGCCTCGCCGACCACCTGCGTGTCGCCCGGCAGCAGCACCCGCACGTGCTTGCCGATGGTCGCGCACTGCGACAGGTAGGCCTCGCGCAGCCGCGTCGCCGTCGGGTCGCCGCCGTCCGCGCACCACTCCTCGTAGAGCTCGGACAGCGTGCGCAGCAGCTCGCGCAGCAGGATCTCCCGGTCCGTCACCGGCGCCTCGGCCAGCGCCAGCGAGCCGGCCGTCGGCACCGGCAGCTCGCTGTCGCGCAGCGACACGTTGACGCCGACGCCCGCGATCACCGCCCGTCCGTTGTCGGCCAACTCGGTGAGGATGCCGCCGAGCTTGCGCTCCTCCTTGCCGACGGTCACCAGCAGGTCGTTCGGCCACTTCAGCCGGACCCGGGTCTCCGCGGCCCGGCTGAGCGCGGTCGAGGCGGCGACGCCGACGAGCAGCGGGATCCAGCTCCAGTTGTCGCGCGGCACGCCCGCGTCACTCGGGCGGAGCAACGCGGACACGAAGATGCCGGACCGGGCCGGGGCGGACCAGGTGCGGTCCAGCCGGCCCTTGCCGTGCGTCTGTTCCTCGGCGATCAGGACCGCGCCCTGGGGGGTGCCCTTGGCGGCGAGCTCCGCCAGGTCACTGTTGGTCGAGCCGGTCTCGGCGACGACGTCGACGCTGTTCCACAGAGCGCCGAGCCGCCCGGGATCGCGGTTCAGCTGCGCGGCCCTAAGCGGCGGGCGGTCGAGGTCACTCCACGGGGATTCGCTCACGACACCTAGCGTATGACCCCTGTCACTCGCCATATCCGAGCCACGTCGTGGTGGCTAACCTACTGATCGGAAACCCCACCCGTTGGTACCGCGCGTATCCCTCAGAAGGAACGCCAGCGGTACTACCCCTCCTGACGGGAGCCGCCGACCCATGTCCTCCGCCGACCACGCCAATGCCGACGTGGACATCCACACCACCGCCGGCAAGATCGCCGACTTGCGCCGCCGTCTCGACGAGGCGGTCCACTCGGGCTCGGCGCGCGCCGTGGAGAAGCAGCACGCCAAGGGCAAGATGACGGCCCGTGAGCGGGTCCGCCAGCTGCTGGACGAGGACTCCTTCGTCGAGTTCGACGAGTTCGCCCGGCACCGCTCCACCAACTTCGGCCAGGAGAAGAACCGCCCCTACGGCGACGGCGTGGTGACCGGCTACGGCACCGTCGACGGCCGGCAGGTCGCGGTCTTCGCCCAGGACTTCACCGTCTTCGGCGGCTCGCTCGGCGAGGTCTTCGGCGAGAAGATCGTCAAGGTCATGGACTTCGCCCTGAAGACCGGCTGCCCGATGATCGGCATCAACGACTCCGGCGGCGCCCGCATCCAGGAGGGCGTGGCCTCCCTCGGCCTGTACGGCGAGATCTTCCGCCGCAACGTGCTGGCCTCCGGCGTGATCCCGCAGATCTCGCTGATCATGGGCCCCTGCGCGGGCGGCGCGGTCTACTCCCCGGCGATCACGGACTTCATCGTGATGGCCGACCAGACCTCGCACATGTTCATCACCGGCCCGGACGTCATCAAGACCGTCACCGGCGAGGACGTCGGCATGGAGGAGCTGGGCGGCGCCCGCGCGCACAACTCCAAGTCGGGTGTGGCGCACCACATGGCCGCGGACGAGAAGGAGGCCGTCGAGTACGTCAAGGCGCTCCTGTCCTACCTGCCCTCCAACAACCTGGAGGAGCCCCCGGCCTTCCCGGAGGAGGCGGACCTCGCCACCACCGCGGAGGACGAGGAGCTGGACGTCATCGTCCCGGACTCGGCCAACCAGCCGTACGACATGCACAAGGTCATCGAGCACGTGCTCGACGACGGCGAGTTCCTGGAGACGCAGTCCCTGTTCGCGCCGAACATCCTGACCGGCTTCGGCCGGGTCGAGGGTCACCCGGTCGGCGTCGTCGCCAACCAGCCGATGCAGTTCGCCGGCTGCCTGGACATCGGCGCCTCCGAGAAGGCCGCCCGCTTCGTGCGGACCTGCGACGCGTTCAACATCCCGGTGCTGACCTTCGTCGACGTCCCCGGCTTCCTGCCCGGCACCGGCCAGGAGTGGGACGGCATCATCCGCCGCGGCGCCAAGCTGATCTACGCCTACGCCGAGGCGACGGTCCCGCTGATCACCGTCATCACCCGCAAGGCCTTCGGCGGCGCCTACGACGTCATGGGCTCCAAGCACCTGGGCGCCGACCTCAACCTGGCCTGGCCGACCGCGCAGATCGCCGTCATGGGCGCGCAGGGCGCGGTCAACATCCTGCACCGCAGCGCGCTGGCCTCCGCCGAAGACCCCGAGGCCAAGCGGGCCGAGCTGATGCAGGACTACGAGGACACCCTGCTGAACCCGTACATCGCGGCCGAGCGCGGCTACATCGACGCCGTCATCCTGCCGTCCGAGACCCGCCAGCACGTGGTCAAGGGCCTGCGCGCGCTGCGCAACAAGCGCGAGTCCCTGCCGCCGAAGAAGCACGGCAACATCCCGCTGTAACCGCCCGTCGGCTTCGATCTGTAAGGAGCAGGCCTGATGGCCCCCATCCGCGTGCTGCACGGGCAGCCCAACCCCGAGGAGATCGCCGCCGTCCTGGCGGTGGTCTCGGCCCGGGCGGCAGCCGGCGCAGCTGCCGCCCCGGAGGCACCCGGCGCGAACGTCTGGCGTGACCGTTCGGCGCTGGTGCGCCGCATGCCCAGCCCCGGCCGCAACGCCTGGCGCACCTCGGCCTGGGCCGGTCGCTGACGCCCCGTCCGCCACCCTGCCGGGCCTTGTGCGGCGCAAGTTGAGTACCTGTACTCATGCGCCGCGCAAGGCCCTCGGCGCACAGTGAGTGCATGCTCTGGTCAGACCCAGCGGACGACACCCCGGCGGAGGTGGCACGCATCCGCGAACTGCTGCGGCGGGTTGGCATCCTCATCGCGCTGTGCGTGTCGCTGGCGATGGTCGTGGTCATGGCCTCGTGGTGAGGGCGGTCGAGCAGGCCGAGGGCCCCCTGCCGCGCGGGCACGCGCCACTAGTCTGAACCCCATGACCGACAAGCGCACCCTCGTCCTCGCCTCCGCCTCCCCCGCTCGCCTGGGTCTGCTGCGTCAGGCCGGCCTGGACCCGAAGGTCGTCGTCAGCGGCGTCGACGAGGACGCGCTCTCCGCGCCCACCCCGGCCGAACTGGCCCTGGTCCTCGCCGAGGCGAAGGCCGCGGCGGTGGCCGCGACGCTCACCGACGGCGAACTGGTCGTCGGCTGCGACTCCGTCCTGGAGCTGGACGGCGTCGCCCTCGGCAAGCCGACGGACGCCGCGGACGCCCGCGCCCGCTGGCAGTCCATGCGCGGCCGCAGTGGCGTCCTGCAGACGGGCCACTGCGTCATCGACACCCGCACCGGAGCGCGCACCTCGGCGACGGCCTCCACGACGGTCCACTTCGGCACCCCCGACGACGCGGAGATCGACGCCTACATCGCCACCGGCGAGCCGCTCCACGTCGCGGGGGCGTTCACCCTGGACGGCCGCTCGGCCCCGTTCGTCGACGGCATCGAGGGCGACCACGGCAATGTCATCGGCCTGTCGCTGCCCCTGCTGCGCCGCCTGCTGGCGGACGTGCACGTCGGCATCGTCGACCTCTGGGCCTAGTTCCCCGCGCGCCCGCCCGTGGTGCATGCTTCCTGTCGGACTCTCACTTTCCGTTCGGGGGCGGTGCCGTGAACAGCAGCGACATATGGAACATCGGGCTCGGCGTCACCTCCAGCGCCGTCAGCGCGCTCCTGGCGTGGCTGGTGCAGACGGGCCTGCGGCGGCGGCGCCTGGAGCGCAAGCGGGCGTTCTTCGGGCTGCACGGCGGCAGCGAGGCCCTGCTGGTCGTCCCCCGCAAGGCGGGGACGACCGACAACGACCGGGTCATCGCCCAGATGGACGCCTACGCGCTGATGGAGCTCTCCGCCCTCGTCTACGAGTGCGGCGGGCAGTACACCGTCCAGCCCGCGCACCAGATCCGGCAGGGCATCGGGGACCGCGCCGAGTTCTGCATCGCCGGCCCCTCCGTCAACGAGCGGACCGCCGCGCACCTGAAGCTGAAGTTCCCCGGCTTCTCCCACAAGACCATGGACTTCGTCATCGGCGGCGAGACCTACCTGCGCGAGCCCGGCGTGGCCGACCACGTCCTCATCGCGCGCGTCGCCGTCGGCTCGCAGGGACAGCCGACCTTCCTCATCTGCGGCCAGACCGCGGTCGCCAACCTCGCCGCGGTGCGTCACCTGCGCCACGCGTACCGTGAGTTGAGTCACAAGCACGGAACGGACAGCACCTTCGCGCTGCTCTACAAGGTGCTCCAACCGGACAACTACGGCCCCGACGTCATCGAGTTCGTGGCGGATGTCACGCGGCAGGCGCAACAGGCGCCGGCTCAGGCGTTGGCGCCTGCCCCTGCCGGGTGAAGTAGAGCAGCACCAGCAGCGTCAGCGTGAGCGCCAGCACCAGGAAGGTCCACACGCCCGACAGGGCCAGCATCAGCGCCGCCAGCACGCCGTGGAAGACGGCTGCCGCGATCAGCACGAAACGGGTCGGCCGCCCGAACGGCCGATCCTGCGCGCGTAGCGCGACGCGGACCAGCACACCCGCGACGACCAGCAGAAACGCCGCCTGCAGGCCCATTCCGACATAGGCGGCGTCGGCTATCGCCCGGTACGGGACGCCCGCGAACTGCATGTGCTGCCGGTTCGCCACCCCGCCCAGAATCAGGGCGGCGAGTACCGAGACGCCCGCCTCCAGGACCACCAGAACCGTCGCCGCGATCGCCGTCCATCTCCGCATGGCCGCACCTTACTGAGGAGTAGTCAACGGCGGAAGACCGCGCGCTCGAGCCCGCCGCAACCCGGACGGCGTACCGTGGAAACCACTGCTCACCCAGCGTGTGGGCAAGGTCACCACCGGGACGGACTCGTGGGTACACCTCGCGATTCCCTAGACTCTCCGGGGTTTCAAAGAAGGGAGCCAAGGTGCGCAAGGTGCTCATCGCCAACCGCGGAGAAATCGCCGTCCGCGTCGCCCGTGCCTGCCGCGATGCCGGGATCGCCAGCGTCGCCGTCTACGCCGAGCCGGACCGGGACGCGCTGCACGTCCGCGCTGCCGACGAGGCCTACGCGCTGGGTGGCGACACCCCCGCGACCAGCTACCTCGACATCGCGAAGGTACTCAAGGCCGCCGCCGACTCCGGCGCCGACGCCGTCCACCCGGGCTACGGCTTTCTCTCCGAGAACGCCGAGTTCGCCCAGGCCGTCCTGGACGCCGGCCTGATCTGGATCGGCCCGCCGCCGCAGGCCATCCGCGACCTCGGTGACAAGGTCACCGCCCGCCACGTCGCCCAGCGCGCCGGTGCGCCGCTGGTCGCCGGCACGCCGGACCCGGTCGCGGGCCCGGACGAGGTCGTCGCGTTCGCCCGCGAGCACGGCCTCCCGATCGCGATCAAGGCTGCCTTCGGCGGCGGCGGTCGCGGCCTCAAGGTCGCCCGCAACCTCGAAGAGATCCCCGAGCTGTACGAGTCGGCGGTCCGCGAGGCGGTCGCCGCCTTCGGCCGCGGCGAGTGCTTCGTCGAGCGCTACCTCGACAAGCCGCGTCACGTCGAGACCCAGTGCCTGGCCGACACCCACGGCAACGTCGTCGTCGTCTCCACCCGCGACTGCTCACTCCAGCGCCGCCACCAGAAGCTCGTCGAGGAGGCCCCCGCGCCGTTCCTCTCCGAGGCGCAGGTCGCGGAGCTGTACCGGGCGTCGAAGGCCATCCTGAAGGAGGCCCGCTACGTCGGCGCCGGAACCTGTGAGTTCCTGGTCGCCAACGACGGCACCATCTCCTTCCTGGAGGTGAACACCCGCCTCCAGGTCGAGCACCCGGTCTCCGAGGAGGTCACCGGCATCGACCTGGTCCGCGAGATGTTCCGCATCGCCGACGGCGAGGCACTCGGCTACGACGACCCGCCGCTGCGCGGTCACTCGTTCGAGTTCCGCATCAACGGCGAGGACCCGGGCCGCGGCTTCCTGCCGGCCCCCGGCACGGTCACCCTGTTCGCCCCGCCGTCCGGCCCCGGTGTCCGTCTGGACTCCGGCGTCGAGTCCGGCTCGGTGATCGGCCCGGCCTGGGACTCCCTGCTGGCCAAGCTGATCGTCACCGGCGCCACCCGCGAGCAGGCGCTGCAGCGCGCCGCCCGCGCGCTGGCCGAGTTCCAGGTCGAGGGCATGGCCACCGCCATCCCGTTCCACCGCGCGGTGGTCGTCGACCCGGCCTTCGCACCCGAGCTGACCGGCAGCGACGCCCCGTTCACGGTCTTCACCCGCTGGATCGAGACCGAGTTCGACAACACCATCCCGCCCTTCGCCGGTGCCGGCGCGGGCGAGGAGGAGGGCGAGGGCGGCCGCGAGACCGTCGTCGTCGAGGTCGGCGGCAAGCGCATCGAGGTCTCCCTCCCGGCCGGTCTGGGCGTCGCCTCGGCGGCCCCGGCCAAGGCCGCGGGCGGCAAGGCCAAGCGCCGCGCCGTCGCCGGCAAGGGCGGCTCCGGCGTCTCCGGTGACACCCTCGCCTCGCCGATGCAGGGCACCATCGTCAAGGTCGCCGTGGAGGAGGGCCAGACCGTCGCCGAGGGCGACCTGGTCGTCGTCCTGGAGGCCATGAAGATGGAGCAGCCGCTCAACGCCCACAAGGCGGGCACGATCGTCGGCATCACCGCCGAGGTCGGCGCCACCGTCACCTCCGGCGCGGTCATCTGCGAGATCAAGGACTGAGCTCGCTGAAGTCCCCGCACCACCTGCACGACAACAGGACGACGCCCGTCCCGGCCCTGCGCAACGCGCTCGGCCGGGCGGGCGTCGACCCGTATCTGCTGGCGATCCTCGGCACCGTCGGCCTCGCGGCGCTGTTCCCCGCGCGCGACGGGGCCGCACACGCGGTCTCGGTGGCCACCGAGGTGGCGATCGGCCTGCTGTTCTTCCTCTACGGCGCCCGGCTCTCGCCGAAGGCGGCCCTGGACGGAGCGAGGCAGTGGCGGCTGCACAGCACGATCCTGCTGGCCACCTTCGCGCTCTTCCCGCTGCTGGGCGTCGCGGCGCAGGCGCTGACCGCGCCCGTGCTGGGCCCCTCGCTGGCCAAGGGCGTGCTCTTCCTGACGCTGCTGCCGTCGACGGTGCAGTCGTCCATCGCCTTCACCTCGATCGCGGGCGGGAACGTCGCGGCGGCGGTCTGCGCGGCGTCGTTCTCCAGCCTGATCGGCATCGTGCTTACGCCGCTGCTCACCGCCTGGCTGATCGGCGGCAGCGCGCGGATCGACGCGGGGTCGGCGGTGAACCTGCTGCTGCAGCTGCTGGTGCCGTTCCTGGCCGGGCAACTCGCCCGGCGCTGGATCGCCGGGTGGATATCCCGGCACAGGCCGGCGCTGACGCTGGTGGACCGCGGATCGATCCTGCTGGTCGTCTACGGCGCGTTCTCCGAGGGCATGGTGAACGGCGTCTGGAGCACGCTGACCCCGGCACGGCTGGGACTGCTGCTGGGCAGCTGCGGGGCGCTGCTCCTGGCTGTCCTCGGGATCACCGCACTGGCGGGAAGGCGGTTGGGCTTCTCCAGGCCCGACCGGATCGTGCTGATCTTCTGCGGCAGCAAGAAGAGCCTGGCCGGCGGGCTGCCCATGGCCGCGGTTCTCTTCCCGGCATCATCGGTGAGCCTGACCGTGCTGCCGCTGATGCTCTTCCACCAGATCCAACTGATGGCCTGCACCGTTGTCGCCAGACGGATGGGGGCACTCCCCCAGGGGCGCGAGGCGGTGGCGGATACGGCTCCGCCGCGCGGGCGCGACAAGCCACCCACGAGCTGAACCTCCGAACGCGCGGGGCCATCCGCACGCCGGTGGTTTCTCGCGTCCACGCAGGGGGCACCTCCCGGCCGAAGGCTGGGGGAGGAGCCGCATGTCGGCGGAGCCCCGCGCCCCTGGAGGTGCGACTCACCGTCGTCCCGAAGCCACCGGGACGGGGCCGCGGCGCTGGCCCGGGAAGGTGGCCGGGCGGCGCGGAGCGTCCTGTGGGGATGACGCCGGAAAGTTCGCCGGAGGCGTCAGCGCGGCGACGTGGATCTGCACGCCCTGGTCCGCGAGAGCGTCGAGCTCGCGAGCCGCGGGTTCGATCAGCGTCGACTTCTCGTCGGTGACGAGGTGCGTGATCGCCTCGCTGGAGACCGTCTGGAACATCGTGTCGTTGCCCAGCTTGCCGTGGTCCGCCAGGACCACGACCTCCGCCGCGGCGTTGACCAGCGCGCGGTCCACGGACGCGCTCAGCATGTTCGTCGTGGACAGGCCCCGCTCCGCGCTCAGCCCGCTGCCGGAGATGAACGCGCGGGTGACCCGCAGGCCCTGCAGGGACTGTTCCGCCCCGCTGCCCACCAGGGCGTAGTTGGACCCGCGCAGCGTCCCCCCGGTCATCACCACCTCTACGCGGTTCGCGTGAGCGAGCGCCTGGGCGACGAGGAGGGAGTTGGTCACGACGGTGAGGCCAGGGAGTCTGGCCAGACGGCGGGCCAGCTCCTGGGTGGTCGTGCCGGCGCCGACGACGATGGCGTCGCCCTCGGCGACCATCGTGGCGGCGAGGTCGGCGATGACGCCCTTCTCGGCGGCGGCGAGGTGGGTCTTCTGGGGGTATCCGGGTTCCCGCGAGAAACCGCCGGGGAGCACCGCGCCCCCGTGCCGGCGGTCGAGCAGGCCCTCGGCCTCCAGGGCGCGTACGTCTCGGCGTACGGTCACCTCGGAGGTCTGGACGACGCGTGCGAGCTCACGGAGCGATACCGCTCCGTTGGCGCGCACCATTTCGAGGATCAACTGGCGACGTTCTGCTGCGAACACGAAACAGACGGTAACGTGCATGACCGTTAGCTTTCAGGCGATTGCGCCTACTTGCCCAAAACGCCCGCAGTGGACCGGCGCACAGCACTACACTGTGCGCCGCTCAATGCCGGAAACGCGCTCCCCGAACGCGCCGTCAGCTCTCCTCCGCGCGCTTGCGCACATGCAGTTGGCGCGCGGCCTCGGCGATCGACCCCGTCACCGACGGGTAGACGGTGAAGGCGTTGGCGATCTGCTCGACCGTCAGGTTGAGGTCCACGGCCAGTGAGATCGGGTGGATCAGCTCGCTCGCCTTCGGCGCGACGACCACGCCGCCGACCACGATGCCCGTACCGGGTCGGCAGTAGAGCTTCACGAAGCCGTCGCGGATGCCCTGCATCTTGGCGCGCGCGTTGCTGCGCAGCGGCAGCTTGACGCAGACGGCGTCCATCTTCCCGCACTCGACGTCCGCGGCGCTGTAGCCGACGGTGGCGATCTCCGGGTCGGTGAAGACGTTGGACGAGACCGTCTTCAGGTTCAGCGGCGCGACCGCGTCGCCGAGCGCGTGGTACATCGCGATGCGGCCCTGCATGGCCGCGACGGAGGCCAGCGGCAGCACGCCGGTGACGTCGCCAGCGGCGTAGACGCCCGGCGCGGAGGTGCGGGAGACCCGGTCGACCTTGATGTGACCGGAGTCGGAGGTCTTCACCCCGGCGACCTCCAGGCCCAGGCCCTCGGAGTTCGGGATCGAGCCGACGGCCATCAGGCAGTGCGAGCCGGTGATGACCCGGCCGTCGGCGAGGGTGACCTCGACCTTGTCGCCGACCCGGCGCGCGGCCTCGGCACGGGAGCGGCCCATGACGTTCATGCCGCGGCGGCGGAAGACGTCCTCCAGGACGGTCGCGGCGTCCGGGTCCTCGCCGGGCAGCACACGGTCGCGGGAGGAGACCAGGGTGACCTTGGAGCCGAGCGCCTGGTAGGCGCCGGCGAACTCGGCGCCGGTGACGCCGGAGCCGACCACGATGAGCTCCTCGGGGAGCTCCTCCAGGTTGTAGACCTGGGTCCAGGTGAGGATCCGCTCGCCGTCCGGCTCGGCGTCCGGCAGCTCGCGCGGGTGGGTGCCGGTGGCCAGCAGCACGACGTCGGCACGCAGCTCCTGCGTCTCGCCGTCGGCGGCCTCGACGATGACGGCCCGCGAGCCGTCCAGCGCCTGCCCGCCCTCCAGGCGGCCGCTCCCGCGCACCACGGTGACTCCGGCGCGGGTGACCGACTGGGTGATGTCGTGCGACTGGGCGACGGCGAGCCGCTTGACGCGTCGGTTGACCTTGCCGAGGTCGACCCCGATGAAACGGCCTCCGGCCGCTTCCGCGCCGTCCGCGACGACGATGCCGAGCTCCTCGTAGGAGCTGTCGAAGGTGGTCATCACCTCGGCCGTCGCGATCAGCGTCTTCGAGGGGACGCAGTCGGTGAGCACGGCCGCGCCGCCGAGGCCGTCGCGGTCGACGATGGTCACCTCCGCGCCGAGTTGTGCGGCGACCAGCGCCGCCTCATAGCCACCAGGTCCGCCACCGATGATCACAATCCGAGTCACGTGCCCCATTGTCCCGCACATTCGGTCGGACCTTGCACCGGCCCGTACCCTAGGACCCATGACGCTCTACGCCGCGTATGCCAGCAACCTCGACGCGCGGCAGATGAGCCGTCGCGCCCCCCACTCGCCGCAGCGCGGCACGGGCTGGATGGACGGCTGGCGGCTCACCTTCGGCGGCGAGCAGTTCGGCTGGGAGGGCTCGATCGCGACGGTCGTCGAGGACGAGAAGGACCAGGTCTTCGTCGCCCTGTACGACATCGCCCCCATGGACGAGCAGGGCCTGGACCGGTGGGAGGGCGTCCCGCTCGGCTTCTACCGCAAGCTCCGCGTGCGCGTGCACACCCTCGACGGGGACGTCACGGCGTGGACGTACATCCTGAACGACTACGAGGGCGGCCTCCCCTCCGCCCGCTACCTCGGCATCATCGCCGACGCGGCGGAGTCCGCGGGCGCGCCCCACGACTACGTCATGGAGCTGCGCAAGCGTCCCTGCTGAGGCGCGCAGCGCCTTCAGGTGCCTCGCGCAGCCTCGTCTCGCAGATCCGGAAGCCCGCCGCGAGCGAAGACCGGCCGCCCTGTTACTTCGCGGCCGCGCAGTCGTACAGGGTCGTCGTGCCCTGGCCCTGCTCGCCGTAGGCCGTCGGCGGGACGATCCGGCAGTGCGCGGCGGCCCAGCGGCTCCCGTCGGTCTCGGGGCGGTTGGCGATCAGGAGGGCGTACCGGACCTGACCGGCCGCCACGTCGGCGGCCAGCGCCGGCGCGGTCGGGAACGGGGTGTTGCCGGTGAAGCCGCCCATCACCAGGACCGGTGCGTCGCTGCCGCGCAGCAGCGGCTCGGCGGGCTCCGCGCTCTGCGTGGCCACCAGGTAGCGCGTGGAACCGCGATGGGCCAGCAGGTAGTCGAGCAGGTGCGCGTACCGGCCGGCCTTGGCCGTGAAGGCGACCGGCGCGGTGGCGCGGTTGTGCTTGGCGGCCAGGTAGCCGGTACCGACCGGGCCCGCCATCGGGGAGGTGGCGCTGCCCGCGAACTGCGGCGAGAACACCGAGACCGACCACATCAGCGGGCTCAGCACAGCGGCGGCGAGCGCGAGCCAGACGCCCCAGCCGCGCCCCTGCGCCAGCGCGCCGAGGCCGGCCAGGCCGAACGCTCCGACGAACACCACCAGCCAGCGGTGGAAGGTCGAGTAGTGGCCGTCCACGACGACCGCCCACAGCACGGTGGCCGTGACCGCACCCAGCAGCGGGTAGCGCTCACGCTGGGTCTGCGCGGCGCGGAACTCCGCCCAGGCGGTCACCGCCCCGGCGCCCGCGAGGGCGGCGAAGGCGGGGGCGAGCACGATCGTGTAGTAGGCGTGGATGCCCGAAGAGACCGCGAAGACCGCGTAGTTGACCAGGGCCCAGCCGCCCCACAGCAGGTAGCCGGCCCGCAGCGGGTCCGTGCGGTCCTGGCCGCGCCGCGCCAGCAGCCCGAGCACCAGCGCCAGCAGGGCGGCCGGCAGGAACCAGCTGATCTGCGGTGCGGCGCTGTGGCTGGTCAGCGCGGTGAGCCCGGCGCCGCCGGACGGCCTGGACGCGGCCGTGCCCGCGACGGAGCCGAGGCCGGAGCCGTCGCCGCCGCCGAAGCGGCTGAGGCCGTTGTAGCCGAAGACCAGCGCGAAGGGGTTGTTGCCGGTGGTGCCGTCGACGTACGGGCGGTCGGCGGCGGGGGTGACCCAGACCCAGAGCACCCACAGGCACGAGGAGAGCAGCGCGGCCACCCCGGCCGTCAGCGCGTGCCCGACGCGCCGCTTGAGGGGGCCGGGCGCCGCGTAGAGGTAGACCGCGCCGAAGACCGGGACCAGCACCCAGGCCTGCAGCATCTTCGCCTGGAAGGCGAGGCCGACCCAGAGCGCGCAGACCACCAGCGGCCCCAACCGGCCGGTGCGGCAGGCCTTCAGGGCGGCGCCGGCGGCGAGCACCAGCAGCAGGGTCAGCAGGGTGTCGGCGATGTCGCGCCGGTCCAGCGCGGCAGCGATCGGCGTCACCAGCATCGCGAGCGAGGCGAGCAACCCGGCCACCGGCCCGGCCCAGCTCTTCACGATCCGGAACAGCGCCCAGACCGTCGCCATGCCCTCGAGCGCCTGGGGCAGTGCCACCGCCCAGACGTGCAGTCCGAAGAGACGCACCGACAGCGCCTGCGGCCACAGCGCACCCGGCAGCTTGTCGACGGTGATGGTGCCGGCCGAGTCGAGCGAGCCGTAGAAGAACGCGTGCCAGCTCGCGGCCATGCCGCGCACGGCCGCCGTGTAGTACGGGTGCAGTGAGGCGCCGTCGAGGCCCCAGCCGTAGAGCCAGGCCGCGGTCAGCAGCACCGCCGCGAGGCCGACCTGCACGGACAGCGGCGTGGGTTCCGCGGCCCGTCGTCGGCGGCGGCCTCCACGTGGGCGGATGGTCGTGTCGCTGCCCGGCAGGACGGCACTGGCCATACGGGAACCTCTCAGGGAACAGTGGGAGGGTTGCAGCCTAAGTGTTCTACTGTGACGCCCTGGAATTGGGTAAGAAACATGTCCTTACCGTGACCTCTATGTGATTATCCGTTCCTTAGGCTCCTCGGAACCGTCCACGAGAGGACCCTCCCTGTCCACCCACGCCCCGCGGCGTCACCGCCACCGGACGCGGCTGCGCGCGGACATGCCCCTGCTCGGGGGCGTCCGGCCGCCCGTCGCGGCGCTTCTGTGCGCTCTCCTGGCGGTCGCGGCGATCACCGTGCTGGCTCTCGGTCGCAACGTCGCCATCGACGTGGCCCCCGCCGTGCTCACCTCCCAGCAGCACATGGCCGAGGACTCGGCGAGCGCGCTGCGCGGCTCCGTGGACCGGGACCTCGACACGCTGCGTCACCAGGCCGCCGAGCTGACCGCCGTCACCGCCTCGGCCGCCGTCCAGCCCACGGACGAACAACTCCTGGCCGATCTCCAGGCGCTGGGTCACTCCTGGCGCGGTGCGGTCGTCGCCGACCGCACCAGCGGGCAGCCGCTGGCCGTCAGTGGCGAGCAGGTGCCGACCGCTGCGCTGCGGGCCGCCGTGAAGGCGGCCTCCGCGACCAACGCCGACGGCACCAGGAACGCCCCGCGCCCCACCCTGGTCACCCTGCCGAGCGGCGAGACCCGGCTCTCCTTCTGGGCCACCGTCAACAGCCGGCTCCTGGTGACCACCGACGTGCTGGGCCTGACCGCACCCGGCGGCGACACCAGCCGGGGCCTGCTGGTGGTCGACGGCCATGGACACACCGTCGCCTCCCTGGGCCCGGGCCTGGTCGGCACCCAGGACCGGCGCGTCCCCGCCTCGTCCGCGCGCGCCTCGGCGCAGCTCGGCGGCGGCGTCGGCCAGACGCGCAACTCCGGCTACCTGCTGGGTGACCTGCACAGCGGCAAGCGGACCGTCGTCGGCTGGGCCGACCTCGTGCCCGCAAGCGACACCGCCGTGCACCCCCTGGGGCTGATCGTCGTGGTCACCACGGCCACGCCGCAGGCCCCGGACGTCACCGGCAACTCGCTGCTGGCGCTCTCCGCCGCCGCCGGACTGCTCGTCGCCACGCTGGTGGTGACCCTGCTCCTGGTGACCCGGCTCCAGCGCCCGCTGCTCCAACTGCACCTCGGCGCCGCCCGGATCGCCCGGGGCGACCTCTCGCGTCCCGCACCGCAGCCCCGGCCCGGCGAGACCGCCCGGATCGGCCACGCCCTGGAGGCGTTGCGCCGCCAGCTCCTCGGGGAGCCGGCGCAGGAGTTCCGTCCGCTGCGCCGTGCCTTCGGTGCCCGCGGCCTCGTGATCACCTGCGGCATCGTGCTCGCGGCCTGGGCCGTGCCGCTGCTGGTGATCTTCACCCAGCCGGTCAGCGCCTCCGCCGTCCCGCAGCAGCTCGTCGCCGACCAGCAGACCCGCACGACCGCCGCGGCCGCGCGGGTGCAGCAGACCCTGAGCGAGGGCGTCGAGGACGTCACCGCGATGGCCTCCCTCCTCGACGGCGCGGCCACGCCGGAGCGCGCGAGCAACGTGCTGAACGCCGCGCTCGACCAGCACAGCCGCTACCAGTCGCTCTACGTCCTGGACCGCAACGGATCCGTGCTGACCACCGTGGGCGGTGCCCCGCGCGAGGCCCTGCACGAGCTGACCGGCACGGGCGGGCTGGTGCAGGCGAACACCGCCGGCCGGATCCCGGTGCTGGCCGTCTGGGCGCCGATCCCGGCGGCCAAGCCGGCCGTGCCCGGCCAGAGGGCGATCGACCTCGGCGGCTACACGCCCGTCGCGGTGGTCGCCGAGTTCGACATCGCCGCCCTGAACACCGCCCTGAGCCAGCCCGGCATGGGCAGCGTCTGGCTGGTCGACTCGCGGCAGAAGGTCATGGCCTCCGGCAGCGGCTTCCGCGCCTACGAGAACCTGCCCACGGCCTCGCTGACCCGGCTCGCCCAGGACGCCTCGGCCGCACCGCTGTCGCGACTGCTGCCCGTCAGCGGCGACCAGCTGCTGGCGGCGGCCGCGCCACTGGGCGCGGTCACGGGCAGCGAGACCTCCGAGAACTGGCAGATCGTCAGCTCGCAGAACGCCTCCTGGCTGGACCTCGGCGCCTACCGCACCCAGCGGCTCACCCTGCTGGCGGGCCTGCTCGGCCTGACCGCGGTGGCGGGCTGCCTGGGCTGGCTGCACATCGTCGTCGTGCGGCCGCTGCGCGTGCTGGCCGAGACCGCCGAACGGCTCGCCGCCGGCGACCGTCGCACCGTCCGCTACCCCGTCCACCACGACGAGGTCGGCTCGGTCACCCGCAGCCTCGAACTGATCCGCCAGCAGCTCAGCGCGGGCCCGAAGCGGCAGGGCGGACGCCCCGGCGACCGCCCGTCCGCCCGGGTCTGACGGAACGGAAGGAAGACCCGTGCTGTTCCTCTACTGCGTCCTGCTGCTGTGCTGCCTCGGTCTGCTCGTCGCCGGCATGGTCGAGCAGCGGCGCCACGAGTCCTCACTCGACCAGATACCGGTGCGGGTGCTGGTCAACGGCATCCGCGGCAAGAGCTCCATCACCCGGCTGTGCGCGGGCGCGCTGCGCGGCGGCGGCCTGACCACCGTCGCCAAGACCACTGGCACCGCCGCGCGGTTCATCCACCCGGACGCCACCGAGGAGCCCGTCTACCGCAAGTTCGGGCTGGCGAACGTCGTCGAGCAGATCGGCATCGTCCGCCGCGCCGCGACCTACCGGCCCGACGCCCTGGTCATCGAGTGCATGGCCGTCATGCCGGCGCTGCAGGAGATCAACCAGGAGAAGCTGATCCGCTCCACCATCGGCGTGCTGTGCAACGTCCGCGAGGACCACCTCGCCGAGATGGGCCCGACCCTGGACGACGTGGCCCGCTCGCTGTCGCGCTCGATGCCCGTCGGCGGCGTCTGCGTGACCGCCGAGAAGGACCGCCTGCACATCCTCCAGGAGGAGGCCGACAAGCGGAACTGCCGCCTCGTCGCCGTCGACCCGGAGACCGTGAGCGACGCCGAGCTGCGCGGCTTCTCCTGGTTCACCTTCAAGGAGAACGTCGCCATCGCCCTGGCCGTGGCCGATCTGCTGGGCGTGGAGCGGGAGACGGCACTGCGCGGCATGTGGGAGGCGCCCCCGGACCCGGGCGTGCTCTCCGTCGAGCGCTACCGCACCCCGCAAGGCGGCAGGCTGCGCTTCGCCAACGTCTTCGCGGCCAACGACCCCGAGTCGACGCTGATGAACGTCCGCCAGCTGCTGGACCTGGGTGCGATCCAGCGGCCGCTCTCCGTCGTGATCAACTGCCGCCCGGACCGGGTGGAGCGCAACGGCCAGATGGGCGCGATCATCCCCGAGCTCGCCCCCGAGCTGGTCTTCCTGATCGGTCACCCGACCAAGAGCGCGGCCGACGCCATCCCGGCCTCCTTCCGCGGCCGCGTCGTCGACCTCGGCGGCGACAAGCGCGACGCCGGCCTGCTCACCGAGAGCCTGCTGGCGGAGCTGCCGCCGCAGGCCTCGCTGGTGGCTATCGGCAACATCCACGGCCAGGGCGAGCTCTTCCTGGAGCACCTCGCCGAGCTCGAACCGGACGAGGAGCCCGGAACGTCGGCGGAGCAGGCGCTCGGCGGACGCGCAGCCGGCGAGCAGGCGCTCGGCGGGCACACCTCCACCGACCACACGTACACCGGCCGGCCGTACGGCGAGCAGGCGTACGTCGCTGAGGGCATGGGCGAGGGCGCCCGCGGCGTGCCGGCCTACGAAGCGGCCGCCTACGAGGAGCCCCCGTTCGACGAGGGCGTCTACGTCGCCCCCTCCCACGCCGTGCAGGCCCACCTCGCGCAGGCGTACGGCGGGGGTGCGGAACCGGCGCACGGCGAGAACGAGTACGGTCATCCGCTGGACGCACCGGACCGCTTCGACGGGTTCGACGCCCCGGCCACCGCCGACGGCTCGACCACGCTCACCCTGCGGGTGCCCCGCTTCCCCCGGCCGACCCCGCCCAGTCCCGACCCCGACGCCGACTACGACCGCACGAGGTACCCCCTGTGATCCCCGCCGCGCTCACCCCGCAGATCGCCGCGCTCGGCATCGCCCTGGGGCTGGTCTTCTCACTGATCTGCTACCTGACCACCAACCTCTCACCCGGTGGCATGATCACCCCGGGCTGGCTGGCACTCACCCTGGTCACCGACATCCAGCGCGCGGGTCTGGTGCTGGCGGTCACCGTGCTGACCTATCTGGCCACCAAGGCGCTCCAGCGTCTGGTGATCCTCTACGGCAAGCGGCTGTTCGCGGCGGTCGTGCTGAGCGCGGTGCTCATCCAGATGACCGTCGTCATCGTGCTGCAACAGCAGTTCCCGCTGCTCTACAGCAGCCAGACGCTCGGCTTCATCGTCCCCGGCCTGATCGCCTATCAGCTGATCCGGCAGCCGAAGGCCGCCACCGCCATCGCGACCGGCGCCGTTACCCTCGGCACCTATGTCGTCCTGGCCGCCGGGCTGCTGCTCGGCGCTCTCCCCACCGCCTGACCACCCTCCCACCGCCGGGCCCCACGGCACCAGCCCGTGGCGCCGACTGCACCCGAAGGAGTGACCATGTCCCCGCACCTGTCCCGCCGACAGCTCCTGGGCGGCGGCGCGGGCGTCGCGCTCGTCGCGGTCGCCGGCGCGCTCGGCGTCGAGCTGAACAACCGCTCGTCCCACCCGGGCTCCCCCTCCATCGACTCCGCCGGCGACACCGTCTCCCCCGGGCCGACGGCCACCGGCGGCTTCACCTACGCGCGGCAGTCCGGCCCGGACCGCACCGTCGTCAGCGACGCGAACGGGAACCAGCTGGCGGTCCTCACCGACGGCGCCCGCACCGCGCTGCTCACCGGTCCGAGCCGCACCTGGACCGAGCCGCGCACCACCAGCGCCGTCGTGGAGAGCACCTCCTGGGTCCGGTTGATGCCGACACAGTGGTCGGCGGGACGCGAGCAGACCCCCTGGTTCCGCGACTGGTTCCCCAAGACCCTCGCCGACCGCAGCCCGGACGTCCTCGGCATCGCCTTCCAGTACGGAGACGGCGCCCCCACCGTCAAGGACGCGCACGGCCTGCGGATCGCCGGCGACGCCGCGTTCGGCCCGCGCATCCCCGGCCAGTCGGCCGACTCCTTCCACAGCCGCGACGAGCAGTCGGACTTCTACGACTACCTCGGCATCCCGTGGAACTTCCCCGACGGCCACCGCTCCCCGGAGAAGGCCCGCTACGGGATGGTCGACTGCTCGGGCTACATGCGCCTGGTCTGGGGCTACCGCAACGGTTACCCGATGCACGTCTCCAACACCCGCGGTGTGGGCCTGCCGCGCCGCGCGTACGCGATCGCCGCGTACGCGCCGGGCGTGCTGGTCATCCCCGACACGCACACCCGTCCGGCGGACCTGAGCCCGATGCAGCCGGGCGACCTGGTCTTCTTCTCGATCAACATCGGGGAGCCGAACTTCATCGACCACTGCGGCATGTACCTGGGCGAGGACACCGAGGGCCACCCCCGCTTCCTCTCCAGCCGCAGCCAGGCCAACGGCCCGACCATGGGCGACAAGGCGGGCGCCGCCCGCCTCGACGGCTCCGGCTTCTACGCCGCCGGTTTCCGCGCCGCCCGTCGGCTCTAGCGTCCGGCGTGGCCGCGCCGAAGGCAGGCGCCACAACTGACACACCGAAAGCCCGCCCCGCACCCGTGACGCGGCGGGCTTTCCGCTGTGACCTGGCGAGCTTTCCGCCGCCCCGACCGGCGTTCGTCGTACGTTCGTCCGAAGATCCACAGCAGAACGCGCCGAATGTCATCCTTTTGTGCTCTACGCGCGTAGGAGATTCTGGTTATCCTCGTTTCGTGAACGCTTCCACCCAGCCGAACACCGGCTCCACCCCCGTCAGCCCCTACGAGGCAGCCAAGGCCGCCGCTGCGCGCCTGCGCGAGCTCACGGACGGGCACGCGCACGACGTCGCGCTCGTGATGGGCTCCGGCTGGGTCCCCGCCGCCGACGAACTCGGCAAGCCCGACTACGAGTTCGCGATCACCGAGCTCCCGGGCTTCCCGCCGCCGGCGGTCGCCGGGCACTCGGGCAAGATCCGCTCGATCAAGGTGGGCGACAAGCGCGCGCTGGTCTTCCTGGGCCGCACCCACTTCTACGAGGGCCACGGCGTCGCCGCCGTCGCCCACGGCGTGCGCACCGCCGTCGCGGCCGGCTGCCGCACGGTCGTGCTGACCAACGGCTGCGGCGGCCTGCGCCAGGGCATGCAGCCCGGCCAGCCGGTGCTGATCAGCGACCACATCAACCTCACCGCCGCCTCCCCGATCGTCGGCGCCAACTTCGTGGACCTGACCGACCTGTACTCCTCCCGCCTGCGCGCGCTGTGCCAGGAGGTGGACCCCTCCCTGGAGGAGGGCGTCTACGTGCAGTTCCCCGGCCCGCACTACGAGACCCCGGCCGAGATCGGCATGGTCCGCGCCATCGGCGGCGACCTGGTCGGCATGTCCACCACGCTGGAGGCCATCGCCGCCCGCGAGGCGGGCGCCGAGGTGCTCGGCCTGTCGCTGGTCACCAACCTGGCCGCCGGCATCACCGGCGAGCCGCTCAACCACGAAGAGGTCCTCGAGGCCGGCCGCACCTCCGCCACCCGGATGGGCGCGCTGCTGGCCAAGCTCCTCGAGCGGATCTGACGCCTCCTTCCGACGCCTCTTTCCGACTTCCCCCGCATGGCATCCGACGGTTCGCACGCCGGATGCCATGCTTTTTGTACGGCTTTCTCACGGCTCTGCGGCTGCCGCACCGAAGACGAGGACGTGACGCGATGACTGCCTTTCAGGACGGCGATCTGCTCTCCCGAGCCCGCACCTGGCTGGCCGAGGACCCGGACCCGGAGACCCGCGAGGAACTCTCGCGACTCCTCGCCGCCGCCGAGGGCGACCCCCATGAGGCCAGCGAGAAGGCCTGGTCGGAGCTGGCCGAGCGGTTCGCCGGCACCCTCCAGTTCGGCACCGCCGGGCTGCGCGGCGAGATGGGCGCGGGCCCGATGCGGATGAACCGCGCCGTGGTCATCCGGGCCGCCGCGGGCCTGGCCGCCTACCTCAAGCGCGGAGCGACCGCCGGGCTCGTCGTCATCGGCTACGACGCCCGCCACAACTCCGAGGCCTTCGCCCGCGACACCGCCGCCGTCATGGTCGCCCAGGGCCTCAAGGCCGCCCTGCTGCCCGGCCCGCTGCCGACGCCGGTGCTCGCCTTCGCCGTCCGCCACTTCGGCGCGGCCGCCGGGATCGCCGTCACCGCCAGTCACAACCCGCCGCGCGACAACGGCTACAAGGTCTACCTGGGCGGCGGCTTCGGCGGCTCGCAGATCGTCCCGCCGCACGACGCCGGCATCGCCGCCGAGATCGACGCCGTCGGCACGCTCGACGAGGTCCCGCTCGCCGTCGAGGGCTGGGAGGTGCTCAGCGAGGCCGACGTGCTGGAGCCGTACCTGGCCCGTGTCGCCGCCGTCGTGGACGAGCACGCCCCGCGCGACCTCGACGTGGTCTACACCCCGATGCACGGCGTCGGCCGCGGCACCTTTCTCGCCGCGTTCGAACGAGCCGGCTTTCCCGCGCCGACGGTCGTCGCCGCGCAGGGCGACCCCGACCCGGCCTTCCCGACCGTCTCCTTCCCCAATCCGGAGGAGCCCGGCGCCATGGACCTGGCGTTCGCCGCGGCCGCCGAGCACCGGCCCGACATCGTGATCGCCAACGACCCGGACGCCGACCGCCTCGCCGTCGCCGTCCCCACCGGCGACCCGGGCGACGCCTCGGGCTGGCGGATGCTGCGCGGCGACGAGGTCGGCGCGCTGCTCGCCGCGCACTTGGTCGCCAAGCACGCCAAGGGCACCTTCGCCACGACCATCGTCTCCTCCTCGCTGCTCGGCAGGATCGCCGAGGCGGCGGGCCTGCGCTACGAGGAGACGCTGACCGGCTTCAAGTGGCTCTCCCGCGTCGACGGCCTGCGTTTCGGCTACGAGGAAGCCCTGGGGTACTGCGTCGACCCCGACGCGGTCCGCGACAAGGACGGCGTCAGCGCCGCCCTGCTGATGGCCGAACTCGCCGCGACGCTCAAGGCCCAGCACCGCACCCTGCAGGACCTGCTGGACGACCTTGCGGGCACGCACGGCCTGCACGCCACCGACCAGCTCTCCGTCCGCGTGGCCGACCTGCGCGTGATCGCCGATGCCATGGCCCGGCTGCGCCGGGAGCCGCCGGTGCGGCTGGCCGGCCTGCACGTCGACTCGGCGGAGGACCTGGAGGCGGGATCGGAGCAGCTGCCGCCGACGGACGGGCTTCGCTACCACCTCAGCGGCGAGGGCGTCACCTCGGCGCGCGTCGTGGTCCGTCCGTCCGGGACCGAGCCGAAGCTGAAGTGCTACCTGGAGGTCGTCGTCCCTGTCGGCGGCGTGGCCGAGCTGGGCGCTGCCCGGGAGCGGGCGACGGCGCTGCTGGCCTCGCTGAAGACCGATCTGGCCGCCGCCGCGGGCATCTGATCTGACATGCTGTCGCGGTGTCGACAACCGGTGCCGAACGTCTGATCCCCGTCCCTGGCGTGCGCAATCTGCGTGACGCCGGGGGCTTCCCCACCGCCGACGGCGGCCGCGTCGCGCAGGCGCTGCTGTACCGCGGCGGCTCCCTCCACGAGCTGACCCCGGAGGGCGCGGCCGCGCTGACCGCGCTGGGCCTGCGCACGGTCATCGACCTGCGCTCCGCGCCGGAACTGGAGGTCTGGCCGGACCGCCCGCTCGACGGCGAGGTCCGGTTCCTCCACCTCCCGACGTTCCCGCCGCGTCCCGCGCGGGAGCGGACGGCCGAGGAGGCCCGCGACGAGCGGGCGGATCAGGACGAGCGGGACGAGCGGGACGCGGAGGCGGGCGAGGAGACCCTGGACGACCTCTACGCCTTCATGGCCGCGACGGCCGGGCCCGCGATAGCGGCCACGGTCAGCGCGCTGGCCGTCCCGGGGGCGCTCCCCGCGCTGGTGCACTGCGCGGTCGGCAAGGACCGCACCGGCGTGACAGTGGCCACCCTCCTGTCCGCGCTCGGCGTCCGTGACGCCGACATCGTGGCGGACTACCACCTCTCCAACACCGGCCTGGGCCTGGACCGCGGCCCGGTCTACTACGTCGACGAGCAGGGCAGGGAACGCCGCTCCCGCCCGGTCCACGAGGGCCTCCTGCTCGCCTTCCTGGCCTCCCTCCGCGCCACCCACGGCGACGCGACGCGGTACCTGCTGGCGCACGGCGTCACGGAGCCGGAGCTCGCCGCTCTGCGGGGCGCATTCCTGTGACGTGAGGTTGCACCTGCCTCAGGGGCCCGGGGAAGTGCGCGACAAGCCACCGACGCGCGGATGGTCCTCGATGTTCAGGGCCGTCCGCGCAGGGTGACTTGCTCACGCCCGCGCAGGGGACCTCAGGGCACCTCCCGGCCGAAGGCCGGGAGAGGAGCCGCAGATCGGCACAGCCCCGTGCTCCTGAGGTGAGTGCAACCGGCTCGTCGCGCAGCAGTCCCCACGCCCCTGAGGCAGGTGCAACCGAGCGTCAGCCCGCGACGAGGGCGGCGATCGTCGCCACCGCCCCCGCGAGCATCGGGGCGATCAGCCACCAGTTCCACGTCACCGAGAGCTCCGGCTCGCCCGCGTCCGCCGGCAGCTCCTCGCGGTACTGCGCGACGCGCTCGTTCAGCTCGGTGACCGCCCGGTCCGCCATCGCCTCGGCCGCGGACTGCGGCAGCGACCGCGGCGCGCCGAACAGACCGGGGCGCGGGGTGTTGGAGACCGTGCCGCGGTCACCCGCGTCGATCATCGCGCGCTTCGACGCGCGCTTGCGCTGGCGCAGCGACACCGGCAGCGCCCAGATGACGAACTTGCGACCGCCCGCCCGCAGCTCGACCGAGAGCGTCGAGACCAGCGACTCCACCCCGTCCCAGCGGAGCTTGATCGTGCGGAAGGGGTTCCGCACCAGCAGTCGGTCCTGACCGGCGCGAACCTGCGGCCACAGGCTGAACGCGGCGATCAGCGGGGCGCCCAGGACCAGCACCGAGGCGGCCAGCGCGGGCGCCGAACCCGATCCGTTGACCATGGCGTCGATGGTCAGCCAGAGGAGCAGGACCAGCAGGAAACAGCCGCCGACGAGGCCCGGCCCGGAACGGTAGACCTTGTCGTGGTAGGTGGGGGCCGTGTTCGCACGGGCGGGGGTGTCGCTCATGGTCACCGATTCTGCCCCAGTTCACCCTGTTTCCCCACGCGAGGCCGGGTCTCGTTATGGCATCAGCCGCACGATGTCACACGGACGCCCTCGTGACGGAACGCTACGCGTGTAGATATGCTGCGCTGGTGAGCATGTCCTCCTCCCTCGCTACCAGCGGCCTCGCGGACGTCGCCTCCTCCGAGGCGTCCCTGCGTCGCTTCCTGCACGGTCTCCCCGGCATCGACGCCGTGGGCCTGCAGGCACGCGCCGCGGGACTCGGCACCCGGTCGATCAAGACCACCGCCAAGGCCTACGCCATCGATCTGGCCATCTCCATGATCGACCTCACCACGCTGGAGGGTGCGGACACCCCCGGCAAGGTGCGCTCGCTCTGCCAGAAGGCCAGGAACCCCGACCCCGGGAACCCGGACGTCCCGCACACCGCGGCCGTCTGCGTCTACCCGGACATGGTCCCCATCGCCAAGGAGGCCCTCGGCGGCGCGCCGATCAACGTCGCCGCCGTGGCCACCGCCTTCCCCTCCGGCCGGGCCGGGCTGCCGGTCAAGCTGGCCGACACGGCCGAGGCCGTCGCCGCCGGGGCCGACGAGGTCGACATGGTGATCGACCGGGGTGCCTTCCTCTCCGGCCGGTACCTGGAGATCTACGAGCTGATCGCCGAGATCAAGAAGGCGTGCGAGCGCCCGGACGGCACCGCCGCCCATCTCAAGGTGATCTTCGAGACCGGCGAGCTCGTCACCTACGACAACATCCGCCGCGCCTCCTGGCTGGCGATGCTGGCCGGGGCCGACTTCATCAAGACCTCCACCGGCAAGGTCGCCGTCAACGCGACCCCCGCCAACACCCTGGTGCTGATGGAGGCCGTGCGCGACTTCCGGAACGCCACCGGCGTGCAGGTGGGAGTGAAGCCCGCCGGGGGTATCCGTACCACCAAGGACGCCATGAAGTACCTGGTCATGGTGAACGAGATCCTCGGTGACGACTGGCTCTCCCCGGACTGGTTCCGGTTCGGTGCCTCCAGCCTGCTCAACGACCTGCTGATGCAGCGGCAGAAGCTGGCCTCCGGCCGCTACTCCGGTCCCGACTACGTGACGGTGGACTGATCACCATGGCACTGTTCGACTACGCCCCCGCGCCCGAGTCGCGCGCCGCCGCCGGCGACATCGCCTCGACGTACGGGCACTTCATCGACGGCGAGTTCGTCGAGTCCACCGGTTCCGAGGCCCTGAAGACCGTCGACCCCTCCACCGAGGAGGTCCTGGCGGAGTTCGCCCAAGGCACCGAGGCAGACGTGGACCGCGCCGTCGCCGCCGCCCGCAAGGCGTTCACCTCCTGGTCCGCCCTGCCCGGCGCCGAGCGCGGAAAGTACCTGTTCCGCATCGCCCGGATCATCCAGGAGCGCTCGCGCGAGCTGGCCGTCCTGGAGTCGATCGACAACGGCAAGCCGATCAAGGAGACCCGCGACGTCGACCTGCCGCTGGTCGCCGCGCACTTCTTCTACTACGCCGGCTGGGCCGACAAGCTGGAGTTCGCGGGCTACGGGAGCAACCCGCGCCCGGTGGGCGTGGCCGCCCAGGTCATCCCGTGGAACTTCCCGCTGCTGATGCTGGCCTGGAAGATCGCCCCGGCGCTGGCCACCGGTAACACGGTCGTCCTGAAGCCCGCCGAGACCACCCCCCTCACGGCGCTGCGCTTCGCGGAGATCTGCCGCCAGGCCGGTCTGCCCAAGGGCGTCGTCAACATCATCACCGGTGACGGCCGCACCGGCGCCGCGCTGACCGCGCACCCGGACGTCGACAAGGTCGCCTTCACCGGCTCCACCGAGGTCGGCCGCGCGATCGCCCGCACGCTGGCCGGCACCCGCACGAAGCTCTCGCTGGAGCTCGGCGGCAAGGCCGCCAACATCGTCTTCGACGACGCGCCGATCGACCAGGCGGTCGAGGGCATCGTCGACGGCATCTTCTTCAACCAGGGCCACGTCTGCTGCGCGGGCTCGCGCCTGCTGGTCCAGGAGTCGGTCCACGACGACGTCATGGACGCCCTCAAGCGCCGCATGTCGACGCTGCGCGTCGGCGACCCGCTGGACAAGAACACCGACATCGGCGCCATCAACTCCGCCGCGCAGCTCGCGCGCATCCAGGAGCTGACCGCCGCCGGTGAGGCCGAGGGCGCCGAGCGCTGGTCCCCCGCCTGCGAGCTGCCGTCCACCGGCTACTGGTTCGCGCCGACGGTCTTCAGCAACGTCTCCGCCACCCACCGGATCGCCCGCGAGGAGATCTTCGGCCCGGTCCTGTCCGTGCTGACCTTCCGCACGCCGGAGGAGGCCGTCGCCAAGGCCAACAACACCCCCTACGGGCTCTCGGCCGGCATCTGGACCGAGAAGGGCTCGCGCATCCTGTGGATGGCGAGCAAGCTCCGCGCCGGCGTGGTCTGGTCCAACACCTTCAACAAGTTCGACCCGACCTCGCCCTTCGGCGGCTACAAGGAGTCGGGCTACGGCCGCGAGGGCGGTCGCCACGGTCTGGAGGCCTACCTCGATGTCTGAGCCCACGACGGCACTCCGCCTGGATGTCTACAAGACCTACAAGCTCTTCGTCGGCGGCAAGTTCCCGCGCTCCGAGAGCGGACGGGTGTACGAGGTGACCGACCGCAAGTCCGGCGAGTGGCTCGCCAACGCCCCCCAGGGCACCCGCAAGGACACCCGCGACGCGGTCTCCGCCGCCCGCAGGGCCTTCGGCGGCTGGTCGGGCGCGACCGCGTACAACCGCGGCCAGATCCTGTACCGCGCGGCCGAGATGCTCCAGGGCCGCCGCGAGCAGTACCTCGCCGAGGTCGCGGTCTCCGAGGGCCTGACGGCCAAGAAGGCGGCGCCGCTCGTCGACGCCGCCGTCGACCGCCTGGTCTGGTACGCGGGCTGGACGGACAAGGTCGCCCAGATCGCGGGCAACGCCAACCCCGTCGCCGGGCCGTACTTCAACCTCTCCACCCCGGAGCCGACCGGCGTCGTCGGCGTCGTCGCTCCGCAGAGCGGCAACGGTTTCTCGCTGCTTGGCCTCGTCTCGGTGCTGGCGCCCGTCATCGCCACGGGCAACACCGCCGTCGTCGCCCTGGCCCCGGGCGCCCCGCTCCCGGGCCTCTCGCTGGGCGAGGTGCTGGCCACCTCCGACCTGCCGGGCGGCGTGGTCAACCTGATCTCGGGCCGCACGGAGGACATCGCCCCGACGCTGGCCTCCCACGCCGACGTCAACGCGCTGGACCTGTCCGGTGTGGTGGCCGAGGAGGGTCCGGCCTCGGCGAAGGACCTGGAGGTCGCCGCGGCGGACACCCTCAAGCGCGTCCTTCGCCCGGAGTCGGCGTCCTACGACTGGACGACCGCCCCGGGGACGGACCGCCTGCTGACCTTCCTGGAGACCAAGACGGTCTGGCACCCGATGGGAATGTGAGTCCCCTCTCAAAGACCCGGGCACGTGCTCTCTCGCCGTGAGCACGTGCCCGTTCTTTGATTTCGGATGTCACACTGGTGTCCCGTGGCTACCTCTTCCGTGAACCCTTCCCCGGCACGCGTGATCCTGCTCTGCGGCCCTTCCGGTTCCGGCAAGTCCACCCTCGCCGAGCGCGCCGGCCTCCCGGTCCTCCAGCTCGACGACTTCTACAAGGACGGCGACGACCCGACCCTCCCGCGCCTGCCCGACGGCAGCGTCGACTGGGACGACCCGCAGTCATGGCACTTCGACCAGGCCGTCGCCGCGATCCGCTCCCTGTGCGACACGGGTGCGGCCGAGGTCCCGATCTACTCGATCCCGGCCAACGGCGCGGTCGGTTCACGCACCCAGACCGTCGGCACTCCGGTCTTCGTCGCCGAGGGCATCTTCGCGGCCGAGATCGTCCGCGCCTGTGAGGCGGAAGGCCTCCTCGCCGACGCGATCTGCCTGCGCAACCACGCCTTCACCACGGCCTACCGCCGCTTCCTCCGCGACGTCCGCGAGGCCCGCAAGTCCGTCCCGTACCTCCTGCGCCGCGGCTACCGCCTCATGCGCGCCGAGCGCGCGGTCGTCAACCGCCAGCGCGAGCTGGGCGCCACCCCGTGCAACGGCCACGAGGCCCTTGCGCGCATGGGTCAGTCGCACTCGGCCCAGGGGCGCGAGGCCGCACCGATCAGCGGCTCCGCCGCGGGGCGCGAGCAACCCGCCGCCGTGTAGAGCCCCGAACTGCCGGGACCATCCGCGCGTGGGTGGTTGTTCGCGCAGTCCCGGCGCCCGGGACCGTGCAACAGTGCGAAGCACAGAAGGCCTGGACCCCGGCGTCCCCCAACGCCAAGGCCCAGGCCCCATGCTGCTGTGAGCTACCCCCGTGCCCACAGCCTCCCCCTCAGAAAAGCTCTTCTCAGGCGACCAGCTCGCCGAAGGCGTGCCCCAGGTCCCCGTCCTGCGCCGCCAGCGTCTCGTCCTCGCGGAGCCGGCGCAGGGCGCGCCAGATGCCGCTCTTGACCGTGCCGACGCTGATCCCCATCACGTCGGCGATCTCCGGGTCCGTCTTGCCCTCGTAGTACCGCAGCACCAGCATGGTCCGCTGGTTCTCCGGGAGCTTGGCCAGCGCCTGCCACAGCACCGTGCGCAGCTCCGTGCCGTACATCGCGTCGGTGTCACCGACGGTCTCCGGCATCTCCTCGGTGGGGTACTCGTTGACCTTGCGCCGGCGCCACGCCGAGATGTGCAGGTTGGTCATGGTGCGGCGCATGTACCCGCCGACCGCCGCCTTGTCGGAGATCCGGTCCCAGGCCCGGTACGTGCTGAAGAGCGCGCTCTGCAGCAGGTCCTCGGCCGCGAAGCGGTCGCCGGTCAGGTGGTAGGCGGTGGCGTACAGGGACGCGCGGCGCTCCTTCACGTAGGCCGTGAAGTCGTCCGCGTGGGCGTCCCACGTGGCCGTCGCCGTGGCCGTGGAACCGTGGCCGTCCTCCTGGCGTCCCACCGCGTGAAGGTGACGGACGGAGTACGTCGGGTGAGGCAGGGTCGCGGCGGCCTTGTCGGCGTGAGCCTCGATGACTGCGTTCATCGCGTACTCCTTCGGGTTCCGGTCGGTGCTCGGTGCTTGCTGCCGGGCTGCTGGTTCCGCCCGACATGGAAAATCCTGCCCTGGGGTTTTCATCGCCCTGTCCGCCGACTGTCACAGACGTGTCACAGAGCCCGTCACGATTCACACCGGCGCACAGGAGGGTCGATCCCGCGCGGGCGGTACGCCACAATGAACCGCGTGTCTCACCTGTTGCTCATCGAGGACGACGATGCGATCCGCACCGGCCTGGAGCTCGCGCTGACCCGACAGGGTCACCGGGTCTCCTCGGCCGCCTCCGGCGAAGACGGCCTGCGCCTCTTCAAGGAGCAGCGTCCGGACCTGATCGTGCTCGACGTGATGCTGCCCGGAATCGACGGCTTCGAGGTCTGCCGGCGGATCCGGCGCACCGACCAGCTGCCGATCATCCTGCTCACCGCGCGCTCCGACGACATCGACGTCGTCGTCGGGCTGGAGTCCGGCGCCGACGACTACGTCGTCAAGCCGGTCCAGCCGCGTGTGCTGGACGCACGCATCCGGGCGGTGCTGCGGCGCGGCGAGCGCGAGAGCTCGGACTCCGCGGCCTTCGGCGACGTGGTGATCGACCGCAACGCGATGATCGTGACCAAGCGCGGCACGGAACTGCAGCTGACCCCGACCGAGCTGCGGCTGCTGCTGGAGCTGAGCCGCCGTCCGGGGCAGGCGCTCTCGCGCCAGCAGTTGCTGCGCCTGGTCTGGGAGCACGACTACCTGGGCGACTCACGGCTGGTGGACGCCTGTGTCCAGCGCCTGCGCGCCAAGGTCGAGGACGTGCCGTCGGCCCCCACCCTGATCCGGACCGTGCGCGGGGTCGGCTACCGCCTGGACACCCCGGCGTGACCGACCGTTCCACGCTCTCCACGACCCCTCCGCCCACCCCCCAGGACGCACCGCCCACCCACCCGCGGGCCCGCTGGCTGGCCCGTCGGCTGCGGCTGACCTCGCTGCGGATAAGGATGATCGCCGTCTGCTCGGTGGTCGCCCTGGCCGCGGCGGTGTCCTCCTCGGGCATCGCCTACTGGCTCAACCGTGACGCGGTGCTCAAGCGCACCCAGGACACGGCGCTCTCGGACTTCCGCAACCAGCTCGACCGCACCGTCACGGCGCTGCCGCTGGAGCCGAGCTGCCAGGAGCTGCAGCTCGCCACGAACGTGGTGGCCGCCACGGGGCTGCGCTACGACGTCGTGATGACGTCCCCGACGTGCAGCGTCCACTCCTCGCACACGTACACGGCGGCGGACGTGCCGGCCGTGTTGCGCCAGCAGGTCGAGCAGCCGTGCATGCACTGCACCACCTCGCCCGGCCAGTACCACCTGTTCTGGCAGCGGGTGAACCTGAACGGCGTGCCGTTCCTGATCGGCGGCACCAGGGTGCTGCCGGACGGGCCGACGGCCTACATGTTCAAGTCCCTCGACGACGAGCAGCGCGACCTGGACTCGCTCGCCTGGTCGCTGGGCATCGCGACGCTGCTGGCCCTGGTCGGCGCGGCGCTGCTGGCGCAGGCCGCCGCGGCGACGGTGCTGAAGCCGGTCGCCCGGCTCGCGGAGGCCGCGCAGTCGCTGGGCGAGGGCAATCTCGACACCCGGCTGGAGGTCACCGGTCAGGACGAGCTCGCAGAGCTGTCGCGCACCTTCAACCACACCGCGGCCGCCCTGGAGGCGCAGGTCGAGGAGCTGAGCGCGCGTGAGCACGCGAGCCGCCGCTTCGTCGCCGACATGTCCCACGAGCTGCGGACGCCGCTGACGGCGATGACCGCGGTCACGGACATCCTGGAGGACGAGGCGGACGCCCTCGACCCGATGATCGAGCCGGCCGTCCGGCTGGTCGTGAGCGAGACCCGACGGCTGACGGAGCTGGTGGAGAACCTGATGGAGGTGACCCGCTTCGACGCGGGCACCGCCAAGGTCGTCATCGACGAGATCGACATCGCCGACCTGATCACCTCGACCATCGACGCCCGCGCCTGGCTGGACGCGGTCGAGCTGGACGCGCCGCGCGGCCTGCTCGTCCGGGTGGACCCGCGCCGGATCGACGTGGTGCTGGCCAACCTGATCGGCAACGCGCTCAAGCACGGCGGCTCCCCGGTCCGGGTCCGCGCCCGCGAGGAGTCGGCGCCGGACGGCGACTGGCTGGTGGTCGAGGTCGCCGACGGCGGCCCCGGCATCCCCGGGGACGTGCTGCCGCACGTCTTCGACCGGTTCTTCAAGGCGGACGCCTCGCGCCGCCGCTCGGAGGGCAGCGGCCTCGGCCTCTCCATCGCGATGGAGAACGCCCGCATCCACGGCGGCACGATCTCGGCCGCGAACGCGGCGGACGGCGTCGGCGCCGTCTTCACCCTGCGCCTGCCGAAGACCCCGCCGACGAAGGACGGCAGCACCGCATGAGCACCACCGAACGCACGAACAGCGACACCGCGGCCACCCCCGCACCGAACCCGGCCTCCGGCCCGGGCACCCCCGCACCGAACCGCGTCGCGGTCGGCGACGCCACCGCGCCCGGTGGCCGCACCACCGCGGGCCGTGCGGCCGTGCGGCGGGGACTGCCGGCCGCGGTTCGTGGCACCGAGTCGGCGGCGCAGGGCCGGCGGCGACGGCGGGCGGCGACGGTGGCGATGGCCGCGGCCGTCCTCGCCGCGACCGTCACGGCCACGCTGAGCGGCTGCGGCATCCGCAGCACCGCCGTGCCCGTCGACGCCGGGCTGCCGGCCTCCCGCACCGCCTGCCCCCCGACTCCGGGGGCCACGTCCACGCCGGGCGCGAACTCGGACGGACCGGCCGTGCTGACCACCGCCGCTCCGAGCGACCTGATGCCCGGCGGGGCGACGTACTTCCCCGGCGCGACCCCGTGGGACGCGCTGACCTCGGCGCTGCCGATCATGCCCTCGGCTTCCGCGTCGGCGGCCGCGCGCGGCTCCGCCACGCCGCACCGGGCCACGTCCTCGGCAGGCGCGCGCGCCGCGAGCCCGCCCCCGGTACCGAAGCCGACGAGCGCGACCACCACCGGCGCCTCCGGCTTCTCCCTGGGCGACTGCGGCGCCGCCCCGGGGACCGGCTCACCCTGACCGCCTCCTCGCCCGGCCGGCCAGTCGGTCGGCCTGGCGGGGGCGCGACGCACACACGACCGAGACAGAGCAGACGGAGAGGGCGGGTCCGCGGTGGAGGTGCCTGGCGCGACAGAGCGCAGCGTGACGGCGCGCACACGTCGCCTCGCAACCATGCGCACCACCATGCGCGTCCCTTCTGGCGTGCAGCACGGAGAGAGCAGCGCCGATCCCCGTCCCTTCGCCGTCCACGCGGGCGCCCGGCGGCTCGGCCTGCTGCTGCTGGCGGTCCATCTGACCGTGCTGCTCTGGGTGACCCTGCGCAGCACACCCACGCTCTGGCTGTCCGACAGCAACCTCACCCCGTTCGCCTCCGTCCGCGCCGAGCTGGCCACCGGAACCGGACGCGACTACCTCGCGCTGCTCGGCGGGCTGCTGTCGCTGGCCCCGCTGGGGGTGCTGCTGCCCCTCGCCGGCGGGCGCCGGGACGCGCCGACGCTCGGCTCCTTCACCCGCACACTGCTGGCCGGGGGGCTGATCGCCACCGGGCTCGAGGTGCTGCAGACGACCCTGTCGCTGCGGCTGCTCAACGTCGACGACATCCTGCTGGCCTGCATCGGGATCGCGCTGTCCCACCTCGCGGTGGTGCCCGCGACCCGGGCCTGGCTGCGCCGCCAGGCCACCGCCCGGGCCGCGGCGGCGTCCGTCGCGGCGCCGGTTCCGGCGCACGCCCCTGAGAACGACCCTGAGAGCGCCCCTGAGAACAGGCCGCTCCGGAGCCCGGGTCCCGGCAGGGTCCGAATCATCGGCGGGGCTGACGGCACCGCCCTTCCTGCGCGAGAGGCTTGAGACATCAAGCCGACGGCCCGTCCCACCGCGGACGGGCCACATCGAACAGGAGTGATCCCATGTCCGCGACCGCCACTCTCGCCCGCCCCCGCAGCGGCCGCATGATCGGTGGTGTCTGCGCGGGTATCGCCCACCGCTTCGGGATGAGCCCGCTCAGCGTCCGCGTGCTGTTCCTGCTCTCGTGCCTGCTGCCCGGGCCGCAGATACTCGTCTACCTGGCCCTGTGGCTGCTGCTCCCGGCCGAGTACTGACCACACGCCACGCCTGACGCGACGCGCCTGACACGCCACGGGGGCCTCCCGGTCCGGGAGGCCCCCGCAGCGGACCGTTCCGGCCCGGCGCTCAGCTGATCGACGGCGCCTTCAGCGGCAGGTTCTGGTGCAGGGCGTCGAGCGTGTGGCCCGTACCGCCCTGGAGCTGGCCGAGGCCGGGAAGGCTGCCCAGCGTGCCGCCGACGGCCGGGAGGCCACCGTCGCGCTGCTGCGGTACCGCGGACTGCGGCACCACGGACTGCGGCACGACCGACTGCGGCACGGCGGACTGCACCGCGCGCGTCGCGATCGGCAGTGAGCCCGTCGCCCCCTGCACCGTCGGCGCGGTGTTGTTGATGACGCCCTGCGCGGTCGAGGTCACCTCGTGGAGGCCGCCGCCGGCGGAGGTCAACGACGACGCCGGCCCGGTCAGCGAGCTGACCTGGGGAAGCCCGCCGAGCGGGTCCGCCGCGGCCGGTCCGGCGAAGGCGGCGACCGCCGCGACACCGAGCACGGCCGTTCCGGCCGCCTGCAGGGTGGCCTTCTTCATGAGCAGTCTCCTCGTGTCCTGCGAGCACGGCGATTACAGCGCGTGCCCGGATGGCGGCCCAACGTATCCACGAGGCACGGCACGCCCCAAATCCCGTCAGCCGATCGGCGTACCGGGATTCGGGGCGTTGACGCGGAGCCGAGGCCGTCAGGGCCGCCGTCTCAGGCGAAGAGCCACTCAGCCTTGAGGGCGGCGTAGCCCGGCTTGATCACCTCGTTGATCATGGCCAACCGCTCGTCGAAGGGGATGAACGCACTCTTCATCGCGTTGACGGTGAACCACTGCAGGTCGTCCAGCGTGTAGCCGAAGGCGTCCACGAGGTGCTGGAACTCCTGGCTCATGCTGGTGCCGCTCATCAAGCGGTTGTCGGTGTTGACCGTGACCCGGAAGTGCAGGCGGCGCAGCAGCCCGATGGGATGCTCCGCGTAGGAGGCGGCCGCGCCGGTCTGGAGGTTGGAGGTCGGGCACATCTCCAGCGGGATGCGCTTGTCGCGCACGTAGGCGGCGAGCCGGCCGAGTTCGACCTGGCCGTCGTCCTTGACCTCGATGTCGTCGATGATCCGCACGCCGTGGCCGAGGCGGTCGGCACCGCAGCACTGGAGCGCCTCCCAGATGGAGGGCAGGCCGAAGGCCTCACCGGCGTGGATGGTGAAGTGGTTGTTCTCGCCCGCGAGGTACTCGAAGGCGTCCAGGTGCCGGGTGGGCGGGTAGCCGGCCTCGGCACCGGCGATGTCGAAGCCGACCACGCCGTGGTCGCGGTAGCGGTTCGCCAGCTCGGCGATCTCACGGGAGCGGGCGGCGTGGCGCATCGCCGTCAGCAGCGTGCCGATCTTGACCCGGTCACCGTTCTCACGGGCCCGCTGCTCGCCGAGACGGAAGCCCTCGTTGACGGCCTCGACGACCTCGTCGAGGGTCAGCCCGGCCTCCAGGTGCTGCTCGGGCGCGTACCGCACCTCGGCGTAGACGACGCCGTCCTTGGCGAGGTCCTCGGCACAGTCGGCGGCGACACGGATGAGCGCCTCGCGCGTCTGCATGACGGCACAGGTGTGCGCGAAGGTCTCCAGGTACCGCTCCAGCGAGCCGGAGTCGGCGGCGTCACGGAACCACTGCCCGAGCTTGGCGGGGTCGCGCTCGGGCAGGGCGTCGTATCCGACCGCGTCGGCGAGCTCAATGATCGTCTCGGGGCGCAGGCCGCCGTCGAGATGATCGTGGAGCAGCACCTTGGGCGCGCGGCGGATCTGCTCGGAGGTGGCGGCAGGCGTTTGAGGGTTGTGGGTCACCATTTCCCGATCCTAGCTCCTACGCGCGTAGATGCACCAGCTTCGACGCAGGACGCGCGGCCCCGCGGACGCGCGTCCTGCCGAGGTGCGGCCTTGCCGCCCGGCTGAGGGGCGACCTCAGCTCTTCAGCTCGTAGACGATGTTGAACGGCGTCTCCGACGCGCGGCGGAACCGCCCGAAGCCGGCCTCCGCCGCGACCTCGCGGGTCCGCGCCTCGCCCGCCTGGGCGCCGAGCGCCCGGCCGACCGGCTGGGCCTGGGACGCGGGAACGCAGATCACCGTGGACGCCGCGTACATGGCCCGGCTCAGCGGGTTCATGTTGTCGGCGATGTCGTCCTCCGCGTGCGGCTCGACGACCATGACCGCGCCGCCCTCGGTCAGCCTCGCCCGGCAGTGCGAGAGCGCGCCCACCGGGTCGCCCATGTCGTGCAGGCAGTCGAAGAAGGTGATCAGGTCGTAGGGGCCGCCGCCGAAGTCGGCGGAGCCCGCCACCTCGAAGTCGCAGTGCTTGGTGAGCCCGTCCTGCTTGGCCTGCCGGCGGGCCGCCTCGATGGAGGGCCCGTGGTAGTCGAAGCCGGTGCAGTGGGCCTCGGGGAAGGCCCGCGCCATCATCAGCGTCGAGTAGCCGAAACCGCAGCCGATGTCCGCGACCCTGCCGCCGGCCCGGAGGCGCTCCACCGTGTCCTCCATCGCGGGCAGCCACGCGTCCACCAGGAAGGTCGCGTAGCCGGGCCGGAAGAAGCGCGCGGTGCCGGAGAAGAGCTCCGGGTGGTGCTGGTCCCAGCCGAGGCCCTCGCCGCTCCTGAAGGAGCGCTGCAACTTGTCGCGCGTCTCCAGCGAGGCGGCGGCGCTGAACGACTGGAAGCCGCCGAGCGCGTAGTAGGGGCTCTCGGTGTCACAGAAGGCGACGACCTGCTCGGGGGTGAGCCGGAACCTGCCGTCGGCCTCCAGGGCGACGTAGCCGCTGGCGGCCATCGCCGACAGCCACTCGCGTACGTTGCGCTCGTTGCAGCCGGACGCCTCGGCGACCTCCGCCGAGGTGCGGGGCCTGCCGTCCGCCATCGAGGCGAAGAGACCGAGCCGTTCGCCGATCACGAGCGAGGGCGCGAGGGCCACCGCCCCCAGGTCGGTCACGATGCGGCCCATCAGGCTCATCATCGCGTCCTCGTCGAGGACCTCGTCGCGGGTGACCTCCAGGTTCACGAAGCGCGGATCGCCGTCGCAGGCCTCCCGCATCTCGTCCGCCAACTGACGGGTCTCCGGGAGGTCGCTGTTGCGCATCGCCTCCTCGTAGGAGGGGAACTCGACGATCTGCATGAAGTGGGAGGGCTTGTCGCGGTCCTTGCCCATGGTGGAGTGGTGGGCCGTGCGCTTGCCCTGGGTGAGCCGCAGCCACTGGTCCATGATCCGGTCGACGCGGTCCTCGTCTTTGGTTTCGTATTCAATGACCTGCACGAACGTCATGCTGACCAACCCCCTTTCAGAGGTACAGGAACAGCGTCCCGCTCGCGTCGAATGGTCACAAGCCAGACAATAAGGAGTTTTCCCCCCGTTCAGCTGTGCAGTGGCAGCCGGTCCCGCTCCGACAGGACGTAATCACGGAACGCCACCGCCGGCGGCGGCAACGGCCGGGTCGAGGACCAGACGAGCGCCAGCTCGCGGCGGGCCGCCGGGGAGGCGAGCGCCAGCTCCACCACGTCCGGGCGCAGCCACGACGCGGGCGGCAGGACCGCGACGCCCAACCCTGCCGCGACCAGGCCGCGCAGTGTCTCGGCCTCTTCCCCCTCGAAGGAGATCCGCGGGGTGAAGCCGGCGTCCGCGCAGAGTGCGTCGGTGATCCGGCGCAGGCCGTAACCGGGTTCCAGGGTCACGAACGGCTCCTCGGCCACCTCCTCGAGCCGCACCCGGCGCCGGCCGGCGAGCCGGTGGTCGGCGGAGATCACCAGGCGCAGCCGCTGCTCGCCCATCCGGCGCGTGGTCAGATCCGGCGCCTCCGGCCGCGGGGAGAGCAGGCACAGGTCCAGCTCTCCGTCGCGCAGGCGGGCCAGCATCGAGTCGGTGTAGTCCTGCACCAGCTGGAAGCGCACCCGCGGCAGTTGTGCCCGGAAGCCCCGCAGCAGCATCGGCACCGCCTCGGAACCCATCGTGTGCAGGAAGCCGAAGGCCACCCGGCCGCCGGTCGGGTCCGCCTCCGCGCGCGCCGCGTCCGCGCCGCGCTCCAGCTCGGCCAGAGCCCGCTCGGCCGAGGCGAGGAAGATCCGCCCGGCCCGGGTGAGCCGGACCGTGCGGCCCTCGCGGGACAGCAGCGCCACACCCAGCTCCGCCTCCAGTCGGGCGACGGCCCGGCTCAGGGTCGGCTGCGGCATGCCGAGCTCGACGGCCGCCCGCGTCACATGCTCGCCGCGCGCGACCGCCGCGAACTGCGCGAGCAGCGGCGAGAGCCGGGCGGCGGGTGACGTGGGCGACAGCTCCACCTGCTCCGAAGGGAGGAACACCTGGTCCGAACTGGATTCATACGCCACAGCATGGATCATCCCCCACCCATGTATTGGACGCATCAATAGCACCGTCCTAACGTCTGGAGCATGCCAGCGGAGCCTGCCACAGCCACGCGACCCGTCCCCACCGCCGTCGACGCCCGTGCCCCCCGGGCCGCCGAGTCCGCCCGGACCGCCGACCCGCGCCACCTGCCGGGCTCCCCTGGTCTGCGCCGCACCCAACTCGCGTTGTTCGGCGCCGGGCTGGCGACCTTTCTGCTGCTCTACTCGACCCAGGCCCTGCTGCCGGCCCTCTCCACCGACCTGCACCTGACGCCGGGCCAGGCCAGCTGGACCGTCTCCGCCGCGTCGATCGGGCTGGCCGTCGCGGTGATCCCGATCAGCGCCCTGTCCGAGCGCTTCGGCCGCACCCGGATCATGACGCTCTCGGTCGTCGCCGCCGTCGCCATCGCGCTGGTCCTGCCGCTCACCGGTGACCTCGGGACGCTGACCGCCCTGCGCGCGCTGCAGGGCGTCGCGCTGGCGGGCCTGCCCGCGACCGCCATGGCCTACCTCGCCGAGGAGGTCCACCCCTCGGCACTGCCCTCGGCGATGGGCCTGTACGTGGCGGGCAACAGCATCGGCGGTATGAGCGGCCGCCTGCTGTCCGGCGTCGTCGCCGGCGCGTACGGCTGGCGTGCGGGCCTCGCGGCCGTCGCCGTCGCGGCACTGCTGTGCGCGGTGGCCTTCCGGGTGCTCATCCCCCGCGCCCGCTGCTTCCGCCCCGGCCCGGTGAATCCGCGCGCCCTGTGGCGCACCGTCACCGGCCACCTGGCCAACCCGCTGCTCGGCCGGCTGTTCGCGCTCGGCCTGCTGTTCATGACGGTCTTCGGCGCGGTCTACACGGTCCTCGGCTACCGGCTCGTCGCCGCCCCCTTCAGCCTGCCGCAGGCCCTGGCCTCGTCCATCTTCGTGGTCTACCTCGTCGGCACGGTGACCTCGGCGGGCAGCGCCCGTATCGCCGCCCGGCTGGGCCGCCGTGGCGCCCTGTACGCGGCGATCACCACGACCTCGGCGGGCCTGCTGCTGACCCTGCCGGAGTCGCTCCCGCTCACCCTGCTGGGCCTGGTCCTCATCACCGCGGGCTTCTTCACCGGCCACTGCGTCGCCTCCGCGGCGGTGGGCCGCACGGCGACCCACGACCGCGCCCAGGCGTCCGCGTTGTACATGGCCGCGTACTACGTCGGCAACAGCCTCGGGGGCGCGCTGGGTGCGAGCGCGTACCACGGCAGCGGCTGGACCGGGACGGTCTCGGTGGCCCTGGCCGCGATGCTGCTCGCCGCGGGCGTGACCGCCTGGGGCACCGTCTCCGCGCACCGCGCGGTCGCGGCGGCGCGACCGTAGGGGCGGGAGGGCGGACCGGCACAGTCGCCGGCCCGCCCACGGGGGCGCCTGGTCAGCCCTGCCGAGCGTCGAGGTTGGTGACCGTCGGGTCATGAGCGGGTCGAGCGCCCTCCGGTCCCGGGGTGGCCGGGGTCTCCGTCACGAGCCGGACGACGTCGCTGCCCGCACGCGCCATCCCGTTCAGCTCGGCGTTCCCGACCGAGTCCAGCTCCGTCCCACCTGCACCAGCAGACCCGCACGGCGTACTGGAACCGGCGGTTCGGCAGCGAGGTGCGCTCCTCCGCCCACCCGGAGGACGTGACGTCCGCCTCGATGAACTGCTCCGTCGTCAGCCGGCCGGCCGCTCTCGGCGCAGACAGTGCCGGTCGGCCCAGGCGGAGATCGCTCCGGCGATCTCCCGGGGCTTGTCCTCCGGAGCATGGTGGCCGGCCGGGCCGAGGTGGACGGTCTCCAGCGCGGCGACGTTCTCCGCGCACCACGCCGCGGTCGCCGCGTTGACCATCAGCGTCGGCGATCCCTCGAAGGTGAGCAGCAGCTTCGGCACGTCCTCGCTCTTCGCCAGCCACGCGTCGTACGCCTCGATCCGCGCGACGAGCTCGGCGGGCTCGCCACCGAGCGGCATCTGGCGCGCCCACTCCAGCAACGGCCGCCTGCTTTCGCGCGTCCCCGCGTACGGCGCGAGGTAGGGCGCCAGCTCCTCCTCGGACAGCGCGGTCAGCACGCCGCCGGTGAACGCCTGGCGCACCAGCGCGTTCTGGTCCAGCACCAGGTCCTCCCCGGCCCGGCCGCGCAGCGTCTCGGTGCGCGCACGGGCCTGCGGCGAGACGTCCTCCCAGGCGAGCGGCCTGACCATGGTCTCGAAGAAGGCGAGCCCGCGGACCCGCTCCGGGTGCCGCGCGGCCCAGTCGAGAGCGAGGGCGCCACCCCAGTCGTGGCCGACCAGCACGACGCCGTCCAGGTCGAGGCCGTCGAACCAGGCGTCGAGGTAGCGGGCGTGGTCGGCGAAGCGGTAGGCGGACTCCGGCTTGCCGGAGCGGCCCATCCCGATCAGGTCGGGCGCGAGCAGCCGCCCGCCTCCGATGCCCGGCAGCACGTCGCGCCACAGGTGCGAGGAGCTCGGGTTGCCGTGCAGGAACACGATCGGCGCCCCGCTCCCGCTCTCCAGGTAGTACATGGTCGAGTCGAGCACGGCGATCTCGGACATGGTGCGTTCCCCTCGTCGCGATCCGGTTTCCCCTTCGCATTTACCGTACATGGCTTCTATAGCCATGGCTACTATCTGCGGCGTACTGCTCCACCCAGGTGATTCCGCGCCCGGGGAGGTTCGCGCCGGGTACCCCTCCCCCCATGCGACTGCGCCGGAAGCCGGATGAACCGTCCGTTGCGAACCCGCCGACCCTCGGGCGGCGCCGAAAGCGCCTGGCCTGGGCGCTGGGCGGCAGCGCCCTGGCGCTCACCGTCGTGGCCGGCTACTGCGTGCACGACGCGCTCGCCACGCCGGGGCCGGGCGGGACGCAGACCAAGCTCGCGCGGTGGGGGCGCTGCCACGGCCTGGGCTCGGTGGTGAGCCTGGTCGACAACCGGCACCAGCGCGCGACCACCACCTCGGCCTGCGGCGCGGCCACGCTCGTCGCCCACGCGAGCCCCGTCCGTCCACGTCCCAGGCCGACGCCGACCGTGCCGCCGATCCCCCTGCACGCGGCGATCCGCCCGCTGGTCACCCCGGGGCAGCGCGGCGAGGGGGTCTTCGCACCGCTGGTCAAGGAGAAGGGCCAGCCGGTGATCCAGAGCACGACCATGCGGCCGGACGCCTACGACACCGACTTCCCGGTCGGCGTCGTCTGGATGAAGCAGCACGCGCTCCGCTTCCAGATGCACCCCGGCGTCTCCGAACCCGGAGGCAACTGGACCGTCCCGGCGACCATCACCCCGGCCGAACGCACCGGCCTGGTCGCCGCGTACAACGGCGGCTTCAAGGTCTCCAACGGGGACTCGCACGGCGGCTTCTACCTGAACGGGCAGACCATCGGCGAGCTGCGCACCGGCGCGGCCTCGGAGATCTTCCACCGCGACGGCTCACTGACCGTCGGCGTCTGGAACGAGGACGTGCGGATGGCCCCGGACGTCGTCGGCGTCCGCCAGTGCCTGGTACCGCTGGTCCGCCACGGGCAGGTCACCGAGGACGCGTACAACGGCGGCGTCGACACCTGGGGCCTGACCGACGGCGGCAACGCGGCCGTCGCCCGCTCGGGCATCGGCATCGACCGCAACGGCGACGTCGTCTACGTCGGCGGCCGCCTGCTCACCGTCCAGTCCCTGGCCACGCTGCTGCAGCGGGCGGGCGCGGTGACGGGCATGATGCTGGACATCAACCTCAGCTGGCCGTCGTTCATCTCCTACGACGCGACGAAGAACCCGCACGACCCGACCCCGCGCAACCTGGTCAACTTCGTCCGCGACGCCACGCGCTACTACGACTACTCCAGCCGCGACTTCGTCGCCGTCTACGCCCGCCCGTGACGGGGCCGGGCCGGCGCGGACGGACGGGCGCGGGCGGACGGGCGCGGGCGCGGGCGGGCGGGGCTTACGCGATGCGGTCGAGGATCAGCGGGGTCGGCTTGAAGTCCGCGCCCTCGGCGACGATGGTGACCGCGTCGGGGGCGGCCAGGGCCTCCAGGGCGTAGGCGAAGCGCTCCGGGGTGTCCGTGTGGAGGGTCAGCAGCGGCTGGCCGGCGGTCACGACCGCGCCCGGCTTGGCGTGGATCTCGACGCCCGCACCGGCCTGCACCGGGTCCTCCTTGCGCGCGCGGCCCGCGCCCAGGCGCCAGGCGGCGACGCCGACGGCGTAGGCGTCCAGGCCGGTCAGCACGCCGCCGGCGGGCGCGGTGAACACGTGCTGCTCGCGCGCGACCGGCAGTGCGGCATCCGGGTCGCCGCCCTGCGCCGCGATCATGCGGCGCCAGTGGTCCATCGCGGAGCCGTCGCGCAGCGCCACCTCGGGGTCCTTGCCGCCCGTGACGCCCGCCGCCGCGAGCATCTCGCGCGCCAGCGCGATGGTCAGCTCCACCACGTCGGCCGGACCGCCGCCCGCGAGCACCTCGACGGACTCCCGCACCTCCAGCGCGTTCCCGGCCGTCAGGCCGAGCGGGGTGCTCATGTCCGTCAGCAGCGCGACGGTGTTGACGCCGGCGTTGGTGCCGAGCCCGACCATGGTGCGGGCCAGCTCCTGCGCGTCGGCGAGGTTCTTCATGAAGGCGCCGGAGCCGACCTTCACGTCCAGGACGAGCGCGCCGGTCCCCTCAGCGATCTTCTTCGACATGATCGAGGACGCGATCAGCGGGATCGCCTCGACGGTGCCGGTGACGTCGCGCAGCGCGTAGAGCTTCTTGTCGGCGGGCGCGAGGCCGTCCCCGGCTGCGCAGATGACCGCACCGGCGTCGCGCAGCACGTCCATCATCTCGTCGTTGGACAGCAGCGCCTTCCAGCCCGGGATCGACTCCAGCTTGTCCAGCGTCCCGCCGGTGTGGCCGAGCCCCCGCCCGGAGAGCTGTGGCACGGCCGCGCCACAGGCCGCGACGAGGGGGGCGAGCGGCAGCGTGATCTTGTCTCCGACGCCGCCGGTGGAGTGCTTGTCGCTGGTGGGCAGCGGCAACGAGGAGAAGTCCATCCGCACGCCGGAACGGATCATCGCGTCGGTCCAGCGGGAGATCTCCCGCAGGTTCATCCCGTTCAGCAGGATCGCCATGGCCAGCGCGGACATCTGCTCGTCGGCGACCTCGCCACGGGTGTAGGCGTCGATCACCCAGTCGATCTGAGCATCGCTCAACTCGGCGCGGTCGCGCTTCGCGCGGATGACGGAGATGGCGTCCACGTGCACTCCATGGTTGTGCGAAGGGGGAGACAGACAGAACTCTACGCGCGTAACAGTCAGTTGCAAACGCCAGGGGGCGCGAGGCCGTGCTCGATCAACTGCGTGCGCGAGCAGGACCTCGCGCCCCTGGAGAGTGCCGCCACAGGCGGGAGCGAAGGCTAGAGCCGTTCGGGGCCGAAGGCGTCCGGCAGGAGTTCGGAGAGCGGGCGGATCCCCGACACCGACTCCACGATCAGCTCCGCTCCCCCGTGCTCCCACAGCAACTGCCGGCAGCGCCCGCACGGCATCAACGGCTCGCCGTCGCGATCGCAGCAGGTGAACGCGACCAGCCGGCCGCCGCCGGAGGCGTGGAGCGCGGACACCAGTCCGCACTCCGCGCACAGCCCGAGCCCGTAGGACGCGTTCTCGACGTTGCAGCCGCTGACGACGCGGCCGTCGTCGACCAGCGCCGCAGCGCCGACCGGGAAGTGCGAGTACGGCGCGTACGCGCGCCCCATCGCCTCCCGGGCCGCCGCCCGCAGCACGTCCCAGTCGATCTCCATGACGGCCTCAGCCCTTGATGTACGGCTTGCCGGACGCCGCCGGCGGGCGGGAGAGGCCGCTCAGCGCCGCCACGACGAAGATCGTCACCAGGTAGGGCGCCATGGCCAGGAACGCGCCCGGGATCGGGGTGCCGAGCGAGGTCAGGGCGACCTGGAGCTCGGTGGCGAAGCCGAACAGCACCGCCGCGCCCAGCGAACCGATCGGCGACCAGCGGCCGACGATCAGTGCCGCGATGGCGATATAGCCCTTGCCGGAGCTCATGTCCTTGCCGAACTGGCTGGCCAGACCGAGCGTCAGCCAGACGCCGCCGAGCCCCGACAGCAGACCGGCCGTGATGACGTTGCGGTAGCGCAGGCCGATGACCTTGATGCCGACCGTGTCGGCGGCCGTCGGGTGCTCGCCGACCGCGCGGGTACGCAGGCCCCAGCGGGTACGGAAGAGCAGGAACCAGACCACCGGCACCAGCAGGTAGGCGACGTAGAACAGGATGTTCTGGTCGAACAGCGGGCCGATGATCGGGATCGAGGCCAGACCGGGGATCCGGATGTTGTTGAAGCCCTGCGCCTTGTTGTACGTCCCGCCGTTGGTGGACATCAGCCGGTCGTAGAGGAAGCCGGTGACGCCCGAGGCCAGCAGGTTGAGCACGACGCCGAGGACGACCTGCTCGATCAGGTAGCGGTTGGCGAAGACCGCCAGCAGGGCGCACATGAGGGCGCCGCCGAGGCAGCCGGCGATCGCACCGGCCCAGATGGAGCCGGTCGTGGACGCGGTCAGCACCGCCGCGAACGCGCCGAAGAGGAACTGGCCCTCGACCGCGATGTTGACGACGCCGGACCGCTCGCACAGCAGCGCGCTCAGCGAGCCGAGCACCAGCGGGACGGCCTGGATGGCCGTCTGGGCGAGGATCGCCGGCACGTTCAGGCCGACCGAGGAGCCGGCCGCGGCCCAGACCAGGAAGCCCGCCGAGTACGAGGCGAAGTAGATGATGGCGGTCCAGAGCTGGTACCGCTTCGAGATCGGCGCGAAGGCGCGGACCAGGCCGCAGACGATGGCCAGCGACATCAGCGCGATCGCGAGCGCCTGCGAGGGCGCCGAGATCGGGCTCAGGCCACCGGCCGCGTTCGGGTCCTCCTTGAGGCCGAAGATCGTGTGCGCGGCCCCCGAGACCCGGGAGGTCAGGCCGAAGGCCCACAGCCCCAGGGCGCCGACGACGGCCATCGAGACGCCGCTGACCAGCTTGGACCGACGTGCGGCTGCTTCGGCGAGGGTGAGGGGGCCCTCGTTCGCTCCGTTGTCACCGGTAGCGGTGGATGCCGTGCTCATGCCTCGCCTCCGGCAGCGGTGGTGGTGTCGGTGTGGAACGGGTCGACGGGCGGCGGGGCGTCCTCGCCCTTGGCACCGGTGTCGATCTTGTGGGCGCGCAGGTGGAAGATCTCCTTCACCAGCTGCGGCGCGGCGACGAAGATGACGATCAGGGCCTGGATGACGGTGATGACCTCGATCGAGACCTGCGCCTGCGTCTGCATCAGGGCGCCACCGGCCTGGAGCGCGCCGAAGAGCAACGAGGCCCAGACGCAGCCCCACGGCTTGGTGCGGCCCAGCAGGGCGACGGTGATGGCGGTGAAGCCGAGGCCGGCGTCGAGGTTGGGGCTCAGCGAGTTGTTGTTCGGGTTGGCCAGACCGAGGGTCTGGGTGACACCGATCAGACCCATCAGCGCGCCGGAGATCAGCATGGCCGCGATCTGGACCCGGCTGACGTTGATACCGGCGGTGCGGGCGGCGCTCGGCCGCAGACCGACCGCGCGGACCTCGAAGCCGAGCTTGCTGCGCTTGAAGAACCAGGCGACGGCGGCGGTCGCGATCAGCGCGAAGACCAGGCCGATGTCGGTGAAGAGCTGGTCACCGAAGAGGTGCGGCAGCACCGCACTCGGGGTGGCCGGCTTGCCGACCGCCTGACCGGCCGCGGCGGCGTCGTGGAACACCGAGGTGTTCAGCAGCCAGCCGCCGAGGAAGAGGAAGGCGACGTAGTTGAGCATGATCGTGACGATCACCTCGTGCGCGCCGCGGTAGGCCTTGAGCCAGCCGACGACGCCGCCGTAGAGCATGCCGCCGACGATGCCGGCCAGGACCGCCGCGAACATGTGCAGCAGTCCGGGCAGCGCGGTCCAGGAGAAGCCGACGTAGGACGCGAAGATCGCGCCTACGATCAGCTGGCCCTGGCCGCCGATGTTGAACATCCCGGCGCGGAACGCGACCGAGATGGCCAGGCCGCCGAAGATCAGCGGCGTCGCGTACTCGAGGGTGTTCGAGATCGGGCCGAAGAACTGCGCCGGGGTGCCGGAGACCGTCGCCGGGTCGAAGATCGCGCCCTTGAACAGCGACGAGTACGCGCTGGAGACGTCGTTCCAGGCCGAGGAGAGGAAGTCGGTCGGCGAGGCGAAGAAGTAGCCGAGCTGGTTCATCGTGTCGGTGTTCGACAGCACGATCATGATCGCGCCGACGACCAGCGCGAGCACGATGGCCAGGAAGGTCACCGTGGCCGAGTTCTCGGCGGTGAAGACGTTGCGGACCACCGTGCCCCAGTCCCGCGAGGGCTTGGGTGCCGCCGGCTTGGCCGGCGTCGGGGCAGCGGCCGGCTCGTTCTTCTCAGGTTCGGGCGTGCTCACGAGTCCGCCTCCTCCGTGTTCGTGGTCTCAGCGGTGGTGCTCTCGGTGGCGGCCGTTCCCCGGGCCTCGCCGCCCTGGGCCTCGGCACCCGGGGCCCCGGCGGGGGCGGGGGCGGCCTCGCCGGTGATACCGGCCATCAGCAGGCCGATCGCGTCGCGGGAGGTGGTCGGCGGGACGGTGGCGACGATCTTGCCGCGGTACATCACCGCGACCTTGTCGGCCAGCGCCAGCACCTCGTCCAGCTCCGTGGAGACGACCACGACCGGGCGGCCCTGGTCGCGCTCGGCGACGATGCGCTTGTGGATGAACTCCATGGCGCCGACGTCGACGCCGCGGGTCGGCTGCGAGGCGACCAGCAGGCGCAGCGGGCGGGAGAGCTCGCGGGCGACGACGACCTTCTGCGCGTTGCCGCCGGAGAGCTTGCCCGCCGGGTGCTGCGCCGCGGCCGGGCGGATGTCGAACTCCTTGATCCGCGCGTCGGCGTTCTTGGCGATCTCGTCCAGGTCGATCGACAGGCCGCGCCCGAAGGGGGCCTTCGTGTACAGGTCGAGGACGAGGTTCTCGGCGATGGTGAACTCGCCGACCACGCCGTCGTGCCCGCGGTCCTCGGGGACGAAGCCGACGCCCGAGTCGAGCACCTGACGCGGGGTCCGCCCGGTCAGCACCTTGCCGTCCAGGGAGATGGTCCCGGCCGCGGTCGGCAGCAGGCCCAGGATGGCCTCGGCCAGCTCGGACTGGCCGTTGCCCTGGACACCGGCGATGCCGAGGATCTCGCCGTCGTGGACGGTGAAGGAGACGTCGTCGACGGCGGCCTGGCCGTTGGCGTCGAGCACCGTGAGGTTCTCGACCTGGAAGGAGGCATTGCCCGGCTTGCTGACGTCCTTGTCGACGACCAGCTGCACGCTTCGGCCGACCATCATCGAGGCGAGCTCCTGCTCGCTGGAGGTCGGCGAGGCCTGCCCGACGACCGCACCGCGCCGGATCACGGTGATCCGGTCGGCGATCGCCTTGACCTCCTTGAGCTTGTGCGTGATGAAGACGATCGACTTGCCCGCCTCGCGCAGCGAGTTCATGACGACGAACAGGTCGTCGATCTCCTGCGGGGTCAGCACCGCGGTCGGCTCGTCCAGGATCAGCGTCTGGGCGTCGCGGACCAGGGCCTTGACGATCTCGACGCGTTGCTGGACGCCGACCGGCAGGTCCTCGACGATCGCGTCGGGGTTGACCGGGAGGCCGTAGCGCTGGGAGACCTCCTGCACGTCCTTGCGGGCGCGACGGCGGTCCAGCAGGCCCAGCGGGCCACGGCTGGCGCCGAGCTCGACCTCGTCGCCGAGGACCACGTTCTCGGCCACGCTGAAGACGGGGACCAGCATGAAGTGCTGGTGCACCATGCCGATGCCGTTGGCGATGGCGTCGCGCGGGCTGGTGATGGTCTTGGCGACGCCGTCGACGACGATCTCGCCCTCCTCGGGCTGGAGCAGCCCGTACAGGACGTTCATCAGCGTGGACTTGCCGGCGCCGTTCTCACCCAGAAGACAGTGGACCTCACCTGGTTCGACCGTCAGGTCGATGTGGTCGTTGGCGACCAGCGAACCGAATCGCTTGGTGATGCCGCGAAGTTCCAGACGCACTTGTGAACACACTCCTCACGCCGGGCATCAAAAGTCGATCGGCGGAAGCTATCGAGGACTTGACGGACCCGCCAGCCCCTGGACGTGGACGATCCAGGTGCCGACAGGCCGGTGGGCGGGTGCGCGATGGCACACCCGCCCCGGACCGTCCGAAATCAGCCGGTCGGCTGGTTCTTGGACTGGATCTTGATGGTGCCGTTGATGATGTCCTGCTTCACCGTCGCGAGCTCGGTGGTCAGGCTGGCGGGCACCTTGGACGCGAAGTCGTGGAACGGCGCCAGGCCGGTGCCGTTGTTCGCCAGGGTGCCGACGAACGGGGTGGCGGAGAAGTTGCCCGCCGCGGCCTGCTGCACCGAGGTGCTCACCGCGGTGGCGATGCCCTTGGTCACGGACGTCATGATGACGGAGCCGTACTGCGGGTTGGAGACGAAGCCGTCGTCGTCGACCCAGATGGCGTTCAGCTTGCCGCCCGAGGACTGGGCCTGGGCCAGCGCGCCGATGCCGGTGCCGCCGGCGACCGGGAAGACGATGTCGGCCCCCTCCGACTGGAAGGTCGCGGCGATCTGCTTGCCGCCGGCCTGGTCGGTGAAGGACTGGGTCGGGTCGAAGGTGCCCGACTGCTTGGTCTCGTCCCAGCCGAGGACCTGCACGTGGGTGTTGTGCTTCTGGTTGTAGTACTGCACGCCCTCCCAGAAGCCGTCCATGTAGACGGTGACGGTCGGGTAGTTGGCGCCACCGAAGGTGGCGACCTTGCCGGTCTTGGTCATGCCGGCCGCGAAGTAGCCGCCGAGGAAACCGCCCTGCGCGGTGTTGAACTCCAGGCCCTGCACCTGCGGCTTGGTCGAGGTGTTGTCGACGATCGCGTAGTGCTGGGTGGGGTTCTTCTTGGCCGAGTCGACCGTGGCGGTGTTCATGGCAAAGCCGACCGTGACGATCAGCTTGCACTGGGCGGAGACGAAACCGGCGATGTTGCTGGTGTAGTCGTTCTCCGTCGCGGAGGTGGCGTTCTGAACCTTGATGTTCGGGTTGGCCTTGGCCGCGTCCTGCATACCGGCCCAGGACTCGGCGTTGAAGGAGTGGTCGTCCAGGCCGCCGGTGTCGGTGACCATGCACGCCTTGAAGCTGCCGCCGGCCTGGGCGGAGCTGCTGGAACCCGACGTCGACACGGGCTTCGATCCACACGCCGAGGCGGTCAGGGCGACCAGTGCCGTAGTCGCGATCGCTGCCAGCCGAACGGGCTTGTTCATCAATTCCTCCAGATAGGAGCCGACATCGCAGAGCCCGGGGGCAGGGAGCGGCTTTGCTCAACCGCAGCGAACCCGACAGCCGGGAGCATGGGTCTCCTTGGTCGACGCGCACCTGGTTCGGCGCGGATTGGATGCGAGGTTAACGCGCGTAGAACACATTTGGATTACGGCCACGGGGCCGTTATCAGATCGTCGCATTTCTACCCACCGGAGAACACCATTCGGGAGCACAAAGCGGACGATTCGCCTCCGATTTCGCTCGCACGGCGCACACTTATCACGACCATGAGACACCAAACGGCGCCGCCCCGGAGGGTCGGCGCCGTTTGTCGGGTTCGTGTTGCTTCGATCAGCCCAGTGGTCAGCCCAGCGCGAGGGCGCTGAACAGCTCCACGCCGATGCCGATGGCGCGCTCGTCCGCGTCGAAGGTGCCCTGGTGCAGGTCGCGCACGCCCTGCTCGTCCGGGGCCCGCACCCCGAGCCGCGCCAGCGCGCCCGGGACCTCCTGGAGGTACCAGGAGAAGTCCTCGCCGCCCAGGCTCTGCTCGGTGGGCTCGACCGCCGCCGCGCCGAACCGTTCCGTCATCGCGCGGTCCAGCATCGCGATCGACTCGGCCTCGTTGACGACCGGCGGCACGCCCCGGCGGTAGTCCAGCACCCACTTGGCCCGGTACGTCTCCGCGATCTGGCCGACCAGCTCGTCGATCGCGCCCGGCGCCTCGCGCCAGCCCGCCTGCTCCAGGCAGCGGACCGTGCCCTCCAGCTCGGCGTGCTGCGGGATCGCGTTCGCGGCCGAGCCGGACTCGATCCGGCCCCACACCAGGCTCACGCCCCAGCGAGGGTCCATCCGGCGCTGCAGCGCCGCCGGGAGCTCGGTGGCCGTCTTGGCCACGGCCATCACCAGATCGGTGGTCAGGTGCGGGCGGGCGGTGTGGCCGCCGGGCCCGTCGAGGCTGAGCTTGAGCAGGTCGCAGGCGGAGGTGATGGCGCCGACCTTCAGGCCGATCCTGCCGACCTCGACGCGCGGGTCGCAGTGGACGGCGAAGATCCGCTCCAGGCCGGGCAGCACGCCCGCCTTGATCACGTCCAGCGCCCCGCCCGGCATCTGCTCCTCGGCGGGCTGGAACACCAGCCGCACCGGCCGGCGCAGCCGGCCCTGCCGGGCGGCCTCGGCCAGCACGAGGGCGGTACCGAGCACGACGGCGGTGTGCACGTCGTGCCCGCAGGCGTGGCAGGTGCCGGGCACGGTGGAGCGGTAGGGGACGTCCAGCGGCTTGGCGTCCTCGATCGGCAGCGCGTCGATGTCGGCGCGGAAGCCCATCACGCCCCGCTCGGCGGAGAGCCCGGCGGGCACGATGTCGCAGAGCAGCCCGGTGCCGCCCGGCAGCACGCGCGGCGCGAGGCCTGCTGCTTCGAGCCTCGCCTTGACGATCCCGGTGGTGCGTACTTCCTGCCGACCGAGCTCCGGGTGCATGTGCAGGTCGCGCCGGAAGGCGATCAGCTCGGACTGGAGGACGTCGACGCGGGACCGCAGCTCATGGGACTGGTTCACCTCCACAAGGCTACGGCCCTGGGGCGGTTGGGGCAGGGGATCACCGAAATTCATACCGCCGGACGAGAAGGTTGTCGCCCGCTCGGCGCATGACTTGCCCCGGGCGGGGTAGGAGTTCTTCTTCATGCCTGCCTCCGCTGCTCGCTCAAAGGATCAACGAGCGAGCAGGCGGGAGGTTGCAGCAGGCGTCGGCGCGATCCGTCAGAAGCTGTCGACCGGCACGTAGGTGCCCCAGACCTGACGCAGCGCGTCGCAGGTCTCCCCGACCGTCGCGCGCGCGGCCAGAGCCTCCTTCATCGGGTACAGGACGTTCTCCCCCGGGGACTCAGCCGCTCGCCGCAGCGCGGACAGCGCACGGCCGACGGCCCCGTTGTCACGGTCCGCGCGCAGCCTGGCCAGCCGGTCCGCCTGCCGCGCCTCGATCGCCGGGTCGACGCGGAGCGGCTCGTACGGCTCCTCCTCGTCCAGCTGGAAGCGGTTGACGCCGACGACGGTCCGCTCCCCGGAGTCCGTCTCCAGAGCCACCTGGTAGGCGCTGCGCTCGATCTCGGCCTTCTGGTAGCCGCGCTCGATGCCGGCGACCGCACCGCCCATCTCCTCGACCTTGCGCATCAGGTCCAGCGCCGCGGCCTCGACCTCGTCGGTCAACTGCTCGACCACGTAGGAGCCGGCGAAGGGGTCGACCGTCGCCGTGACGTCGCTCTCGTACGCCAGCACCTGCTGGGTGCGCAGCGCGAGCCGCGCGGACTTCTCCGTCGGCAGCGCGATGGCCTCGTCGAAGCTGTTGGTGTGCAGCGACTGCGTGCCGCCCAGGACCGCGGCCAGTGCCTGGATCGACACGCGGACCAGGTTCACCTCCGGCTGCTGCGCCGTCAGCTGCACCCCGGCCGTCTGGGTGTGGAAGCGCAGCATCATCGACCTCGGGTTCTCCGCCTTGAACTCCTCCTTCATGACGCGCGCCCAGATCCGGCGGGCGGCACGGAACTTGGCAACCTCCTCCAGGATCGTGGTGCGCGAGACGAAGAAGAACGACAGGCGCGGGGCGAAGTCGTCCACGTCCATGCCGGCCGCGATCGCGGTGCGGACGTACTCGATGCCGTTGGAGAGCGTGAAGGCGATCTCCTGCGCGGGCGAGGCCCCCGCCTCGGCCATGTGGTAGCCGGAGATGGAGATGGTGTTCCAGCGCGGGATCTCGGTCCGGCAGTACTTGAAGATGTCCGCGATCAGCCGCAGCGAGGGCTTGGGCGGGAAGATGTACGTGCCGCGGGCGATGTACTCCTTCAGCACGTCGTTCTGGATCGTGCCGGTCAGCTCGGCGGACGGCACGCCCTGGCCCTCGCCGACCAGCTGGTAGAGCAGGAGCAGCAGCGAGGCGGGCGCGTTGATGGTCATCGAGGTGGAGACCTCGCCCAGCGGGATGCCGCCGAAGAGCACCCCCATGTCCTCGACCGAGTCGATCGCGACACCGACCTTGCCGACCTCGCCGTGGGCGATCGCCGCGTCGGAGTCGTAGCCCATCTGGGTGGGCAGGTCGAAGGCGACCGACAGGCCGGTGGTGCCGTTGGCGATCAGCTGCTGGTAGCGGGCGTTGGACTCGGCGGCGGTGCCGAAGCCCGCGTACTGCCGCATGGTCCACGGCTTCCCCGTGTACATCGTCGGGTAGACGCCGCGGGTGAACGGGTACCGGCCGGGCTCACCCAGCTTGGCCACCGGGTCCCAGCCCTCCTGGGCGTCCGGCCCGTAGACGGGCTCGATGGGCAGTCCGGACTCGGACAGGCGGGCCATGGGAGTCTCCTCCGCAGTGATGTCGCTACCTGGCTACGTAGGGTAATGATGCGCGCGGCACGGGAATAGTCGCATCCTCTGGGAGGCTGCTCACATCATCAGCACCCCATGGGAGGAACGGACAGGATGACAGTGCAGAAGGTCGCGGTCGTGACGGGCGCCAGCAGCGGCATCGGCGCGGCGACGGCACGGGGTCTGGCCGAGGCCGGCTACCGCGTGGCCCTGGTCGCACGGCGGGCGGAGCGGCTGGAGGCGCTGGCCAAGGAGATCGGGGACGCGGCGAGCGTCCACGCGGTCGACGTGACGGACCGCGCCGCGGTGGACGCGTTCGCGGCGACGCTCGACCGGGTGGACGTCCTGGTCAACAACGCCGGCGGGGCCTTCGGGGCGGAGCCGGTGGAGTCCGGCGACCCGGCGGACTGGCTGCGGATGTACCAGGTCAACGTCCTTGGCGTGCTGCACGCCACTCAGGCCTTCCTCCCGGCGCTGCGCGCCTCCGGCGACGGCACGGTGGTGGTCCTCTCCTCGACGGCGGCGTTCGGCGCGTACGAGGGCGGCGGCGGTTACGTCGCGGCGAAGGCGGGCGCGCACGCGATCGCGGGGACGCTGCGGCTGGAGCTGGTGGGCGAGCCGATCCGTGTGATCGAGATCGCGCCCGGCATGGTCAAGACGGACGAGTTCGCCCTCACCCGCTTCCGCGGCGACGCCGCGAAGGCCGCGTCCGTGTACGCGGGCGTCCCCGACCCGCTGAGCGCCGAGGACGTCGCGGACACCGTCGTCTGGTCGGTCACCCGCCCGGCCCACGTCAACATCGACCTCCTCGTCGTCCGCCCCCGCGCGCAGGCCGCCCAGCACAAGGTCCACCGGCGCTAGCCGCCCGCCCGGGCGGCGCAGCCGCCAGGGGCGCGAGGAACTGCGCGAGGAACTGCGCGAGCAACCCTCCCCCAGCCTTCGGCCGGGGGTGCCCCCATGCGGCGGATGGTCCTGTCCGCTCGGGATCTCAAGCCCACGGTGGCTTGTCGCGCAGTTCCTCGCGCCCCTGAGGGTTGCCACGTCGCTTGGCGGTGCGACAACCCGACTGCCTGACGCTGTCTCACATTGCGGTCGCACAGGTCTCGACTTAATCCCCCGTGCGAGTGAATCCTTGTCTCGGGCGTCGTTGCGGCACCGCCTCCGGCGTCTTCTGTAGTGCCGACGCAGTCAGTCGCACCCCTTAACCTCAAGGGCTCCAACCCGCTGTTCGAGGAGGACCCGCTGGCCAGGTCGCCGATCCCGTCGCCGTCCGCACCGCAGTCGCCCCTGCCGGGGCTCTCACGCCTCAACGACGCGGCGCCCGGCGCAGCCGAAGAGGCGCTGCTGGCCTGCTGCGGAAGCCGGCGATGGGCGATAAGGATGACCGCGCACCGCCCCTACCCGGACGTCGCCTCGCTGCTCGCCGCCGCGAGCGAGGCCTCGTACGACATGTCGAACCGGGATCTGACGGAGGCCCTCGCCGACGAGAGCATCATGCCGCAGCCCCTGCTCGGCATGCGGGCACCCGGCAGCAACGCCGCGCGTACCGCGCTGCGCGCCGCCCACGCCGCGTACGAGGCGCGCTTCGGGCACGTGTTCGTGGTGAGCCTGGAGGACTGCCCGCCGGAGGAGATGCTGGACACCGTGCTGGTCAGCATCCGCGCCCGGCTGGGCAACGACCCGGACGAGGAGCGCAGCACCACCGCCGAGGAGCTCCGCCGGATCACCCTCAGCCGGCTCACCCATCTCGTCTCGTCTCACGCCTCGGCGCCTTCGTGAGACCACGGGGGTGAGATCGCCCACACCGGGAGCCGTCGCCTTTGACGGCACGTAGGCGCAGACCCGGGCCCTGTCTGGGAAAACACAGGGCGGAAGACCCTTCCGGCGGATCACGGACGGGTCACAGGCAGATCATCGGAGTGGATCTCGGGCCGACGCAGGCCCCCCGACAGGCTGAGGGCCCTCCGGCCTGGCTACGATGGCCGCGGCCGGTGGACCGTATCCGGCCGGGCCGACCGACACCGACGACGATGCCGCCGAGCTGATCGGGCGACCCCCGCCCCGCTCCCGGAGGGTTCTTCCGTGCCGGCTGGAACGCTGTACCGCGGCCGGGAAGGCATGTGGTCGTGGGTGGCTCATCGAGTCACCGGCGTCCTCATTTTCTTCTTCCTGTTCGCCCACGTCCTCGACACCGCACTGGTCCGCGTCTCGCCGCAGGCCTACAACAGCGTGATCGCGACGTACAAGACGCCGCTCGTCAACCTGATGGAGTACGGCCTGACCGCCGCCATCCTCTTCCACGCGCTCAACGGCCTCCGGGTCATCGCGGTGGACTTCTGGGCCAAGGGGCCGAAGTACCAGGCGCAGATGCTGTGGACCGTCGTGTCCGTCTGGGTCGTACTGATGGCATTCGCCTTCTACCCCGTCCTGCAGGCAACCCTGCAGTGGCTCTTCAAGTGAGGGTGAGGTAACTGATGTCCACCGACTCCATCGGCAACGTCGAGCTCACCGACGCGACGCCCGCCGACCCGACGGCGTTCCTCATCGAGCCGCCGCGCAAGCGCACCAAGACCACCGCGGGCCGGCGCAGCCGGACCAACTTCGAGATGCTGGCGTGGCTGTTCATGCGCCTGTCCGGCATCGTGCTGGTCTTCCTGGTCCTCGGTCACCTGATCATCCAGCTGGTGCTGGACGGCGGTGTCTCGAAGATCTCCTTCGCCTTCGTGGCCGGCCGCTGGGCCTCGCCGTTCTGGCAGGGCTGGGACCTGCTCATGCTGTGGCTGGCGATGCTCCACGGCGCCAACGGCATGCGCACGGTCATCAACGACTACGCCGAGCGCCCGAACACCCGCTTCTGGCTGAAGGTCCTGCTGGTGGCCGCCACGGTCTTCACCGTGCTGCTGGGCACCCTGGTGATCTTCACCTTCGACCCGAACATCAGCTGACGCGGACGGACGAGGCAGCGACTCAGACATGAAGATTCACCAGTACGACACCGTCATCGTCGGCGCCGGCGGCGCGGGCATGCGCGCGGCCGTCGAGGCCACCAAGCGCAGCCGCACCGCTGTTCTGACGAAGCTCTACCCGACCCGCTCCCACACCGGCGCGGCCCAGGGCGGCATGGCCGCCGCCCTGGCCAACGTCGAGGACGACAACTGGGAGTGGCACACCTTCGACACCGTCAAGGGCGGTGACTACCTGGTCGACCAGGACGCCGCCGAGATCCTGGCCAAGGAGGCGATCGACGCCGTCCTCGACCTGGAGAAGATGGGTCTGCCCTTCAACCGGACCCCCGAGGGCAGGATCGACCAGCGTCGCTTCGGCGGCCACACCCGCAACCACGGCGAGGCGGCGGTCCGCCGCTCCTGCTACGCCGCGGACCGCACCGGTCACATGATCCTCCAGACGCTGTACCAGAACTGCGTCAAGGAGGGCGTGGAGTTCTTCAACGAGTTCTACGTCCTGGACCTGCTGCTGGTCGAGGTCGACGGCGTCAAGAAGGTCTCCGGCGTCGTCTCGTACGAGCTGGCCACCGGCGAGGTGCACGTCTTCCAGGCGAAGTCGGTCATCTTCGCCTCGGGCGGCAACGGCAAGTTCTTCAAGGTGACCTCCAACGCGCACACCCTGACCGGTGACGGCCAGGCCGCCGCGTACCGTCGTGGTCTGCCGCTGGAGGACATGGAGTTCTTCCAGTTCCACCCGACGGGCATCTGGCGCATGGGCATCCTGCTCACCGAGGGCGCCCGCGGCGAGGGCGGCATCCTGCGCAACAAGGACGGCGAGCGCTTCATGGAGCGCTACGCGCCGGTCATGAAGGACCTCGCGTCCCGTGACGTCGTCTCACGCGCCATCTACTCGGAGATCCGGGCCGGCCGAGGCTGCGGCCTCGACGGGGACCACGTCTACCTGGACCTCACCCACCTGCCGCCGGAGCAGCTGGACGCCAAGCTGCCGGACATCACCGAGTTCGCGCGCACCTACCTCGGTATCGAGCCCTACACGGACCCGATCCCGATCCAGCCGACCGCGCACTACGCCATGGGCGGCATCCCGACCAACAACGAGTCCGAGGTCCTGCTGGACAACACCACCGTTGTCCCGGGTCTGTTCGCCGCCGGTGAGGTCGCCTGCGTGTCCGTCCACGGCGCCAACCGCCTGGGCACCAACTCGCTGCTCGACATCAACGTCTTCGGTCGTCGCGCCGGCATCGCCGCCGCGAAGTACGCCGAGACCGCCGAGTTCGTGGAGCTCCCGGAGAACCCGGCCGCCAAGGTCGTCGAGCTGCTGGAGACCATCCGCACCGCGTCCGGCACCGAGCGCGTCGGCGACATCCGTGAGGCGCTGCAGCAGTCCATGGACACCAACGTGTCCGTGTACCGCACCGAGGAGACCCTGAAGCAGGCGGTGGCCGACATCGCCGAGCTGAAGGAGCGCTACAAGAACATCTCGGTGATGGACAAGGGCCAGCGGTACAACACGGACCTGCTGGAGGCCGTCGAGCTGGGCAACCTGCTCGACCTGGCCGAGGTCACCGCGGTCTCCGCGCTGGCCCGCAAGGAGTCGCGCGGCGGTCACTACCGCGAGGACTTCCCGACCCGTGACGACGTCAACTTCATGCGCCACACCATGGCGTACCGCGAGGTCGACGCGAACGGCGACACCACCGTGCGCCTGGACTACAAGCCGGTCGTGGTGACCCGCTACCAGCCGATGGAGCGTAAGTACTGATGAGCACCCCCACCATCGACGCAGCCAACCCGCACTCCGCCGCGCTGGACGCCGCCGAGTCGGGCAAGGTCGAGCTGATCACCATCACGCTCCGGATCCGCCGGTTCAACCCGGAGGAGCACCCGGAGGCGGTCTGGGTCGACTACCAGCTCACGGTGGACCCGAAGGAGCGCGTCCTCGACGCGATCAACAAGGTCAAGTGGGAGCAGGACGGCACGCTCACCTACCGTCGCTCCTGCGCCCACGGTGTCTGCGGCTCCGACGCGATGCGGATCAACGGCAAGAACCGTCTTGCCTGCAAGACCCTCATCAAGGACGTCACGAGCCTCGACAAGAACGGCGTGTCGAAGCCGATCACGATCGAGCCCATCAAGGGCATGACGGTCCTCAAGGACCTGATCGTGGACATGGACCCGTTCTTCCAGGCGTACCGCGACGTGATGCCCTTCCTGATCACCAAGGGCAACGCGCCGACGCGTGAGCGGATCCAGTCGGAGGAGGACGTCCAGCGCTTCGAGGACACCACCAAGTGCATCCTCTGCGCCGCGTGCACCTCCTCCTGCCCGGTGTTCTGGAACGACGGCCAGTACTTCGGTCCGGCCGCGATCGTGAACGCCCACCGCTTCATCTTCGACTCGCGTGACGAGGGTGCGGAGCAGCGGCTGGAGATCCTGAACGACCGCGAGGGCGTGTGGCGCTGCCGCACCACCTTCAACTGCACCGACGCGTGCCCGCGTGGCATCGAGGTCACCAAGGCGATCCAGGAAGTCAAGCGCGCGCTGATCACGCGTCGCTACTGAGCCTGATCCGCTGACGAGGTGAGGCCCGGCCCCTTCGGGGGCCGGGCCTCACGTCGTGCTTGCCTTACTTGACGGTCACGGTGCTGACGCCGGAGACCGCGGCGGCGCTCACGGCGTTGCCGTTGTAGACCACACGCCAGCTCCCGGTGGCGTAGTCACGCACGGAGGCGCTGACGGAGCCGTTGGCGGCGGTCTTCGCGTAGGCCTCGGTCACCCAGGTGCCGGTGCCGGCCTTGCGGAACTGGACCCGGACCCACTGGCCGCCGTTGCCGGCCCAGACGCCCTTGTTCCAGTCGGCGCGGTTGAGCTGCCCCTTGACGGTCAGCGCGGCGCCCTTGCGGACGCTGGATACGCTCGGCCTGGCGGAGAGCACGTCGGCCCGCTTGGCGGTGAAGTGGGCGGCGTTCGGGTCGAAGAAGACCCGGCCGTCCTTGGTGGTGACCAGGACGGCGAGGTTCCAGGTGCCCGCGATCTGGTTCGGCGGGCGGTTCGTGGCGGCGCTGTCGTGCTCCGTGTAGCCCACCGTCCACGAGGTGGCCGTCCGGTGCAGCGTCTTGAGGCCCAAGCTGAACTGGGCGACGTTCGACGCGCTCGGACCGCGGAAGGCCGGGTTGCCGGCTGCCGTCCAGGGCTCCGCCTTGATGCTCTTGATGCTGACGCCGTTGAGCGTGGACGTGGCGTTGACGGTGACCTGGAAGGTGTACGGGTTGCTCAACCCGATGGTGAACGACGCGGCCGAGGCGGAGATCTTGACCACCGGGCCGCTCGCCGCGAAGGCGGCGCCGGGGGTGGCGACGGCGGCCAGGGCGAGAGCGCCCGCGGCAGCGGGCACGGCTATGCCAAGGCGCATGGTGCTCCAAGCAGGTGATCCACCGAAAGGGTGGACGGGTGGAGCCCTTATAGATCACCACCGACGGCGGCCTCCACCGGTTCGGTGATCCTGCGGGCGGCACGCAGGCTGCGCACCCCGAGCGAGCCGACGACGACGCCCAGCACGAGGGAGCTGAGCGCGAGCAGCGCGTGGATCCAGAAGTAGGCGGTCGGCTTGCCGTGGTCGCCGCCGGTGAAGGCGAGGCCCTCGTGGTCGGCCCACAGATTCTTGAAGAACGTGACCCAGATCCAGATCGACCAGACGCCGAAGGCTGTCAGGAACCAGGAAGCACGTCGGCTCAGTCTCATAGGGTCAGTATGGTCGGCCGTCCGGCCGCGTCCGGACGAGGGGTCCTGTCTGCTTTTAGGACCGGGCGGGAATTGGATTGGGTACGGTCGAACGCGTGCAGCTACATGATCGCGTCCGCAGCAGTCGGACGGTACGGGGAACGGTCGCCACGGCGGCGGCCGCGACGGTGGTGCTCTCGATGACCGCGGCCGGCCACGCGCCGAGCCCGAGCGGCAGCCCCGTCAGACAGCCGCCCGCCGGAATGTCGACGGTCGGCGGCGAGGCGCTGGGCCGACCGGGCCCGCAGAAGGGCGCGGGCGCGCCCGCGCTGCCGGGCGGGCTGTCCGCCCTGTCCTGGATGGTCTCCGACGCCGACACCGGCCAGGTGCTGGCCGCGCAGAACCCGCACTGGGCGCTGCCCCCGGCCAGCACGCTGAAGACGCTCTTCGCCGACACCGTGCTGCCGAAGTTCCCGCAGGACGCGACGCACAAGGTCGTCGAATCGGACTTCGACGGGATGGGCGCGGGCAGCAGCGAGGTCGGGGTGATGCCCGGCCAGACGTACTCCGTCTCCGACCTGTGGCTCGGCGTCTTCCTGCGGTCCGGCAACGACGCGGTGCACGTGCTCGCCGCGATGAACGGCGGCGTCGCCTCGACGGTCCAGCAGATGCAGACGCAGGCGGACACGCTGGGCGCGAAGGACACCCACGTCGTCAGCCCCGACGGCTACGACATGCCCGGCCAGGTCTCCTCCGCCTACGACCTCACGCTGTTCGCCCGTGACGGACTGAAGAACCCCGTGTTCGCCAAGTTCTGCTCGACCGCGATCGCGAAGTTCCCCGGTGGCCCGAGCACGAAGGGCAAGCCCTTCGAGATCGACAACACCAACCGCCTGCTGACCGGCTTCGACGGGGTCGGCCACTACACGGGCCTGCTCGGCGTCAAGAACGGCTACACCACGAACGCGGGCAACACCCTGATCGAGGCGGCACGGCGTGACGGGCACACGCTGCTGGTCACCGTGATGAACCCGCAGAGCCACGCGTACGACGAGGTCTACCACGAGGCGCGCGCCCTGCTGGACTGGGGCTTCGCGGCCGACGGGCACACCGCGCCCATCGGCACCCTGGACGCCACCAAGTCCACCTCCACGGACGCCACCCACCCGACCACCGCGGCCAGGCCCGGCGGCACCTCCGCCGGCACCTGGCCCGCGGCGGCCTCCAAGCCCGCGGGCTCCTCCACCACGACGTACGCGGCGGCGGGCGTCGCGGCGGTCCTGCTCGCCGGCACGGCGGGCACGGTGGTCGTGCGCAGACGCCGCCGTCGCTCCCGTTAGCCGCGACGACGCTCCGCTAGACGTCCTCGTCGGCCTTGGCCACCGCCTCCACCGCGCGTTCGTGGGCCCGTGCCCGCGCCGCGGCGGGGTCGGCGGTGGCCGTCCAGGCGACGCAGTACAGGAGCCAGCGGCACATGAAGTTGATCCACAGCAGCAGCGCGATGGGTGTGCCGAACGCGCCGTAGACGCTCTTGGTCGCGATGTGGGCGACGTAGGCGGCGAGTGCCTGCTTGAGGATCTCGAACCCCACCGCGCCCATCAGCGCGGCCTGCAGGACGACCTTCCGCGGCTGCCCGAAGATCCGCGGGAGGCCGACCAGCAGGTAGGCGAAGACCAGCACGTCCACGCAGACCGCGAGGACGAACGCCAGCACCCCCAGCACCACCTGGCCCGCCGTCGAGCCGTCCAGGCCCAGCCACTTGGCCACCTGCCCGGTCAGCGACCCGGCGGCGGTCGACGCGCCGAGCGAGACCGCGCCGACGAGGCCGAGGCCGATCAGCATCAGCGTGTCCCACGCCTTGCGGATGGCGACGTTGCCGGGCTCGATCGGCAGGTACCAGGAGGTGCGGATGGCGACCCGCGTGGTGTCGACCCAGCCGAGGCCGGAGATCAGCAGGATCACGCCGCTGACCAGACCCACCGTGCCGGCGTTGGCCGCCACGTCGTGGAGGTTCAGCTGCTTGGACAGTCCGGGGATCTGCTCGCCGATCTTCTGCTGGAGCTCGGCGACCCTGCTGTCCGTCAGCACCGCCGCCGCGACCGCCAGGGCGACCGTCAGCAGCGGGAAGAGCGCGAGGAACCCGAAGAAGGTGACGGCGCCCGCCAGGCGGTTGGAGCCGACGTCGTTGAAGTGCTCGTAGACGCGGTAGGCCCGGGAGCGCGTCACCCAAGCCACCGCCGGTCCGATCAAAGGCAGTCGGGTCAGCCAGTCCATGCTCCGGAACGTACCCCGATCAGACCGGGAGCTTGCGGAACACCGCGCGGGGCACGTGCCGCAGGCCGGACATGACGTAGCGCAGGGCGCCCGGCACCCAGACCGTCTCGCTGCCCCGGCGCAGGCCGGTGACGACGGCCTCGGCGACGGCGTCGGCCGTCGTGGCGAGGGGGGCCTCCTGCATGCCCTCCGTCATCCGGGTGCGCACGAAGCCGGGCCGGACCACCATCACCTTGGCGCCCGTGCCCTGCAACGAATCCCCGAGGCCCTGGGCGAAGGCGTCGAGGCCCGCCTTGGTGGAGCCGTAGATGAAGTTGGAGCGCCGGGCCCGCTCACCGGCGACCGAGGAGAGCACGACCAGCGCGCCGTGGCCCTGGCGGCGCAGCGCCTGCGCGCAGACCAGCGAGGAGGTGACCGCGCCGAGGTAGTTGACCTGGGCCACCGCGGCGGCGGCCAGGGGCTCGCGCTCGCCCTGCTCCTGGTCGCCGAGGACGCCGAAGGCGAGCAGCGCGACGTCCACGTCGCCCTCGGCGAAGATCTTGCCGAGCACCGTCTCGTGGGTGTCCACGGCCGCCGCGTCGAAGTCGTGGACGTGCACCTGCGCGCCGAGCGCGCGCAGCTCCTGCGCGGCCGCGTCCAGCGCGGGCGAGGGTCGCCCGGCCAGGTGCACCACCTCGACCCGGGACCTGACCAGCCGTCGGGCCGTGGCGAGCCCGATCTCGGAGGAACCGCCGAGGACCAGCAGGGACTGGGGATCGCCCAGGGCGTTCATCATGGGACTACCTTTCGGGCTTGGCTCACGGCTTCGGTCGTCGTCCGGCCGGTCGGCCGGGCCCGGCGAAGCCGCGGGGCCCGGCCGTCCACCGGCGTCAGAGCGCGAGCCTGCGGGCGAGGTCGGAGGTGAAGGCGCCGCCGGGGTCGATCCGTTCGCGCAGGGCGCGGAACTCGGCGAGCCGCGGGTACATCGCGGCGAGCGTCTGCGGGCGCATCCGGGAGTCCTTGGCCAGGTAGATCCGGCCGCCGGCGGCGAGCACCTGCTCGTCGAGGCGGTCCAGCAGCGGGCCGAGGCCGGGGACGGAGGCGGGCAGGTCCAGCGCGAGCGTCCAGCCGGGCATCGGGAAGGAGAGCCAGCCGGGGCCGCCCTCGCCGAAGCGTTTGAGCACGGCCAGAAAGGACGGGCAGCCGTGCCGGCTGAGCTGCTCGACGATCGAGCGCAGCACCGCCTCCTGCCCGTAGGGGACGACGAACTGGTACTGGAGGAACCCGCCCGGCCCGTAGACGCGGTTCCACTCCGGGACGCCGTCGAGCGGGTGGAAGAAGGCGCCGATCCGCTGGAGCTGGCCGCGCCTCTCGCGCGGCGCCTTGCGGAACCAGAGCTCGTTGAACGCCCCGACCGTGCCGGTGCGCAGCAGACCGCCGGGGATGCCGCGCGGCGCCGGGGGGAGGCTGCGCGGCTGGAAGGCCAGCGGGTCCCGGCGCTGCCGCGGGGTCAGCAGGTCGACAGTGGCGTGCTCGCCGCGCGACAGCACCGCGCGACCGGTGGCGCCGCCGCGCGCGACCAGGTCGATCCAGGCCACCGAGTAGCGGTAGCGGTGGTCGGTGGCCTCCAGCCGCTGCATCAGGTCGTCGAGGTCGGTGGCGCGTTCGGTGTCGACGGACATCAGCGAGGTGGTGACCGGCAGCAGCGCGATCGTCGCGTCGAGGATGACGCCCGTCAGGCCCATGCCGCCGGTGGTGGCGTCGAACAGCTCCTCGCCGGGGGCGAGCTCGACCTCCTCCCCGGCGGCCGTCAGCAGCCGCATCCGGGTGACGTGGTGGCCGAAGCTGCCGCTGACGTGGTGGTTCTTGCCGTGGATGTCGGCGCCGATCGCCCCGCCGACCGTGACGTACCGGGTGCCGGGGGTGACCGGGACGAACCAGCCGAAAGGCAGCAGCAGCTTCATCAGCCGGTCCAGGCTCACGCCCGCCTCGCAGGTGACCACGCCCCGCTCCAGGTCGAGCGCGAGCACCCGTGCCAGCGACGTCATGTCGAGGACGGTGCCGCCCGCGTTCTGGGCGGCGTCGCCGTAGCTGCGCCCCAGCCCGCGGGCGAGCAGGCCGCGCCCGTCCGCGGCGCGCACGGCGGCGCGCGCCTCGGCGGCCGTCGTCGGCGTACGCAGCCGGGCCGTCGTGGGTGCGGTGCGGCCCCACCCCGTGAGTGGTCCTTCGGGTCCGTCCATGACCGCGACGCTAAGCCCGGCCACCGACAGTCCGCAGGAGGCGTCCCGGACGGTGATTCGTGACCAAAGCGCCAACGCACCGGTTAGGCACGCGGAATACGCACGGTCCCGGACGCGGGAACAGGTCGCGGAGCACACCCGAACGGGTGAGTGACGGCGGCGACGGCGAGTTGACGGCGAGGTACGCGCATGACGGAAGAGTCCTCCGTGACCACCCCGGGGACGGATCTCCTCGAACCCGCGACCGAAACGGACGGAGAGCACCCGGACGGCCCACTCGCACGCCGGGGCCCGCTGCCCGTCCCGCGCGGCCTGCTGCGAACGGCCCGCCCACGCCAATGGGTGAAGAACGTGCTGGTCCTCGCCGCCCCCGCCGCCGCGGGCGAGCTCGCGGCCCCGGGGGTGCCCGCCCGGCTCGGCGCCTGCTTCGCGTTGTTCACCTGCGCCTCCGCCGCGATCTACCTGGTCAACGACGCCAAGGACGTGGCCGCCGACCGGGCCCACCCGACCAAGCGGTTCCGGCCTGTCGCCGCGGGGACGGTGCCCGTCCCGCTCGCCTACGGCACCGGCCTGGTGCTCGCCGCCCTCGCGCTCGCGGGCGCCGCCCTGCTCTGCAGCGCGGCGACGGCCCTGGTCATCGGCTCGTACCTGGTGCTTCAACTGCTCTACTGCACCTGGTTCAAGCACCTGCCGGTGGTCGACCTGATGGTGGTGGCCAGCGGTTTCCTGCTGCGCGCGATGGCGGGCGGCACCGCGATCGGCATCCCGCTCAGCCGCTGGTTCCTGATCACGGCGGGCTTCGGGGCGCTGTTCATGGTGGCCGCCAAGCGCTACTCGGAGCGGGCCGGCGAGGGCGGCAGCGGCCGCACCCGGCCGCTGCTGGCCGCCTACTCCCCCGAGTACCTGCGCTTCGTCTGGCAGTTGGCTGCGGGGGTCACCATGCTCAGCTACTGCCTCTGGGCGCTGGGCAGCCCGCCCGAATCACCACACGTCACGGCGGGCGCGGTGCTGCCGTGGCGGCCGCTGTCGATCGTCCCGTTCCTGGTGGTCCTGCTGCGCTACGCCGTCTTCGCGGACCGCGCGGAGTCCGGCGCCCCCGAGGACGTGGTGCTGCGCGACCGCCCGCTGCAGATCGCCGCCGCGACCTGGCTGGTGCTCTACTGCTTCTCGGTGGCGGGGCTGTGACGGGCGAAGCGCGACCGGAGGACGCGGACGCCGAGGCCGCACCCGCTCCCGACGCCGTGCCCGAGATGCGCGCCGGCCGGCGGACCGGCCGGCTCCGGCGCCTGGCCGGACCGGCGTCCGTCCTGGGCGGGACGGCGCTGGTCGCCGCTCAGGCGGCGCGGATGAAGGCCTGGATCGTGGACGACGCGGCGATCACCTTCGCCTACGCGCGCAGCGTCGCGCACGGCCTCGGGCCGGTCCAGCAGGCGGGGGCGGCTCCGGTCGAGGGCTACTCGAACCCCAGCTGGCTGACGGTGCTGACCCTCGGTCACGGACTGGGCCTTTTCGACCACGGTTCGCTGTTCGGCGTCAGCGACCTGGTGTGGTTCCCCAAACTGCTGGCGCTGCTCTGCGTCCTCGGCGTGCTGGCGTGCGTGCGCGCCACGACGGGCTCCGCCGCGGCCACCCTGCTGGCGGCGGCGGTCCTCGCGACCAACTGGTCGTTCGTCATCTGGGCCTTCTCCGGACTGGAGAACCCGCTCTACGGCCTGCTCGCCGCCGCGCTGGCGGCGTTGCTGGCCCGTACCGCCGGGCGCGGCGCGCTGCCGGACGCGCGTACCGCCGTCTGGGCCGGCCTGCTGGCCCTCCTGGCGGCCCTGACCCGCCCGGACGGCCTCGTCTACGCGGGCGCCTACCCGCTGGCCCTGCTGCTGACGGTGCCGCGTGCGGCGCTGACGCGCGCCGGGGTCGCCCGGCGGCTGCTGCGGCCGGCGGCGCTCGAACTGGCCGTGTTCGGGGCGCCCTACGGGGTGTTCCTGCTGTGGCGCAGGGCGGAGTTCGGGCAGTGGGTGCCCAACACGGCCGTGGCCAAGGCCCAGGGGACGCCGGGCCTGGCCGAGATGTGGGACCGGGCCGTCGACGTGCTGGGCTACGCGGGCTGGGCGGGGGTCGCCGTGGTCCTGCTCGCGGCGGCCGTGGTGCTGCTCCGGCCCGGGACGGCGACGGCGCGGGCGGAGCTGGTCGCGGCCGGGGTACCACCGCTGCTCGCGCTGTTCGGCTTCGCGGTGCTGCGGCCGGACTGGATGGCGCTGTACCGGTTCGCCACGCCGCTGTGGACGGCCGGTGCCCTGTTCGGCGCGCTCGCGCTGACCCGCGCCTGGTCGGCGAGCTGGCCGGCGACGGTGCCGACGCGGGTCGTCCGGCCCGCGCTCGCGGTGGCCGCGGCCGTCGCGCTCGCCGTCTCCGCCGTGCCGCAGGCCGCCTCGGCGGCGTCCTTCCGGCAGTACCCGACCTTGTCGATGTGCAGCGTGGCCCAGCGCTACGGCCTGCTCTTCAACCAGTACGCCGACGCGCTCGGCCTGCCGCGCCGGACCAGCAGCCTGCTGCTCCCCGACCTCGGCGGAACGCTGCTGACGAGCGAGCTGCGCGTGGTCGACCTGGCCGGGCTGACCGACCCGACGATCGCACGCGCCTACGGCGCGGGCGACATGGCGGCGGTCCGCTCGTACGTGTTCCACGAGGTGCGGCCGACCTTCGTCCACGTGCACGGGCCGTGGGCGCGCATTCCCGGCCTGCTGCCGGGGACGCTGCGCGCGGCGGGCTACCTGCCGCTCTACGACTCCGGCACGGCCGGCGGCCCGAGCGCGTTCGACAGCGACTGGGTCCGCGCGGACGCGGTCACCTCGCCCGCCCGACTCGCGGCGGCGCAGAGCTTGGCGCACCATGAGGTCCCCGCACTCGAACAGCGTCGGGCGACCGCGCCCCTGGCGACCTGTGATCTCCCGTCAACTATTCCAAGATAGTCGGACAATTATTTTTCCCGGCGAATTCGTGGCTATTTTGCAATTCGCGCCGGATCACCCCAGGATTGTTTTTCGAAATGAAAGCCCTCGCGCGCTCCGCCACCCTTCTCGCCGGATTCGCCACAGCTCTGCTCGCCCTGCTCGGGGCAGGCGGTGCCTGGGTGCGACCGGCGGCCGACGACTGGTGCTACCAGACGAACATGCGCACCATGTCGGTCCGTCAGTTCGTCCACTTCCTCTATCAGGACAGCAACGGCCGGGCGGGCAACGCCGTGCTGCTGGCCTGGGTGCACGGGCTCGGGCCGCTCGGCCTGCAGCTCTACCCGGTCGTCGTCATCGCCCTGCTGCTCGGTTCACTCTGGTTGCTCATCGCCCGGCTGGTACGGCTGTTCGGCCGTCACGTGCCGGTCGCGGTCCAGCTGCTGACGGCGGCCGCGGCCGCCCTGGTGTTCCTGCTGGTCTGCCCGCAGCCCTACCAGACCACGTACTGGGCCTCCGGCGGCATCTCGCACACGGTCCCCGCGGTGCTGTCGACGGTGCTCGTCTCCGCCGTGCTGTGCCTGCCCGGGCGTGGCGGGCGCGCGGGGCTGGCCGGCCGGTGGACGGCCGCGCTCGCCCTGCTGCTCGGCTTCGCCTTCATCGCCCTGGTGTCCGAGGCCATGGCGCTGGTCGTCGGGGTCCTCGCGGCCGCCCTGTGGCTGCGCGCCGGCGACGTCTGTGCCGACCGGCCCGCCCGCCACGCTGCCCGCCTCGGCGCGCTGGCCGCCGCCGCGGGCTCGGCGGGCGGCCTGCTGGTGGAGTACCTCTCCCCCGGCATGCACGCCCGCAGCGCGGGCCTGGGCGTCCCCCACGGCGCGGAACTGCTGCACCGCCTCCGTGACGGCCTGGTCACCTGGCTCGGCGACCTGGCCACGACGCTGTCCAGCTGGGACTACGCGGCGGTCGTCCTGGCCGGCGTGGTCCTCGGCCTGACCACCCGCCACCTCGACCCGGCCGCCCTCACCCGCAGCGGTCTCTTCCCCCGCGCCTCGACACGCCGGGCCCGGACGGCGGAGCCCGCCGGTTCTGCGAGGACGGGTGACGAGGCAACGCTCGCCGCACCGGCCGGGGGCGGCCCCGCCGTGGTGACCGCGACCGCCCACGCCGACGGCGCGGCCGAGCACCCGACGGCCGCCGCGACGCCGACGACCTCAGGCGCCGTCGGCGCGGGCAGCGCGGGCGGCGCGGGCGGCGCGGGCGGCGCGGCCGTCGTGACGGCGGACGTCGCAGACGGCTCGGACGGTGGCACCGCGCCCGCGCCCGAGGTCCGGACCGAGCCGCCCGCGGGGCCCGCGCTGGCGGTGCGGTCGCCGCTGCGGCTGCTGGTGTGGGCCGCCGTCGCGGTCCTGCTCGGAAGTCTGCTGGTCACCGAGCTGGTCCAGGCCGTCTTCGGGTCCTGGATCTGGTACATGGTGCGCACCTGGAACGACTGGCGGCTGCCGTACACCCTGCTGCTCGCCGCCGCCGGCGTCGCCGCCGGGCGCCTGCTCGCCGGAGCCGTCGCCCCCGTGCCCGGCACACCGCGGCGGCGCAGGGCCGCGCTGCTGCTCCCGGCGTTGCTCGGGTTCGCGCTGGTGGGGCTGGCCCAGCCCGCCGTCGCCGTGGTGCACCAGACACGCGTGCGCGCCCACCACTGGGACGCGCAGCAACGCCAGCTGGAGGCCCAGCTGCGCCGGGGCGTCAAGAACCCGACGTACGTGCCCTCCTACATCGGCCACCTGCGCGACGCCTACACCCGCAGCGGCCGCGCGGACTGGGTCGCCTCCTGCATCAACGACTACTACGGCACGCACATCCACCTCCCCGCGCACAGCACCGACTGGCTGAACCAGGTGCAGAACGCCCCCATCCCCTGACCCCGACCCCGGAACCCCGGCCCTCCTCACGCCCCCTCACCGCCCGCACCAGCACCGACTGTCCCCGACCCGAAAGGCCCGAGCGGATGCCCCCGCGTCTCTCCGTCGTCGTCCCGATCTACAACGTCGAGCGGTATCTCGACGAGTGCCTCGCCTCGCTCGCGGCCCAGACCATGGGCGACTTCGAGGTCGTCATGGTCGACGACGGGTCGACGGACGGCAGCGGTGCGATCGCGGACGCCTGGGCACGGCGCGACCCCCGCTTCCGGGCGGTGCGCAAGGAGAACGGCGGCCTCGGCCCGGCCCGCAACACCGGCATCGACGCGCTGACGCCCGGCACCGAGTTCCTGGCCTTCGTCGACAGCGACGACACGCTGCCGCCGACCGCGTACGAGCTGATGCTCACGACCCTGGACCAGACCGGCTCCGACTTCGTCGCGGGCAACGTGCGGCGGTTCCGCATCGCCGGCGAGCGGCAGTCGCCGGTCCACGCGCGGCCCTTCGCCCGGACCCGGCTGAGCACGCACATCAGCGAGTTCCCCGCGCTGATCACCGACCGGACCGCGTGGAACAAGGTCTACCGGCGTTCCTTCTTCGACGCCCACGGCCTGCGCTACCCGGGCATCCTCTACGAGGACGCCCCGGTGAGCGTGCCGCTGCACTACCTCGCCGAGAAGGTCGACGTCCTCAGCGACCCGATCTACAACTGGCGCGAGCGCGAGACCGGCGAGCGCTCGATCACCCAGAACCGCAGCGACCCGCGCGGCCTGAGGGACCGGGTGGCCTCGATGCGGCTGGTCCGCGCGTTCCTGATCGCGCAGGCCGGTCCCGAGTACCGCGACTACCTGCGCGCCTACGACCGCAACGCGCTGGCCGAGGAGATCCCTCTCTTCTTCCAGGCGGCGATCGACGGTGACGCGGAGCTGCACCAGGTCTTCGCCGAGCACGTGGGCACGCTGGTGACGGAGATCGGCGCCAAGCAGATCGACCGGCTGCCGGTGCAGCACCGGCTGCGCTACTACCTCATCGCGCAGGGCCGGATCGACGACTTCCTGGCGCTGCTGCGCTGGCAGTGGGACCACAAGAACGCGATCCCGGTCCGGGGCGCGCTGCGGCCGCGTGCCGCCTACCCGGTGCTGGAGGGCCGCCCGCCGATCCCGGCGGGGGTGCTGCGGCTCGGCCCGGAGCTGGTGGTCCGCACGCAGTTGCGCGGGGCCGACTGGGACGACAAGGGCGCGCTCCGGCTGACCGGCTTCGCCTACCCGACGCATCTGGGCGCGCCGGCGCGCCACAGCGCGCTGAAGATGGTGATGCTGCGGGAGACCCACAGCCGCCGCACGGTGCTGCTGCCCGCGAAGACCGTCCGCACCCCCGAGGTGACGGCCGACCAGGGCCAGCTGCTGCGCGACTGCGACCTGGCGGGCTTCGCCGTCGGCATCGACCCGCGGCGGCTGCGCCAGGACGGCCGCTGGGTGGACGGGACCTGGCGGGTCACCGTCGCCGTGCTCGGCGCGGGCCGTCCACGCCGCAGCCGGATCAAGGCCGGGCACCACGCGTCCGGGCAGAGCCCGCGCTCCAGCTGGGTGGCCGAGGACGTCCGGGTGGTGCCGGAGATCCGGGACCAGCACCTCTACCTGCGGGTCGAGCACGCCCACGCCCTGGCCGGCCCGGTCCGCGAGGGCCGGGGCGCCGCAGCGGGCACCCTGGAGTTCAGCGGGCGGGTCCGCGCCGCACTGGCCCACCGCGTGCGGTCGCTGCGCCTGCGGCACCTGGAGGAGGGCTCGGCGGCGGTCGTCGAACTGCCCGTCACCTTCGCGGGAGCGGCTCGTCCCGTCGCGCTCGCCGACGCCGCCGGAGCGGAGGCGGACGCCTACCTGGCCGGCCGCGAGGACGCGCTCCGCGCGTTGGGCGCTGACGTCAGGGCCCAGATGGCCGCCGACCACATCCCGGCGGGAACGCCCACGAACGGCGAACCCGCCACGCGGAACGGCCCGCTCCCCGCCGACGACGCGGGAGGCCCGGCCCCTGCGGCGGGCCTCGTGGCCGACCCCGCCATCCGGGACGCGAGCGGCGCGACCGACGCGGCCCAGGCCACCGGCCTCGTCGGCGACCCCGCCACCCGGGACGCATACGGCGCCCCCGGCGCGATCTCCGTCGGCGCGGGCGGCGCGGCGGGCGGGGCGGGAGTCCGGCGCGTCAGCGGGCCCGAGGTGACAACTGCACCGTGGCCCACCACGGGTGTGAACCCGGTCAACGGCCGTTCCGCGGGGAACGGCACGGCCGCGGCAGTCGCGCCCGGGGCGGAGTTCACGCCCGACGCCGACGGATGGGTGCCCTTCACCGCCACGCTCGACCTCGCGAAGCTCGACCTCGCGCGCGAGGAGTACATCGCGGTCCGCTCGCACGTCGCCCCGACCCACGGCCACCGCTGGGCCGTCGACCTGCGCCTGGAGGTGCCGGAACGCGAGGACGCGGAGGAGGGGGAGGAGGCGGAGGAGCAGGACGCCTCGCTGCGCTTCGTCCACGACGAGCGGTCCCAGCCGGAGGCGGCGCAGGTGCGCCTGCCGGGTGACGGCGAGCCGGAGCGGGTGGTGTGCGTCAAGCGCTCGCCGACCGGCTACCTGCAGCTGGTCGACCAGCCCGCCCAGCCGCTGTTCGAGGCGGTCCGGGCCGACCTGGCCAAGGAGGGCTTCCGGCTCACCGGGAGCTATCCGCTGCCCGGCCGCCACCACCTGGAGCTGGTACTGCGTCACCCCACCCAGGCCCGGCCGGAGATCCACCCCTTCGAGGCCGTCGACGGACGGATCGACACCCTGCTGCCGGCCGTCCCGCTCTCCGGCTACGCCGGGGAGGTCCCGCTGGCCTGGGGCGAGTGGCGGATCCTGGTCCGCCGTCCGCTCCCGGCGGACTCAGCGCTGGATGCGGCCAAGCCGCTGGAGTGCCAGGCCAGGCTCTCCCCCGCCGCGCACGCCGGCATGCCGGTCGCGGTCCAGGCCCGCGGCAAGACGGTGCGGCTGACCCGCCACGGCTACGACGGGATGCTGCTCGAGGTCTCCTCGGCGCTCAGCCCGCACGAGCGCGGCGACTACCACCGGCGCCTGCTGCTGACGCGCGACCTGCCCGCGGCCCGCAGGCGGCCACTGCTGCCGCAGGTGCTGTACGACGTGTTCGAGGGCAAGTCCTACTCCTGCTCCCCGCGCGCCGTGCACCAGGAGATGCTGCGCCGCGGCGACGGCAAGGTCGCCCACCTGTGGACGGTGCTCGACCACCGGATGCCCACCCCGCCGGGCGCGCGCTCGGTGCTGATCGGCTCCGCCGAGTGGTACGAGGCGCTGGCGCGCAGCCGGTGGATCGTCGGCAACACCCACCTGCCCGAGCTGCTGGAGCGCCGCGAGGGCCAGGTCGTCGTGCAGACCTGGCACGGCACGCCGCTGAAGCGGATCGGCTACGACTTCGACAACGACTGGTTCACCGACACCGACTACCTGCGCCGCCTGGAGCACGAAGCCAGGCAGTGGCAGGTGCTGCTCTCCCCCAACCGGTTCAGCACCCCGATCCTGCGGCAGGCGTTCCGGTACGAGGGCGAGATCCTGGAGTCCGGCTACCCGCGCAACGACGTGCTGCTCTCCCCGGACCGGGACCACCGGGCGGCGGAGGTGCGCCGCCGGCTGGGGCTGCCGCCGGGCAAGCGGGTGGTCCTGTACGCGCCGACCTGGCGCGAACACCAGGTCCGCCTCCACCACGGCGGCCACCACCTCGACCTGCACCTGGACGTCGCCGAGATGCGCCGCGCGCTCGGCGAGGACCACGTGCTGCTGGTCCGCCCGCACGCGCACGTCGTCGACACGGTGCCGGGCGCGGGCAACGGCTTCGTCTGGGACCTGGGCAGCTACCCGGACATCCAGGACCTCTACCTGGTCGCGGACGTGCTGGTCACCGACTACTCCTCGGCGATGTTCGACTTCGCGGTGACCGGTCGGCCGATGCTCTTCTTCACCTACGACCTGGAGCTGTACCGGGACACGCTGCGCGGCTTCTACCTCGACTTCGAGGCCCAGGCCCCCGGCCCGCTGCTGCGCACCTGCGCCGAGGTGGTGGACGCGCTGCGCGACCTGGACGCCGCCGTCGAGCCGTACGGCGCCGCGTACGAGGTCTTCCGCAAGACCTACTGCGACCTGGACGACGGCGCCGCCTCGCGGCGCGTGGTCGACCGGATGCTGGAGCTGAGCTGATCCCCCGCACGGCTTCTGCGTGACCGCTGCTGTCGTGCACCGGGCGACCCGGTGCACAACAGAGGGTGATCGGTGCAAAGCCCACCACCTCGGGCGTCCGGCAGATGACGGCCACGCCGCTGAACGATGAAAAGCCGATTCAAAGGTCCTCCGTCCTAGAGACAGAGCCCCTGTCGGGGGCGTAGCCTCCGGACCCATGATCTGGCGCAAGACTGTCAACACGACTCTGCGGCAACTGACCGGCTACGAACTGCGCCGGATCCAGAGCCGCCCCGCCGTCGCCCCCGTCGCGACCCCGGCCAAGCCGGCCGCACCGGCGGGGCCGAAGCCGCTGAAGTTCCCGGCGGACTACGACGAGACCGCGAAGGAGATCATCACCGCGGTCAAGCCGTGGACGATGACCTCGCTGGAGCGCCTGAACGCGCTGATCCAGTCGGTGCGCTACGTCACGCGGCACGATCTCCCGGGTGACATCGTCGAGTGCGGCGTGTGGCGCGGCGGCTCGATGCAGGCGGTGGCGCGCACGCTGCTGTCGCTGGAGGCCACCGACCGCGAGCTGTACCTGTTCGACACCTTCGAGGGCATGAGCGAGCCCACCGAGGAGGACAAGCGCGTCGACGGCGCGAGCGCCGCGGACCTGCTGGCCACCCAGGGCAAGGACCGCCCGATCTGGGCGCTGGCCACGCTCGACGACGTGCAGGACGGCTTCTCCCGCATCGACTACCCGTCCGAGCGCCTGCACTACGTCCAGGGCAAGGTCGAGGACACCATCCCGGAGCAGGCACCCGAGCAGATCGCGATCCTGCGCCTGGACACCGACTGGTACAGCTCCACCAAGCACGAGCTGATCCACCTGTACGACCGGCTGGTCCCGGGCGGCGTGCTGCTGCTCGACGACTACGGCTACTGGCAGGGCTCCCGCCAGGCGGTGGACGAGTTCCTGGAGGAGACCGGCGCCCGGCTGCTGCTGACCCGCATGGACGAGGGCCGGATCGCGGTCAAGCCCTCCTGACCCGTCAGGTCCGGTCCCCCTCGCGTTCGCGCCGTGCTCACCCCCCGTTCGCGGGGGGTGTTCGGTCGGATGTCGCTGCCACGTTGACTGATGTTTGCATGTATTAAGGTATGAGCTGCAAGCAATCTCATAATCGAACGTGCGTGCCGCGGTCAACAGCGGGGATCGGCACCCTCACGAACAGGTCATGATCAGCGCCTTGAGTACGCCCGACGTCAGCGTCATCGTCATCGTCTTCAACGACGCCGAGCGCCTTCCACGAGCAGTCCAGTCCGTACTCGACCAAACCCTCCACAGCGTGGAGGCCGTGATCGTCGACGACTGCAGCACAGACGGCAGCTTCGAGGTCGCCCAGCGGCTGGCCGCCCAGTACCCGGGCCGGGTGCGGGCGTTCCAGCTGCCCGAGAACAGCAAGGGCTGCGGCGAGCCACGCAACCGCGGCATCGCCGAGGCACTCGGCACCTACGTCATGTACCTCGACAGCGACGACGAGCTCGAGCTCAACGCCTGCCGGAACATGGTCGAGGCCGCCGAGCGCACCGGCGCCGAGCTGGTGTCGGGCCTCAGCACGCAGATCTACATCGACACCCGCAACCAGCGCGAGCAGCCCTGGTACCGCTGGCTCTACCAGCGCCACCAGGTGCTGGAGGACGTCGCCGAGCTGCCCGACCTGTTCGTCTTCGACACCCTGTCGACGAACATGTGCTACCGGCGCGACTTCCTCCTCGACAACAAGCTGACCTTCGTCAAGGGTCTGCTCTACGAGGATCTGCTCTACTCGGCCCAGGCGTACCTGGCCGCCGACCGCATCGCCCTGATCCCCAATCAGGTCTACAAGTGGTACATGCGGCAGAACGTCGCCAAGGCGGACAAGTCGATCACCAACCGGCGCGACGAGATCCGCAACTTCTCGGACCGGATCGAGATCCACCGCCGCATCGACGCCCTGCTCGCCGAGAAGGGCAAGACCGGGCTGCGCCGCCACAAGGACCTCAAGTTCCTCAAGCACGACATCCCGCTCTACCTGCGCGAGTTCCCGCAGCACGGCCCGAAGTGGCAGCACCAGTTCGCCGAGCTGAGCCGCGAGTACCTGGCCACCATCCCGTACGACGTCTTCGACGAGTGCCAGCCGGTGCACCGCGTCTGCGCCTACCTCCTGATCAAGGAGGACTGGGCGAACCTGCTCCCGGCCATCGACTGGCTGCGCAACCCGCGCAAGACCCCGATGCCGCTGGTCGAGCGGGACGGCCGGATCTACTTCTGCGCCGAGCACCTCGACGACGAGGTCGGGCGCCGCATGCTCGACGTCACCGAGGTCGGCTTCCAGGCCCGCAGCCTGGGCGAGTCGATGCTGCGCACCCAGCTGCTGAGCTGGGAGCCGCAGGACGGCAACGCGGTCAGGATCACCGGGCGCACCGTCAACGCGCTCGGCCTGATCCCGCAGAAGGCGCAGCTCTCCGGCCGGCTGGAGGTCAAGGCCCGCCGCAAGGGTCTGCAGACCTTCTCCTTCCCGGTGACCTCGTTCACACACCAGGGCGACTACGTCGAGTGGGAGTCCACGCTCGACATCAGCAGGACCCTGCGCCCGCTCGGCCTGGTCGACACCATCTGGGACGTCTGGCTGAACCTCGGCGTCGACAAGCAGCGCACCCGACCGCCGCTGTCGGTGGACCAGCTGGACCTCGACGGCGTCTTCGCCGCCCGGCCCCGGCTGACCCGGCTGCTGGCCGACCGCCTGGAGCCCGAGGTCTCCCGCCCCGGCCACCTGGCGTTCCAGCTGACCGCCGTCGGCCCGGCCGCGAGCAAGGGCCGCGGCCTGCTCTTCGACCTGATGAGCGGTCCGGTCGGCAGCCCGCTCAAGCGCTCCGCCAAGCGTGTGCTGCAGGCGCGTCGCGACCTGGGTGCCGCGGACACCAAGGTGGGCTGGTACCACCGCGCGATGACCCGGATGCCCGTCAAGAAGGGCCTGGTCGTCTTCGAGAGCCACCTCGGCAAGCAGTACAGCGACAGCCCGCGCGCCATCTACGAGGAGATGCGCCGCCGCGGCGTGCCGTTCCACGCCGTCTGGTCCTACGAGGGCACCAAGCCCCCCAAGGGCTTCCCCAAGCCCGGCAAGGACGTCGAGGTCGTGGAGCGCTGGAGCTGGCCGTACCTGTACGCGCTGGCCCGCGCCGAGTACTGGATCGACAACCAGGGCTACCCGCTGGCGCTGCGCAAGCGCCCGGAGACCACCTACATCCAGACCTGGCACGGCTCCGCGCTCAAGCGCATGGGCTTCGACATGGCCGAGTACCGGATGCAGCCGCGCCACAAGCAGGACGAGTACCAGCAGGCGCTGGACCGGTTCGACCACTTCGTGGTCCGCACCGAGCACGACGTGGACACCCTGGTGCGCGCCTACCGGCTGCCCGAGTCCAAGGTGCTGCGCGTCGGCTACCCGCGCAACGACGCCCTGGTCGCGGCCCGCCGCGAGGAGGTGCTGACCGGAAAGCGCGAGCGCGGCCCGGTGGCCAAGGAGCTGGGTATCGACCCGGCCCGCACCATCGTGCTGTACGCGCCGACCTTCCGGGAGAAGGCCCCCGAGCTGGTGCTCGACCCGGTCGCCTTCGCCGAGCGCTTCGGCGAGGACACCACCCTGCTGGTGCGCTCGCACTACATGCAGCGCCTGGCCGTGCCGCGCACCCTCAAGGGCAAGGTCGTCGACGTCACCGACTACCCCGACATCACCCCGCTGCTCGGCCTCGCCGACGCGCTGGTGACGGACTACTCGTCGGTGATGTTCGACTACGCGCTGCTGGACCGCCCGATGGTGTTCTACGCGTACGACTACGAGGAGTACGCGGGCGCCGCCCGCGGCACCTACTTCGACCTGCGCGAGGCCGCGCCGGGTCCCTTCGTGGAGACCCAGGAGCAGCTCTTCGACGCGATCGAGGGGGTCCGCAACGGCGCCGACGCGGACGCGGAGAAGCGTCGCGCGTTCGCGAGCAGGTTCGGCGAGTACGACGAGGGCCGCGCCGCGGCCCAGATCGTCGACAGGTTCTTCGGCCCGGCGGCCGGCACGCAGCAGAAGGGCCAGCAGGCATGAGCACGAACGCCGCCGTGGGCACCGGCCGTGACGTCTTCATCATCTCCAACAGCGTCGACGAGCTCGGCGGTGTCACCACCTGGTCCCACCAGCTGGCCCGGATGCTGACCGAGCGCGGGCACAGCGTGCACGTGCTCGGCATCTGCGACACCGACACCCCCGCCGACCTGGGCCCGAACCTGCCCTACCCGACCACCACGCTGCACCCGGGCAAGGTCCCCTCGCCGTTCCACCCGCGCGGCGTCAAGCAGCGCCTGAAGGTCTCCGGCTACGCCCGCAACGCGCAGCGCGAGGCCGCGATCCGCGGCATGAAGACCAAGCTCGAAGCGCTCTTCGCGGCGGCCCGGCCCGGCGCGATGATCATCGTCACCCAGGTCTGGGCGATGGAGTTCGTCCGCCTCGCCGACCGGAGGAACATCCCCCTGATCGGGATGAGCCACGAGTCGTACGAGTACTCCAAGGACTCCTCGCGCTTCGCCCGCGTGAAGAAGTACTACCCCGAGGCCGACCGCCTCCTGCTGCTCACGCAGGAGGACGCCGACCTGTGGATCCTGGAGAAGCTGAACAACGTCGGCTTCATGCCCAACCCCCTGCCGGTCTGGCCGGAGGTGCCGTCGAAGCGGGAGACGAAGACCGTCGCCTGCATCGGCCGCCTGGACGACCAGAAGGGCATCGACATGCTGCTCGACGCCTGGGCGGTGGCCGCGCCGCAGGCGCCGGGCTGGACGCTGAAGCTCTACGGCAGGGGCGAGGACGAGGCGGAGCTGAAGGCGCAGTGCACGCGCCTGGGCCTGGACGGCTCGGTCGAGTGGATGGGCCAGACCTCCGACGTCCCCGGCGCGCTGCGCGACAGCAGCGTCTTCGTCCAGTCCTCGCGCGGCGAGGGCTTCCCGCTGGCGCTGCTGGAGGCCATGGCCTTCGCCGTCCCGTGCGCCGCGTTCGACTGCGCGCCGGGCGTCCGCGAGATCATCCGTGACGGTGTGGACGGCCTGCTGGCCGCACCGGGCAACACCGCGGAACTCGCCCGGCAGCTGGTGCGGCTGACGTCGAACCAGGACCTGCGCGACCGCATGGGCGAGGCGGCCCGGGTCAACGTGGCGCGCTACTCCAAGGAGACGATCCTGGAGAAGTGGGAAGAGCTGTTCGCTCTGCTCGAGCGGTAACCCCTCAGGAGCACGGGACGACGACAGGGCCCCGGCGGGAAGCCGGGGCCCTGTCATCGTCTCGTGGCCGAGTTCACCGCCACCGCGACGACTGTGGTCACGGAGAGCGTGCGGGCCATTCGGCGACAGTGAGGGACAGCCCGCGTTCCGCTCAGGGCGTCAGCGGTGCGGGGGTGCGGTCGGCCAGCGGCACGAACGGCATCGGGGTCTGCTCGCCCAGGAACACGGTGCGGACGACCCGCTCTGCCGCCCGGCCGTCGTCGAACTCGCAGAAGCGCTCCCGGAACGCCTGGCGCAACGCCGTCGACTCCGCGTCGCGCCACGCGCCACCGAGGAAGACCTCCGCGAGCTCCCCCTCGGTCCTGGCCACCGCTCCCGGCGTCTCGCCGGGCTTGCCGGAGACGAGGTCCAGGTAGACGCCGCGGGTCTCCCGGTAGACGTCCCAGTCGTCCGCGAAGACGACGATCGGGCGGTCCAGGTTCGCGTAGTCGAACGTCAGCGACGAGTAGTCCGCGATCAACGCGTCGGCGGCGAGCGCCAGCTGCTCGATCGACGGATGCCGGGAGACGTCGACGACGCGCGCGCCCGACAGCTTGGCGCCCGAGTCGTAGGAGTAGTGCGCCCGGTGCAGGATCACGTACTCCTCGCCGAGCCGCACGGCGAGCCTCGCCACGTCCAGCTGCGGCTCGTAGCCGACCCGGTAGTCGCGCATCGTCGGCGCGTACAGCAGCGCCTTGGCGCCCTCCGGAATGCCGAGCTCGCGCCGGGCCGCGCGGACCTGCTCCGCGCCCGCCGTCACGTAGACGTCGTTGCGCGGGTAGCCGGCCTCCAGCGTGCGGTAGTGCGCCGGGTAGACGCGCTCCCAGATCAGCGACGAGAAGCGGTTGGAGCTGAGGCTGTAGTCCCAGCGGTCGATCCGCGTGAGCAGCTTGTCGAAGTCCATCGTCAGGCCTGCCGCAGGGTAGTCGCGCAGGTCCAGGCCCATCTTCTTGACCGGCGTGCCGTGGTGCGTCTGGACGTGCACCGAGCCGGGCCGCTTCTTGGCGCTGTCGGGGAAGTTGACGTTGTTGACCAGGTAGCGGGCGCGCGCCATGGCCTCCCAGAAGCCGCGTGACCCCGGCGCCACGGTGGTGTACCCGGCCGGGACGTCCCGCTTGCGGCCCGCCTCGACGACCCACACCGTCCGCATGTCCGGGCGCAGTTCACGCAGCTTCGCCTCGATCGCGGCGGGGTTGCACGCCGGGACGCGGTTCCAGTACGCGGCGAAGACCGCCAGGTCGTCGTCGATCGGCAGCTGACGCTGCACCTGCGCGAAGCCGCCGACCAGCGGGCGGGAGATGGCCCGCTTCACCCCGGGCTGGGCCGCGACCGCGGCGTTCTTCGCGCGCCGCACCACGTCACCGACGGCGCTCGCCTTGAACGGCATCGACACCTCGATCGCCGCGGCGCCCTCGGGACGGTGCCGCTGCTCGGCCTCGGTGGCCTTCGCGAAGAACTCGCGGCGGTCGCCCATCGGCACCCGGTCCGGGTGTGAACCGATCGCGCGCAGGTGCTCGACCATCCGGCGGTGCAGGAACGGCCGCCACGAGTGCAGCTCGGGCCGGGCGTCGACGAAGGCGAAGACCCGGTCGTACTGGTCGAAGATCTCGAAGTGCTTGCGCGAGGTGGTCGCCAGGATGTTGCCGCCCATGCGGCGCTGGCGGTAGTGGACGACGACCCGGTCCAGCAGCGCGATCGTCTCCGCGGCCAGCGTGGTCGGGTAGGTCCACGGGGTGTCCTCGTAGTACCCGGGCGGGAAGGTGAAGGCGTTCCGCTCGACGAACTCCCGCTTGAACGCCTTGTTCCAGACCACCATCAGCATCCGCAGCAACTGCTCGCGCTCGGCGGTGCCGAACGCGTCCGGCGCGGCCTGGCACTCGCGCAGCATCGCCGAGTCCTGGTTGCGGACCACCCGGCCGTCCCAGAAGGTGCGGGCGTAGTCGAAGACCAGGATGTCCGGCCCACCGGTGGCGTCGAGCCGGTCGGCGATCGCCGTCAGCGAGCCGGGGGTGAGCGTGTCGTCGCTGTCCAGGAAGATCAGGTAGTCGCCGGTGGCGACCTCCATGCCGGCGTTGCGGGCGCGGCCCAGGCCGACGTTCCCGGGGAGGTGCAGCACCCGCACCCGGGCGTCCCGTTCCGCGTACTCGTCGAAGATCCGCCCCGACCCGTCGGGTGAGGCGTCGTCCACACCGATCAGTTCGAAGTCCGCGAACGACTGGTCGAGCACGGACCGCAGGCACTCGCCGAGGTAGGCCTGCACGTTGTAAGCGGGGACGATGACACTGAACCTGGGCACGGTTCCCGACCCTACTACGCTGGGCAGAAGCCGTAGTCGCGCACCGGGCGCCACACCTCGTCGGCGCCGAAGCGGTAGAGGCTGAACCCCTCCGCTGTGAACCGCGCCTCGAAGCCGCGCAGGTCCGCGTGGGCCCGGTCCAGCGCCTCGGCCGGCACGTCGTGGGCGACGGTGACGTGCGGGTGGTACGGGAAGGCGAGTTCGCGGGCGAGCGGGCCGGAGCGCACGGACGCCTCCAGCGCCCGGCACTCGCGCACGCCCTGCTCCAACTGGACGAAGACCACCTGCGACACCGGCCGGAAGGTGCCGGTGCCCCGCAAGGACACCCGGAACGGCCGATGGCCCGCGGCGGCGCGCGCGAGGTGGCCGTCCACCTCGGCCAGCGCCGCCGACGGCACCTCGGTCGGCGGCAGCAGGGTCACATGCGTGGGGATGCCGTGCGCCTGCGTGTCGCCGTACCCGGTGCGCGCGTCCTGGATCAGCGAGCCGTACGGCTCGGGCACCGCGAGGGAGACCCCGATCAGGACGCTGCCGCCTATGACCCCGTCGCCGCCCATGCTCAGAGCGCCACCGGGGGCAGGAAACCGATCCGGTCGTAGGCCTGCGCCAGCGTCGGCGCGGCCACGGCCCGGGCCTTCTCCGCACCGCGCGCGAGGACCTTGTCCAGCTCCGCCCGGTCGTCGAGGTAGGTGCGGGTGCGCTCCTGGATGGGGGCGACCCACTCGCTGTAGTAGTCGGCCAGCTCGGTCTTGAGCGCGCCGTACATCTTGCCCTCGAAGTGCTCCACCAGCTCCTCGACCGAGCGGCCGCTGATCGCGGAGTAGATGGAGAGCAGGTTGGAGACGCCCGGCTTCTCCTTCTCGTCGTAGACGATCACGGTGTCGGTGTCGGTGACGGCGCTCTTGAACTTCTTGGCGCTGCCCTTGATGTCGTCCAGCAGGCTGATCAGGCCCTTGGGCGAGGAGGCGGACTTGCTCATCTTCGCCGCCGGGTCCTGAAGGTCGAAGATCTTGGCCGTCTCCTTGGGGATGTACGGCTTCGGCACGGTGAAGGTCGCCCCGAACCGGCTGTTGAAGCGCTCGGCCAGGTCGCGGGTCAGCTCCACGTGCTGGCGCTGGTCCTCGCCGACCGGCACCTGGTCCGCCTGGTACAGCAGGATGTCGGCGACCTGGAGGATCGGGTAGGTGAACAGGCCGACGGTGGTGGAGTCCGCACCCTGCTTCGCCGACTTGTCCTTGAACTGCGTCATCCGGGAGGCCTCGCCGAAGCCGGTGAGGCAGTTCATCACCCAGGCCAGCTGCGCGTGCTCCGGCACGTGCGACTGGACGAAGAGCGTGCAGCGCTCCGGGTCCAGGCCCGCGCCGAGCAGCTGGGCGACCGAGACGCGGGTGTTCTCACGCAGCACGGCCGGGTCCTGCGCGACGGTGATCGCGTGCAGGTCCACGACCATGTAGAACGCGTCGTGCGACTCCTGCAGGGCCACCCACTGGCGCACCGCGCCGAGGTAGTTGCCCAGGTGGAAGGAGCCGGACGTGGGCTGGATGCCCGAGAGCACGCGGAGACGGTCGTTGGCCATGCGCTCATTCTCGCAGGTGGGCAGGCGATCTTTCTCGTGTCTCCGAGGGGCGGACGGCCACCGCGCGGCTCGGACACCAGTCCGCCCGCCACCTCGGCCCGGCCCCGCGCGTTGTTCACCGTGGTGGACCAGTGACGACGCCGGGAGGATCGGCCCCGATGACCCCACCCCTGGTGACGGTGATCACACCCGTCCACGACACCCGGGAGTACCTCGACGCCTGGTTCGCCACCCTGCGCGCGCAGACGACGGCGCCCGGGGAGCTCCAGGTGATCGCCGTCGACGACGGCTCCACCGACGGCAGCGGCGAGGAGCTGCGCCGCATCGCCGCGGCCTGGCCCGAGACCGTGACGGTGCTGAGCCTCCCCGACCGCGGCGGGCCCGCCCGCGCCCGCAACGCGGCGCTGCGCGAGGCGCGCGGCCGGTACGTCTTCTTCCTCGACTCCGACGACCGCCTCGGCCCGGACGCCCTGCGCCGGCTGACGGCGACCGCGGAGCGGGTCGGCTCGGACGTGGTGGTCGGCAAGGTGGTGGGCGTGAACGGGAGGTGGGTCTCGCCCGAGCTGTTCCGCGAGACGGCGACGGACGTGCGCTTCCCCGGCGCCTCGCTGGCCTGGTCCCTCTCCCCGGCCAAGCTGTTCCGCCGCGCGCTGCTGGAACGTCACGGCCTGCGCTTCCCCGAGGAACTGCCCGTCTACAGCGACACGCCCTTCGTGCTGGAGGCGTTCTTCCGGGCCCGCCGGATCTCGGTGCTGGCCGACTACGACTACTACTACCTGCTGGCCCGCGACGACCGCAGCAACATCACCACCCGCTCCCGCCTCACCGACCGCCTGCGCGGGACGACCGCGGGCGTCGCCGTCGCCGTCCGCTTCACCGCGCCGGGCGCGGTCCGGGACGAGGTGAACGACCGCTACATCCGCAGTGACGTGGTGAACCTGTTCGGCCGCGAGTTCCTGGCACTGGACGGCGCGGAGCGTGAACAGCTGGTCGCGGCGGCGGGCGAGCTGGTCCGTTCACATCTGACGGACCCGATCCGGGCGCGGTGCAACGAGTCGCAACGGCTCAAGCTGCACTGCCTGCAGCACGGGTTCACAACGGAACTGACCGCCCTGGTCCGCCACGAGTGTGAACACGGCACGCTGCCGCAGGCGGTCACGGCGACGGCGTCCTGGGCGGCGGACGGCTTGCGGGTCCACACCTCGCGTCCCCTCCCCGGCCTGGTGCCGGAGCCGGTCACCTGGCTGTCGGGCGCCGTCGGCCGGGTCGCCAGCGGCGACGAGACGATCGTCCCGCTGCGTGAGCTGCTCCCCCGTCAGCGCAACGCGCTGCGCGTGGAGGCGACCTACGCGGGGCGCGCCGTCGACGGCCCGATCGCCCTCGACCCCGGCCTCGGCCAGCGCCGCGTCTGGCGCGGCGGCCGCTGCTACCGGGTCACCCCCTCCCCCGGCCCGCAGGGAGAGCTCCTCGTCCACGTGGCCCCCATCCGGCTCCGCCGGGTGATACGGCTGCGACTGCGGCGCATCGTCCGCCACGGCCGGGTACCGCTCCGGTAGACGGCCAGCCCCGTCCGAGGGCCGGCCCGGTCAGGGAGCGAGTACCGGGATGAGTGCCTCAGCCAGCTCCGCCACCGCGGCCGTCCCGCCCCGCGGCGAGGTCCGGACCAGCCTCGTGCTGCTCGCGCTGACCCTGACCGCGGGAGCGGTCGACGCGGTCACCTTCCTGGGCCTCGGTCATGCGTTCGCCGCGCTCACCACCGGCAACGTCCTGCTCCTCGGCTTCGGGGTGTCCCGGACCGCCGCCACCCCCGTCGCCCGCCCCGCCGAGGCGCTGGCCGCGTTCGCGGCCGGGCTGATCGCGGCTCACGCCCTGCTGGCCCGCCTGAAACGGCGCGAACAGCGGTGGTTCGTCGGCGGCCTCGCGGTCGAGGTCGCGCTGCTGGCCGTGGCCGGCCTGTTCGCCGTCGGCACGAGCGGCTCGGCGCACCTGTCCGACCACGCCCAGGCCGTGACAGTCCTGCTGCTCGCCGGGGCGATGGGCTGGCGCACCCGGGTGCTGCTGGAGGCCGGGATCCCCGAGATGCCGACGACGGTCCTGCAGATCGCCCTGGCGAAGACGGTCACCGAGTTCCTCACGACCGGTCTCCGCGGGCCCGCCGAGACACGACTGGCCCGGGCCCGGCGCGCCGCCACCATCCTCGGCCTCTTCGCCGGCGCCGCGCTCGGCGCGCTCCTGCTCCGCCTCGGCCCTGGCCCCGCGCTGCTGTGCCTTGCCGCCTTCGAGGCCTGCGTCGTCACCGCCTACTCCCGCACCCCCCGCCTGCGGCCACCCGCGTGAGCCGGTTGCCCTACCCGGGGGCGCGAGGCTCTGCCGATGTGCGGCTCCGCCGCGTCTGCGCGACGAGCCACCGACATGCGGGTGGTCCTCATCGCGCAGGGCCATCCGCACAGGGGCTTTCTCGCGCCCACGCAGGGGCACCTCGGGGCACCTCCCGGCCGAAGGCCGGGAGAGGAGCCGCGGATCGGCAGAGCCTCGCCCCCTCAGGGCTACTCCGTAGCCCCGGACGGCGGAGCCGTCACGCGGACGCGGTCGACGCGGCGGCCGTCGAGGCGGGCGACCTCCAGCAGGTAGCCGTCCTCCGTGGTGATCCGGTCACCCACCAGCGGCAGGCGCCCCAGCTCCGCGACGAGGTACCCGGCCACCGTCTCGTACGGGCCCTCCGGGAGTTCCACCCCGGTCTCCTCCTCGAAGTCGCCGAGGTTCAGCAGCCCGTCCACCTCGATCGAGCCGCCCGCCAGCCGGCGCGTGGTCGACAGCTCCTGCGAGTCGTACTCGTCACGGATCTCGCCGATGACCTCCTCGACCAGGTCCTCCAGCGTGACGATCCCGGCCGTGCCGCCGTACTCGTCCACCACGATCGCCAGGTGGTGGCCCTCGTGCCGCATCTCCGACATGGACGGGAGCACCCGCTTGGTCGCGGGCAGCAGCTTCACGGGGCGGGCGATGTCGCGGACCGCGCCGATCGCGTCCGCGCGGTACAGGTCGCGGACGTGGACGAAGCCGACGACCAGGTCGTAGGAACCGTCGACGACCGGGTACCGCGAGTGCGGGTACGCCCGCACCTCGTCGCGGACCTCCGCGACCGTCCGCGACGCGTCGAGGAAGGTGACCTCGGTGCGCGGCACCATCACCTCGCGCAGCTGCCGCTCGCCCGCCGCGAAGACCTCGCCGATCAGCTGGCGCTCGTCCGAGCCGAGCTCGGTGTTGGCGGCCACCAGGCCGCGCAGCTCCTCGGGGCTCATCGCGTCACGGCCGGCCTTGGGGTCCCCGCCGAGCAGACGGACCATCAGGTTGGTGGAGACCGACAGCAGCCAGATGACCGGGCGCAGCACCCGCGAGATGACGTCGACCAGCGGCGCCGCCGCCAGCGCGATCGACTCGGCGCGCTGCAGGCCGATCCGCTTGGGGGTCAGCTCGCCCAGTACCAGCGAGACGTAGGAGATCAGCAGCGTCAGCAGGACCAGGGCGAGAGCGTCGGCCACACCGCTGTCCATGCCCCAGCCCACGAACACCGGCGAGAGCTTCTTCGCCAGGGTGTCCGCGCCGAACGCCGCCGACAGGAAACCCATGCAGGTGACGCCGACCTGCACCGAGGCGAGGAACCGGTTGGGGTCCGCGGCCAGGTGGGCGGCCCGCGACGCGCGCTTGGTGCCGCGCTCGGCGAGCGCGCGGATCTGGCCCTCACGCAGGGAGATCAGCGAGATCTCCGCGACGTTGAAGATCCCGCCGATGAGGATGAAAACAAGGACCAGCCCGGCGTCGCTCAGCGTCTCGCTCACCGGGCCAGTGTAGGGACCGCCGCCGCCCGTCCCGGACCGCCTCCGGGGCGGGCGGCCGACGCGCCCGCCGGACGACCTACCGGACGGCCAGGCCCGGCGCCGGGTGGGCGTCCATCAGCGCCTTGACCTCCGCGCGGACCTTGGCGACCGTCTCCTCGTCGCCGGTCTTCGCCGCGCCCACGACCAGGTCGATCCAGGTCGCCACGGTGGCCATCTCGCTCGCGGGGATGCCGCGCGAGGTCAGCGCCGGGGTGCCGATGCGGATGCCGGACGGGTCGAACGGCTTGCGGGTGTCGTAGGGGACGGTGTTGTAGTTCACCACGATGCCCGCGCGGTCCAGCGCCTTCGCCGCGACCTTGCCGGGCACGTCCTTGCCGCTGAGGTCCACCAGCAGCAGGTGGTTGTCGGTGCCGCCGGAGACCAGCTCGAAACCGCGGGCCGCGAGCTCCTCGCCGAGCGCCTGCGCGTTGGCCACCACCTGGTGGGCGTAGGCGCGGAAGTCCGCGCCGGACGCCTCCTTCAGCGCCACCGCGATCGCCGCCGTGGTGTGGTTGTGCGGGCCGCCCTGCAGACCGGGGAAGACGGCCCGGTCGATCGCCTTGGCGTGCTCCTCGGTGGAGAGCAGCATCGCGCCGCGCGGGCCGCGCAGCGTCTTGTGGGTGGTGGTGGAGACGACGTCCGCGTGCCCGGCCGGCGAGGGGTGCGCCCCACCCGCGATCAGGCCGGCGATGTGCGCGACGTCGGCCACCAGCACCGCACCGACCTCGCGGGCGATATCGGCGAAGCCGGGGAAGTCGACGGTGCGCGGGACGGCCGTGCCGCCGCAGAAGATCACCTTGGGCCGCTCGGCCAGTGCCAGCTCGCGCACCTTGTCCAGGTCGACCCGGCCCCCCTTCTCGGAATTCGCAGCCCGCTCCACGCCGTACTGCACACCGCGGAACCAGCTGCCGGTCGCCGAGACGCCCCAGCCGTGGGTGAGGTGGCCGCCCATCGGCAGCGCCATGCCCATCACCGTGTCGCCTGGCTTGAGGAAGGCCAGGTAGACGGCCAGGTTGGCGGGCGAGCCGGAGTAGGGCTGCACGTTGGCGTGGTCCATCGCGAACAGCGTCTTGGCCCGCTCGATCGCCAGCGACTCGACGAGGTCGATGTTCTGCTGGCCCTCGTAGTAGCGCTTGCCCGGGTAGCCCTCGGAGTACTTGTTCTGCAGGACCGTGCCGGTCGCCTCCAGCACAGCGTGGGAGACGTAGTTCTCACTGGGGATCAGGCGCAGCGTGTCGGCCTGCAACTGCTCCTCGGCGACGACCAGCGCGGCGATCTCGGGGTCCACGTGGGCGAGATGCGACATCTCAGCTCTCCTCCGGGTCTCTGCCCGGCTCTACGTCCGTCGTAGGCCGGTCCGACCCGGCTGCCCAGGCGTACGGCAGTCCGGCGGTGGTGCGCCTCGCCGCTCCCTCGGGGTCCGTTCCCCGTGCGCCAGTCGCGACCCGTTCAGCCTACAAGGCGGCTAGTCTGCGGCGGTGGAGACGCTCACGGATCGAGACTTCTACCCCGCCTGGCACGACGCGCTGGTCCTGCTCAACCGGGACCTGGCCGCGAGCGAGCCGGAGGCGGAACCCTTCGCCCTGCTGCTGAACGAGTACGGCGTCTACGTCGGCTTCCCCTCCTGGGGCGCGCAGGGCAGCCCGCTGCCCGAGGATCCGGAGGCCGGGCTCCACCAGGTCGCCGACGCGGCGCAGGAGTCGGCGATGGAGCACCTGTGGCGGGTCTGGCCGGTCTGCCCCGACCACGGCTTCGGCGTGCACCCGCGCACCGAGGACGGGCAGGTGCTGTGGTGGTGCGCCGGCCGCGGCCCGGACGAGGGCCACGGAACGCCGGTGGGAACGTTCGAGGCCCGGCGGGCAGTGAGCCGCCGGGCCTCGAAGCGAAGGCGTGGAGAGGTCAGCTGAGACCTGAGCCTCAGATGAGACCGAGCTCCTTGACCGCGTCGCGCTCCTCGATCAGCTCCTGGACGGAGGCGTCGATGCGGGTGCGGGAGAACTCGTTGATGTCCAGGCCCTGGACGATCTCGAACTTGCCGTTCTTCGCGGTGACCGGGAAGGAGGACATGAGACCGGCCGGCACGCCGTAGGAGCCGTCGGAGACGACACCGGCGGAGGTCCAGTCGCCCTCGGCGGTGCCGTTGACCCAGGTGTGCACGTGGTCGATGGCGGCGTTGGCGGCCGAGGCGGCGGAGGAGGCGCCACGGGCGTCGATGATGGCCGCGCCACGCTTGGCGACGGTCGGGATGAAGTCCTCGGCCAGCCACTTCTCGTCCGCGATGGCCTCGGCGGCGTTCTTGCCGGCGACCTCGGCGTGGAAGATGTCCGGGTACTGGGTGGCGGAGTGGTTGCCCCAGATGGTGAGGCGCTTGACCTCGTCGACGCCCACGCCGAGCTTCTTGGCCAGCTGCGCGACGGCGCGGTTGTGGTCCAGGCGGGTCATCGCGGTGAAGCGGTCGGCCGGGACGTCCGGGGCGTTGTTCTGGGCGATCAGCGCGTTGGTGTTGGCCGGGTTGCCGACGACCAGGACACGGATGTCGTCCGCGGCGTTGTCGTTGATCGCCTTGCCCTGCGGGCCGAAGATGCCGCCGTTGGCGGAGAGCAGGTCGCCGCGCTCCATGCCCGCCGTGCGCGGACGGGCGCCGACCAGCAGGCCGATGTTGGCACCGGCGAAGCCCGCGTTCGGGTCGTCGAAGATGTCGATGCCCTTGAGCAGCGGGAAGGCGCAGTCGTCGAGCTCCATGGCGGTGCCCTCGGCGGCCTTGACGCCCTGCGGGATCTCCAGCAGACGCAGCTTCACCGGCACGTCGGCGCCCAGCAGGTGGCCGGAGGCGATGCGGAACAGCAGCGCGTAGCCGATCTGGCCGGCCGCGCCGGTCACGGTGACATTGACGGGGGTGCGGGTCATTTCTACCTTCTCCAGCAGCAGTCGCCGACAGTTTCTCGACATCGAGAGAACCAGCGTCAGGCTATCGCAACCGGACCGGACCGGAGGCGCGGCGTCGCCACGCCTCCGGGAGTCCTTCGTCACGTTTCCGAACGCCTCAGGCCGCCCCGGCATAAACCCAGTTCACAGTGGTCTTACCGGTGCTTGCCGACAGCCGCTGTGAACGTCAGTCCCCGGTGCCGTCGCTGTGAACCATGTTGCCCAGCCGCCCGACGAACGGCAGATGAATCACCGGATCGGGGAGAGCGGCGAGCGCGAGGACGACGATCAGCGCCCCCATCAGACCCATCACCACGATGTCCGTGAACCGGCTGCGCACCGCCAGCATGCCGACCTCCGGGAGCGCAGCCCGCAGCGCAGCCCCGAGCAGCATGCCGACGCCGATCGTGACGATGCCCGCCCGCCACGCGTCCAGCGCAGTCACCAGCAACCCGACGCCGACAACCGTCAGCACCAGCACGATCGGCCACTGCCGCACCGGCACCGGCTTGTCCCGTCCGGCCGCCGCGGATCCGCCCTCGGGCCGGAACGTCCCGGTGGTCTTCACCGGCGGCCGGTGACGCGCCTTGGGCTTGCGGGCCATCGCGTCAGCATCCTCAGATACCGGCAGCACGTTCGGCCGCCTCGACGACATTGGCCAGCAGCATCGCGCGCGTCATCGGGCCCACGCCCCCCGGGTTCGGGGAGATCCAGCCGGCCACCTCGGCCACGGCCGGGTCCACGTCACCGGTGTAGACGCCGTCGACGCGGCTGACGCCGACGTCCAGCACCGTCGCGCCGGGGCGGACGTGCTCGGGCTTGATCAGGTGCGGCACACCGGCGGCAGAGACGATGATGTCCGCGCTGAGCAGGTGCTCGTCCAGGTTGCGGGTGCCGGTGTGGCACAGGGTGACCGTCGCGTTCTCGCTGCGGCGGGTCAGCAGCAGGCCGATCGAGCGGCCCACGGTGATGCCGCGGCCGACGACGGTGACGTTCGCGCCGTCCAGCTCGATCTTGTGGCGGCGCAGCAGCTCCACGATGCCGTACGGCGTGCACGGCAGGGGCGCCTCGACGCCCAGCACCAGACGGCCCAGGCTCATCGGGTGCAGGCCGTCGGCGTCCTTGGTCGGGTCGATCAGCTCCAGCACGCGCTTCTCGTCCAGGTGCTTGGGCAGCGGCAGCTGGATGATGTAGCCGGAGCAGGCCGGGTCGGCGTTGAGCTCACGCACGACGTCCTCGACCTGCTCCTGGGTCGCGTCGGCGGGGAGTTCGCGCTGGATGGAGGCGATGCCGACCTGCGCGCAGTCGCGGTGCTTGCCGCGCACGTAGGCGTGGCTGCCGGGGTCGTCGCCGACCAGGACGGTGCCGAGACCGGGGTTGACCCCCCGCGCCTTCAGCGCCTCGATCCTGGTGACGAGCTCGGACTTGATCGCTGCGGCGGTGGCCTTGCCATCGAGAATCTGGGCGGTCATGGCGCCATTCTCCCGGATCGTGGAAGCGGTCGTGGCCACCGGGCGTTCATCCGCCGGGCGGACGGGACGCGACATGGTCGCACATGGACTGTTCGGATCCGGTTGCAAATCCGCCACAACCATGTGCGGGACCTGCGAACGAGGTGGACATGTCGACGGGGGCTCGCGACGATGGGTGCCGGTAAGAACGGTAAGGGGCAAGGACGGGGGCTCGGGGGGACGTGAGCACGGGGGCTGTCACGACGACGGCTGTCACGACGGGGGCTACGGGGACTGCGGCCGCCGGGCCTGCGACCACGGGCGCAGATGCCGGCGACGGCCGGACTGTCGCCGAGGGCCGACGCGCCGTGTGGGAGCGCCGCTGGGCGACGCTCGCGGTCGGCCGCTACGGGGGCCCGCTGCGCGTGCTGCTCCGCGGCGGCGGCGCGGCGGTCGTGGCCGTGGTGGCGGCCGAGGTGCACCGCAGCCACGATCCGGGCGTGCTGTGCCCGCTGCGGCGCTTCACGGGCATTCCCTGCCCGGGCTGCGGCAGCACGACCGTCTTCATGGAGTTGGGCGCGGGGCACGTAGGTGCCGCGATCGCGGCCAACCCGGTCACCGTACTGGTCGGCCTCTGCCTGCTGCTCGCCCCGCTCGGCGGCGGCGCGCGGTGGCGGAGGTTGTCCTCACGCACCCGATGGGCCGTCATCATCCCGGCGTTGACGGCCTCCTGGCTGTGGCAACTGCACCGGTTCGGCTTTCTGCCCACCTGAGCGTCGTTCCTCTCCGATAATCTCACCGGCTGTCAGCGCTTCACCATCCATCACGCATCCCTGCCCGGAGGCACGAACATGAGCTACCCGCCCGACCCGAACAACCCGTACGGCCAGCCGCAGCAGCCCCAGCAGCCTGGTTACGGCTACCCGCAGCAGCAGCCGCAGCAGCCGCAGCAGCCGGCCTATGGGTACCCGCAGCAGCCTCCGGTGGACCCGTACGCCCAGGCCCAGCAGCAGCAGGCCTACGGCTACCCGCAGCAGCCCCAGTACCCGGGCTACCCGGTCGCCGACCCGTACGCGGGCTACGTACAGAACGCCTACGCGAGCTGGGGCTCCCGTGTGGCGGCCAAGCTCATCGACTTCGTGGTCGTGGGCCTGCTCCCGCTCATCCTGTACATCGTCGGTGCCGCCATGTCGGCGACCAGCATGACGTACGACCCCAACACCAACCAGTACACCTCCTCGGGCGGCAACGGCTTCGGCGTGGTGCTGATCCTCCTCGGCGGTCTGCTCGGCCTGGCCGGCGGTCTCTGGCTGATCCACCAGGAGGGCACCACCGGTCAGACCATCGGCAAGCGCGCCGTCAACATCCGCGTCGTGCGCGAGGCCGACGGCCAGTACCTCGGCTTCGGTGGCGCGTTCGTGCGTCAGCTCGCCCACTTCCTGGACGGCTTCGTCTGCTACCTCGGCTACCTCTGGCCGCTGTGGGACGCCAAGAGCCAGACCTTCGCCGACAAGGTCATGAACACCGTTGTCGTGAAGTCCGCCTGATCCAGGACCTCCTGACAGACGAAGGCCCGCCGCACCGAGGAGGAGCGGCGGGCCTTCGTCATGCCCTACAGGTCGGGCTCAGTGGAAGAAGTGACGCGTCCCCGTGAGGTACATCGTCACGCCGGCCGCCTTCGCGGCCTCCACCACCAGGTCGTCGCGGACCGATCCGCCGGGCTGGACCACGGCCTTGACGCCGGCCTCGGTCAGCACCTCCAGGCCGTCCGGGAACGGGAAGAACGCGTCGGAGGCGGCGTAGGAACCCTGCGCCCGCTCACCGGCGCGGGTGACCGCGAGGCGAGCGGAGTCGACACGGTTGACCTGACCCATGCCGACGCCCACCGAGGCGCCGCCCTTGGCGAGCAGGATCGCGTTGGACTTGACGGCCCGGCAGGCCCGCCAGGCGAAGGCCAGCTCGGCCAGCTCGGCCTCGGACAGCGCCTCGCCGCAGGCGAGCGTCCAGGTCGACGGGTCGTCGCCCTCGGCATCGATCCGGTCGGCCTGCTGCAGCAGCATGCCGCCGGTCACCGCACGGGTCTCCACCGCCGGCAGCGCCGGAGTGCCGCGCAGCACGCGGATGTTCTTCTTCTGCGCCAGCACCTCGACCGCGCCCGGCTCGTAGTCCGGGGCGAAGACGACCTCGGTGAAGATCGGCGCGATCTGCTCGGCCAGCGCGACCGTGACGGGTCGGTTCACAGCGATGACACCGCCGAACGCGGAGACCGGGTCGCACTCGTGCGCCTTGCGGTGCGCCTCGGCCACGTCCTCGCCGATCGCGATGCCGCACGGGTTGGCGTGCTTGATGATCGCGACACACGGCTCGGTCTGGTCGTACGCGGCACGGATCGCGGCGTCCGTGTCGGCGTAGTTGTTGTACGACATCTCCTTGCCGTGCAGCTGCTCGGCGGCGGCGATGCCCTTTCCGCTGCCGTCCACGTACAGGGCGGCGGCCTGGTGCGGGTTCTCGCCGTAGCGCAGCACGTTCTCGCGCTGGTAGGTGGCGCCGAGGAACTGCGGGAAACGCTCCTCGTCGGCCGGCGCGTACTCGCTCGCGAACCAGGAGGCCACGGCCACGTCGTAGGCGGCGGTGTGGGCGAACGCCTCACCGGCCAGACGCTTGCGGGTGGCCAGGTCGAAGCCACCGTCGGTGACGGCCTGCAGCACGTCCGCGTAACGCGCGGGCGAGGTGACCACGGCCACGGAGGGGTGGTTCTTGGCGGCGGCGCGGACCATCGACGGGCCGCCGATGTCGATCTGCTCCACGCACTCGTCCGGGCTGGCGCCCGAGGCCACGGTCGCGGCGAACGGGTACAGGTTCACGACCACGAGGTCGAACGGCGCGACGCCCAGCTCCTCCAGCTGCGCGCGGTGCGACGCAAGGCGCAGGTCGGCCAGGATGCCGGCGTGCACGCGCGGGTGCAGGGTCTTCACACGGCCGTCGAGGCACTCGGGGAAGCCGGTCAGTTCCTCGACCGGGGTGACCGGCACGCCCGCGCCGGCGATCTTCGCCGCGGTCGAACCGGTGGAGACCAGCTCGACGCCGGCCGCGTGCAGACCCTGGGCCAGCTCCGTCAGGCCGGTCTTGTCGTAGACGCTGACGAGCGCCCGACGGATGGGACGAACGTTCTCGGAGGTGGGCTGCGGCTGGTTGCTGCCTGAGCTCATTACCGAATCCTTCTGCAATGCCCCGGCGAGATGACCACCCCACCGGCGCGGTTGATGTGTTGTCCCCGCGGCGACGGTCAGGCGACCGGCACCGGGATCAGCACCCGGCGTCCGTCCACCCGGTGGCCCTCGCGGGCCATCCGTCCCACGGCGTCGACGAGCAGTTTCCGCTCGACGTCCTTGATGCGCTCGTGGAGCGCCTCGCCCTCGTCCTCGTGGTCCGAGTCGGCGACCTCGACCACGCCCTGGGCGATGATCGGTCCGGTGTCCACGCCCTCGTCCACCAGGTGCACGGTGCAGCCGGTGACCTTGACCCCGTACGCCAGCGCGTCGCGCACGCCGTGCGCGCCGGGGAAGGAGGGGAGGAGGGCGGGATGGGTGTTGACGATGCGGCCCTCGAAGCGGCGCATGAAAGCGCCACCGAGGATCTTCATGAATCCGGCCGAGACGACCAGGTCCGGCGCGTACGCGGCGGTGGTCCCGGTCAGCGCGGCGTCCCAGTCGGTGCGCACGGGGTAGTCCTTCACCCGGTGCACGAAGGTGGGGATGCCGGCCTTCTCGGCGCGCTCCAGGCCCGCGATCGCGTCCCGGTCGGCGCCGACGGCCACGATCACGGCGCCGTAGGCCGGATCGGCGGCGGCGTCGATCAGCGCCTGGAGGTTGGTGCCGGAGCCGGAGACGAGGACGACGAGTCGGGCCGGAGTCGCGGGGGCGGCGAAGTCCAGCGGTGCACTACCGGGCGCAAGAGCCACAGCTCGGTCCTTCAGGTCGGGCTCTCCGCCGTCCGGTGCCGTGTCGCGCTTCGCCTACCTCGCGCGTCATCCGCGGGTCACGCCGCCGGGCCGTACGTCGAGCTCATTCGGGTGGCCGCCGCGGGGTGTCATCCTGTGACCGGCATCCGCGTCCGCCGAACGGTGCCCGCGGTTGTCCCGCGGGCCGGACGGGAACCTCGGGAGCGCGCCGTCCGTCAGCAACTTTACCGGCAACGCGCGCGCATCCCCGCACCCGCCCGAACCGACGATCATCCTGGGGTCGCACGCCACGCGGCCCCGCCAGGTGAGAGGGTGTCCCTGCGGGCCCCTGCGGGAGGTCCGCGCACGCGCGCACAGTGCAACGGCAGGCGATCAGGAGTTACGGCGAAGACCATGGGCCACAGCGGCGACACCACCCAGACCGGCGCGACCGGCGCGACCGGCGCCGAGGCGCGGGATCCCTTCGCGCCGCCGCCCGCGGGCGCGCCCGACCGCCCCTGGGAGCCGCGCAGCCCGATCTCGCGCGCCGGCCTGGAGTCAGGCGGCCCCGGCGAGGGCCACCCGCACGACGCCCGCCCGGGCGCCGGCGTCGACCCGGGCTCCGCGACCGGCACCGGCGCGCCCCGCCCCGCCGGCGGCTCCCCTGACGGCGGGTCCAGCGACGGATCCGACGGGCCCGGCTCGTCCGGTTCGCCGGACGACCCCGGAACGCAGGGAACACCCGGCGTGCCCGGCTCGCGCGGCCGCGCCCAGGTCCCGCCGCCGCACCCGTGGAGCCCCGGCTACCAGGGTCAGCAGCCGCCGACGCCGCGCTTCCCCTACCCGCCGCCCGGTCCCCGCTACGACCCGACCGACCCGGTGTTCCGCCGGTCCCGGCTGGCGCTGCTCTGCGGCATGTGGGGCTTCTTCTTCATGGTGCTCGGCGTCCCCTACGTCACCCTGCTGCTCGGCGCGCTCGCCCTGTACTGGGGCATCAGCGCCCTGCGCGGCGACGTCAGGAAGGCCCCGGCCGCCACAGCCGGTGCGACGCCCCCCGGCGTCCAGCCGATGCCGGCCCGCCCCGGCCACTACACCCCCGCGTACAGCCCCGCACCGGCGCGGCCGCACGTCCCCGCCGCGCTGGGCGGCGTCATCGCCGGTGCGGTCAGCCTGGCGCTGGTCGCCGTGGTGTTCGGCGTGCAGCTGTACTACAAGAGCTACTACGACTGCCAGGCCAACGCCCTGACCAAGGCCGGCTACGACGCCTGCGCCACCTCGGTCTCCCCGCGCCCGCCGGCCTGGCTCACCCAGCTGAACGGCAGCTGACCCGGCCCGAGCCACCGGTCCGCCCGGACGCGGCACCCGGGCGCGGCACCTGGATCACTTCGTGGCCGGGGTGCGCCGCCACAGCCTGAACCACGGTGCCCCGGCCGTGTCCTCGACGCCCGCCTCCCAGGCCAGGCCCGGAACGACCAGGGCACCGTCGTCGTCACTCACGCCCTCGCCGTAGCGGTCCGTCTCGTCCACGGCGGCCGGACGCGTGCCCGCTCGCGCGTGCCACCAGCGCAGCAGGAACGCGGTCGGCAGACCCACGGTGCCGGTCCAGACGAAGGCCGCGAGCGCGGTCCAGCCGACGGGCGGCCCGACCACGGCCAGGGCACCGTCGCCCAGCGCGCCTCCCGCCCACAGGGCGGCCGTCCCCGCCAGCAGACCCGTGCAGACCGCGGCGCCGAGCACGCGCGCCGCCAGGGACGCCGCACCGCGCGACGGGACCGGCGGCCCCTCCCCGGCGCCCGCCTCCTCCAGCGCGGGTACCGCCCCGTCCGTGCCCGGCCCCGTCCCGATCCCTGCGCCGATCCCTGCCCCTGCCCCTGCCTGGAGCCGCGCCCAGAACCCCGCCTCGGTCTCCGCTCCCGTCCCCGCTCCCGTCTCCGTCGCGGAGGCCTTCGCGACGTCGCGCCCGTCACGGCCCGCCGACCCCGCGTCGCGGCCCAGCGCCCAGCCCACCACCGCGCCGGCGGCGAGCGGCGCGGCCAGCGCCGCCAGCCCGAGCGCCGAACGGCCCGGCGTGGGCGCGTCCGCCAGCAGTGGCAGGGCGACCGGGGCGAGCGGCGCGGTGCCGACCGCGGCCGCGTGCCCGCCCAGCGCGAAGCCGGTGCCGAGCGCGTACGCCGCGGACCAGATCACGGCGTTGGGCAGCAGCACCACGCAGAGCAGCAGCAACGACAACCGACCGACGAGATCCGGCGCGAGCAGCGACGCGAGCGTCCCGACGGCGCCGAGGTGGACCAGCATCGAGACGCCGAACACCACCGCGCCGCCGCCCAGCAGGGCGAGCGCACCGGCGAGCCCGGCGCGCAGCGCCTCGTCTCGCTCGGGCGCGAAGGTGCGCGCCCGCTCCAGCAGTCGGGCCAGGCCGCCGTCCGGCGCCGGGACCGGCCAGACGCCCAGCCACTCGCCGCGCGTCCTGACCACCCGCCAGGCGGCCACGACACCCCACTCGCCCGTGGCCCGACGTGCGCCCGCCATCGCCGCGAACAGCGCGAGCAGCGCCGCCCAGAACAGGTCCGGCAGCGGCTCGGTCCTCGGCGCGCTGCCAAGCCCCAGCAACGACGCGGGCACGGCGACCGCGAGATACCCGGCCACGACCTCGCCGCGTCGCCCGGTGCGCGCCGCCGCCTGCCACACCAGCCCGGCGGCCAGCGCGGTCACCAGCAGCGGTGCCACGCCGAGCGTCGCGTGCCCGGCGGGCCCGTCCCATCGCAGTGGCCCGCCGTGCCCGAGCAGCCACAGGGCCGCCGCGAGTCTCGGTACGGCCGTCAGATCCCCGTCGGCATACGGGGTCGCCACCCACAGCAGCAACACGGGCACCGCGACGATGCCCCACCCCGCTGCGGCCGCGCCGGCACCGGCGAGCAGAGCGGGTCGGTCCAAGAGCGCCATGCTCCAGATTCGGCACGTGACACGCCCGATCTGTCGCAAAACATGCAGTTGTCACTCTTTGCTCCAACAATTCATATATGCGACTGAGCCTCACCGTGGCCTCGACGACCCCTGCGGGGCTCGCATGACGCCGCCTGCCGACTCCCCCAACAGCCCACGTTCCCGGACCAAACGCCAAGCGCAGGCCGCCCGCCGCGCCGCGTCCCGCCCCCGCGCGACCACCCCGCCGCCTCTTCCGCTGACACCGTCCGTACGCGGCAGCGAGGCTGACGCACAGCCAGCATCGACGCCCCCCACCGGGCACCCAGACCCGGCGCAGCGCCGGGTACCCGGCACCCCGTCAGACCCCGCCATGACGGGCGCCTCCGGCGCCCCGGCTGCGGCTGCGCTTCCGGCGGCGGCCTCGGCTCCTGCTCCGGCTCCTGACGGTCTGACTCCCCTGGCGCCCGCCGTGTCGGGCACGCGCGCGCCCGACACGGCAGAGCGGGCCACCGCAGCGAGGTCCGGGGCGGCGTCCCCGGCGAAACCCACCTCGGTCGACGCACCGTCAGCGCAAGAACCCCTCAGTGCCCGTCGACCTCTGACGGCCTCCCCCGCTCCCACCCCCACCCCCACTCCCGCAAGCCCGCTGTCGCCGCCGGAGGACGCCCCCTCGGCGAAGGGCACCCGCACTCCTCGGGGTCGCGCGGGTCTCGTGAACCGGGCCGAACGGGCCGAACGCGCCGAACCCATCACCGGAGGCGACAGGGCCGAGCGGGCTCCCGGGCGGGAGCAGCCCCCGCGGGAGGCGGCGGCTCCGTCGCTGTCCTCGCTCACCCCCGCACCCGCAGGGCCGCGGCCGCACGGGACGGCGGGCTCGGGGCACGCGGCGGTGGCGGGAACGCGCAGTGTCGGGTCCGAGACGATGGGACACCCGGCAGGCCGGGACGGCACCAACGGCGCCCCCGTCGGCCACCTCCCGGGTGCCGCGAGTCTGCCCGCCCACCCGGTACCGGACGGCGCGGCTACGGAGGCCGGGACGGCCGAGGCCGAGGCCGTGGACGCGTCCGTCGCGGCCACCCCGGAGGCGTTCGACGCCCTCTACGCCGCCCTCGTGCCACGCCTGACCTGGCAGACGTACCTGCTCACCGGCAGCCGCCACCGCGCGGCCCACTGCGTGCGGCGCGCCTTCCAACTGGCCTGGACGAACTGGCAGGCCGTCAGCGCCGACCCGTCGCCCGAGGGCTGGCTGCGCGCCGCCGCCTGCGAGCTCGCGCTCTCGCCCTGGCACAGCGCAGGGCCGCGCGCACAGAGCGCGCTCCGCCTGCCGCACCGCCGCCTGCCGGGGGCCGACGTGGAGGACACGGAGCTGCCTCTCACCGCGCAGGACCGCGCGCTGCTCAAGGCACTCCAGCGGCTGCCGCGCCCGCAGCGCCGGGCGCTGGTGCTGCACGACGTCGTCGGGCTGGACTGGGCGCAGACGGCCGCCGAGGTCGAGGGCAGCACGCCGGTCACCTTCGGGCGGGTGGCGCGCGCCCGGCGCGCGCTGGCTCGAACCGTTCCGGGGATCGTCGGCGCGGACGCGGACGCGCCGGGCTTCGGGCGCCGCGTGGGCAGCCGACTGGAGGCGGTCGCGGTGCGCGCCTGCGCGGGGACCACGCCGCACGCACCGGCCGGCGTCACACGCACCCGCGCCCGGCTGCACGACGGGGGCCTCAGCCTGGCCGCAGGGGCGCTGACCGTGGCCATGGCCGCCTTCCTGGGCGGGTCCCTGGTGTGGGGCACGCCCCTGCATCCGGCGGAGCAGCCCGTGGTCCGGCATCCCACGCAGGCCACCGTGGGCGTGGCGGACGTCGCCCCGGCCGCGATGCAGCCGAAGCCGCTGCCCGCGGCCGAGCTCACGCCCTACGCCTTCGGAAACGGGATCATGCCGAAGCCGAAGTCGAAGCCCGCCTCGGACGCCAAGGTTCCACGCCACTCCGGCGGCTCGCACGGTTCCGGCTCCGGCGCGGACGCCGGCAGCGGTCACGGCCAGCCGGTCACCGGATGGGGCGCCTGGGCGGGTGCGGCCTCGGGCGGGCGCACCGCCCACGGCCACACGCACCAGCAACCCCCGTCCAAGAAGCACCACTGACGGCCGGGGCAACGTGAAGGGCCGCTCCCACCGAGGTGGGAGCGGCCCTTCACACACAGGTCAGCGCGGTGGTCAGCCGATCAGCTGACGCGCCAGGCGGGCGGTCTCGGACGGCGTCTTGCCGACCTTGACACCGGCGGCCTCGAGGGCCTCCTTCTTCGCCTGGGCGGTGCCGGAGGAGCCGGAGACGATGGCGCCGGCGTGGCCCATGGTCTTGCCCTCGGGCGCGGTGAAGCCCGCCACGTAGCCGACGACCGGCTTCGTGATGTGCTCGGCGATGTACGCCGCCGCACGCTCCTCGGCGTCGCCACCGATCTCACCGATCATCACGATCAGGTCGGTGTCGGGGTCGTCCTGGAACGCCTGCAGCGCGTCGATGTGGGTGGTGCCGATGACCGGGTCGCCACCGATGCCGACGGCCGAGGAGAAGCCGATGTCGGCCAGCTCGTACATCATCTGGTAGGTCAGCGTGCCGGACTTGGACACCAGGCCGATACGGCCGGCCTTGGTGATGTCCGCCGGGATGATGCCCGCGTTGGACTGTCCGGGGCTGATCAGGCCGGGGCAGTTCGGGCCGACGATGCGGGTCTTGCTGCCCTTCTGGTTGTTGTACGCCCAGAAGTTGGCGGTGTCGTGGACCGGCACGCCCTCGGTGATGACGACGGCCAGGCCGATCTCGGCGTCGATCGCCTCGATGACCGCGGCCTTGGTGAAGGCCGGCGGCACGAAGATGACGGAGACGTCGGCGCCGGTGGCCGCCATGGCCTCCTTGACCGAGCCGAAGACGGGCACCTCGGTGCCGTCGACGTCAACGGTGGTGCCGGCCTTGCGCGGGTTCACGCCACCGACGATGTCCGTGCCCGAGGCCAGCATGCGGCGGGTGTGCTTCATGCCCTCGGAGCCGGTCATGCCCTGGACGATGACCTTGCTGTCCTTGGTGAGGAAGATAGCCATTTTCGGTTCCCCAGCCCTTACTTCGCAGCCGCGAGCTCAGCGGCCTTGTCGGCCGCGCCGTCCATGGTGTCCACCTGCTGCACGAGCGGGTGGTTCGCGTCGGTCAGGATCTGACGACCCAGCTCGGCGTTGTTGCCGTCCAGACGGACGACCAGCGGCTTGGTGACGGCCTCGCCCTTGCTGGAGAGCAGCTCCAGCGCCTGGACGATGCCGTTGGCGACCGCGTCGCACGCGGTGATGCCGCCGAAGACGTTGACGAACACGGACTTGACGTCCGGGTCGCCCAGGATGATCTCCAGGCCGTTCGCCATGACCTCGGCCGAGGCGCCGCCACCGATGTCGAGGAAGTTGGCGGGCTTGACGCCACCGTGGTTCTCGCCGGCGTAGGCGACGACGTCCAGGGTGCTCATGACGAGCCCGGCGCCGTTGCCGATGATGCCGACCTCGCCCTCGAGCTTGACGTAGTTGAGGCCCTTCTCCTTGGCCTTCGCCTCGAGCGGGTTGGCGGCGGCCTTGTCCTCGAGCGCCTCGTGCTCCGGCTGGCGGAAGTCGGCGTTCTCGTCCAGGGAGACCTTGCCGTCAAGGGCGACGATCTTGCCCTCGCCGGTCTTGACCAGCGGGTTGACCTCGACGAGGAGGGCGTCCTCCTTGACGAAGACGACCCACAGCTTCTGCAGGACGTCGGCGACCTGGTCGGCGATCTCCGCCGGGAACTTGGCCGCGGCGACGATCTCGGCGGCCTTGGCCGGGGTGACACCCTCGACCGCGTCGACCGCGATCTTGGCGAGCGCCTCGGGGTTCTCCTCCGCGACGACCTCGATCTCCACGCCACCCTGCACGGAGGCCATGGCGAGGAACGTCCGGTTGGTCCGGTCCAGGAGGAAGGAGACGTAGTACTCCTCCTTGATGTCCGCCGTCTGGGCGAGCATCACCTTGTGGACCGTGTGGCCCTTGATGTCCATCCCGAGGATGGCCCGGGCCTTCTCCACGGCGTCCGCCGGGTCGGCGGCCAGCTTGACGCCGCCGGCCTTACCGCGGCCGCCGACCTTCACCTGAGCCTTGACGACGGCACGGCCGCCCAGCCGCTCGGTCACCGCAGCAGCGGCCTCCGGGGTGTCGATGACTTCACCGTCCAGCACCGGTACACCGTGCTTGGCGAAGAGGTCCCTCGCCTGGTACTCAAAGAGGTCCACGCGCGTCCGTCCTTGTGATCGCGACTGCTTGTCTTCCCAGCGTGCCGCACGGACCGATTCGGCGGGGTACGCGGGCCCTGGCAGGGACCTCGCGTCGGCGCCTTCGCTACGGGGAGCACACGGCAGCGTGGCACGCGGCATGTCCGTCTCGCAGGTTATCCCTGTCCGGGGGTCGGGGTTCACTCGAGGGCCCTCCACCGGCGGTGATAACCATCACAACGGGGGTACGCGGCCCCGCCGCCCCACCTGCGGCGAGGCTCCGCCGTCCGTTCGACGTCCGACCGCCGTCCTTCCGCCGTCCGTTCGACACGCGCCCGACACGCCCGGCGCACCGAGCCCGTCCGCGGCTCTGACGGGCCTCTTCGCACGTCCCACCGGGTCGCAAAGATCGGGATCAGCGGAACGGCCCGTGCGCCCCGGGCCCGACGGGTATAACGGATACGTCACAGCGAACGGTGGGCCGCCACCCCCTGTGCCCCTGGAAGCGGACGCACGATGCAGAGCAGCACGCACAGACCCGGCCTCGGTCCTGAGGGGACCGAGGTAGCCCCGGAGCCGGACCGGCCACACCCGCACGGCTCGCCCCTGGACACGCTGGACAGCCCCCCGAGGGTCCTCCCGCGCTCCACCCCTCCCTCGCCCGCCGCCGCACGGGCACACCCCGCCGACTTCTCCGAGCCCGCCCCCACAGCACGGGACCCAGGGCTGACGGACCCGGCGCCGCTGAACCTGGGGTCGTCGGACCCAGAGCCGTTGGGCCCAGGGTCGTTGGATCCGGGGTCGTTGAATCCGGGGGCGTTGGACCCGGCCGAGATGGGCAGCGCGCGCTCCACCTGGGCGATGGACCGGCAGGCCGCCGCCGCCTTCAGCGCCGAGACCGCGTCCGTGGCCCACGCCCGCCGCTTCGTACGGATCACTGCGGCCATGTGGCACCTGGAACCCGAGACACTCGCTGACACCGAGCTGTGCATGTCCGAACTGGTCGGCAACGCCGTCCGCCACACCACCAGCCGCCGCCTCGTCTGCCGACTGTGGAGCGCACGCGGCCTGCTCTTCGTCGAGGTCGACGACGAGGACGCGCACGACATCCCCCGCGTCGAACGGCCCGCCGAGGACGACGAGTGCGGACGCGGCATGCTGCTGATCACCACCTTCGCCAGTGCCTGGGGCTCCCTCCCGCACCCCGGCCGCGTGGGGAAGACCGTCTGGGCGGCCTTCCCCCTCCCCCGCTGACCGCGCCCACCGGCGCTCCGGCCCGGCGGCGGAGCGGCCCGGCGGCCCTACGTCTCCGGTATCGGCAGCGGGAGCTTCTGCAGGGCCGCGGCCATCACCTCGGGGAACAGGTCCGGCGTACAGGCGAAGGCGGGCGCGCCCAGGGCCGCCAGCGCGGCCGCGTGCTCCCGGTCGTACGCGGGCGCCCCCTCGTCGCTCAGCGCCAGCAACGCGACGAACTCCACCCCCGCCGCCTTCATCGCCGCCACCCGCTTGAGCATCTCCTCCCGGATGCCACCCTCGTACAGGTCGCTGATCAGCACCACCACGGTGTCGGCGGGCCGGGAGATCCTCGACTGGCAGTAGGCGAGGGCCCGGTTGATGTCCGTACCGCCGCCCAACTGCACCCCGAACAGCACGTCCACCGGATCGGCGAGCTCCTCCGTCAGGTCGACCACGGCGGTGTCGAAGACGACGAGCCGCGTGCGCAGCGACGGCATGGACGCCAGCACCGCGCCGAAGACCGAGGAGTGCACCACGGACGCCGCCATCGAACCGGACTGGTCGATGCAGAGGATCACCTCCTTCTTCAGTGCCTGCCGCGCCCGGGCGAAGCCGACCAGACGTTCGGGCACGACCGTGCGCCGCTCGGGCAGGTAGGTGCGCAGGTTGGCGCGGATGGTGCGGTCCCAGTCGATGTCTCGGTGCCGCGGCCGGGTGGTCCGAGCGCTGCGGTCCAGCGCTCCGCCGACCACGGACCTGGTCCGGGTCGCGATCCGCCGCTCCAGATCCGCGACCACCTTCCGCACGACCGCGCGGGCGGTCTCCCTGGTCGTCTCCGGCAGCGCCCTGCCGAGCGACAGCAGGGTGCCGACGAGGTGCACGTCCGGCTCGACCGCCTCCAGCATCTCCGGCTCCGTCAGCAGCCTGGTCAGCCCGAGCCGCTCGATCGCGTCCTGCTGCATCACCTGGACCACGCTGCTGGGGAAGTAGCTGCGAATATCGCCCAGCCACCGCGCCACCTGTGGCGCGGACCCGCCGAGCCCACCGCTGCGCGAACCCCCCTCCCCGGCCCGGGGCGCGTAGAGCGCCGCGAGCGCGCGGTCCATCGCGGCGTCCCGCCCGCTCAGCGAGCAACCCGTCCCGTCCGCGTCCCCACCGAGCACCAACCGCCAACGCCGCAACCGCTCGGCCCCCGGCACGCCCACGGGGGCGGAGGTGGCGACGGGTGCGGGCACGCCGGCAGGCTGGGCCACAGGCCCGGCCCCCGGCACGGCCCCCGGCTCGGACGCGAGGGCGAGCGGGGCCGCAGGCTCAGGCTCGGACGCGAGGGCGAGCGGGGCCGCAAGCTCAGGCTCGGACGCGAGGGCGAGCGGGGCCGCAAGCTCAGGCTCGGACGCGAGGGCGAGCGGGGCCGCAAGCTCAGGCTCGGACGCGAGGGCG